>NZ_JACSWC010000220.1 GCF_016888165.1 Halomicronema sp. CCY15110 | reverse complement strand
AAATTTGAGGCCATCTTTCAGGGATGGTCACTAGCCCAGGAGGGATTTATGTGTACTTAGTAGCCCAGCCTCGGGAGGGAGACTTGTCCGCCCCCCTTCTCCCAGTTTTGGGAGAAGGGGCTGGGGGATGAGGGGGCTTGGTTTGCGAAGTATATGAATGCCTTTGTAAGCTATCCATTCGGAAAAACTCTATCAAAGACTTGTATAGCAAGGTTTCTGGCCTTGAGTTGCGGGGGGTAAAACCTCACCGCCTGCGGCACCTCTCCTTGGTAAGGAGAGGTTTATCAAGGCTGCCGGTTCGTCTCCTTGCGTGGGCGTAGCCTGTCCGAAGGGCTTAGGAGAGGAGAGGAGAGGTTCTACAGCCCATAAAACTGCCGCAACCGATCGCTGCAACCTTTCCCCGACAAGCGATGCACCAACTTGTGTATAAGGGATAGCTTTGTAAGGGGGATTAAGGGGGATCGGCGATAGCATGACGCTAAATATGGACTGACCGACTCGACCAATTACCGATCAGTCGGTCGTCCGAGCGGGTAGAGATTGTGACTTCACATCACTTTACGCCGCGAGACTACACTGCCATCAACCTTCTATGGGAGAATTTTGTCTCTAGGTGGTTGTTTATCCGAAGGACTATGCAAACTTACTACTACCTTGCTGCCAGCCAAAAATTTTTGCTCGAAGACGAACCCCTTGATGAGGTGCTGCGCGAGCGCCGTCGCCACTATCAAGAACAAGAAAAGGAAATCGATTTTTGGCTGGTCAAGCAGCCCGCTTTTTTAGAGAGCGAAGGCTTTGGCGAAATCAAAAGTCGCTGTCCGCAACCCGCAGCAGCGGTGATTTCGACTGACAAGACAGTCATTACCTGGCTCAAACTCCGGTTAGAGTATGTCATTACGGGGGCATTTCAGGCTCCGTCGCCGACGCTGCCCGATCCTTTGGCATCGCTGGAGCCTGTGGCTTAACGTCCGCCGGATTGGCGGTCACCAGTCGGGCTGGCCGGCAGTGCGGGCACCATCCTCACCGCTGAACGTCGATGGGGCCGTCGTCACTGATGGCGGCAGCCAGCGCCCTTCCTTTTGTATTCAGAGCGCGTCATTGTGTCAGAGACTCCCAAAAAACTGCTGATTGCCGCGAGTGGCACCGGCGGCCACCTGTTTCCCGCGATCGCCACGGCAGAGCAACTGCCCGAGTATGCGATTGAATGGCTCGGCGTACCGGATCGTTTAGAAACCGAGTTGGTGCCTCAGCAATATCCCCTGCACACATTACGGTTGGGCGGTTTTCAGGGGCGGCTCGGGCTGGGGTCGCTACGGTTGCTCGGGCAAGTGTTGCAAGCCACGTTGCAGGTGCGGCAGCTACTCCAGCGCGAGCAGTTTGATGGGGTCTTTACCACCGGCGGCTACATTGCGGCCCCGGCCATCCTGGCGGCGCGATCGCTGGGGCTACCGGCTATTTTGCACGAGTCGAATGCGCTGCCGGGCAAGGTGACTCGCTGGCTCAGTCCTTGGTGCTCGGTGGTGGCGCTGGGGTTTGAGGCGGCGACCAGCCACTTGCCCAAAGCGAACAGTGTGGTGGTGGGCACCCCGGTGCGATCGCAGTTTCTCAGCGGTCAGGAGTTGCCAACGGAGGTGGCACTGCCGCCCGATGCCCCCGTCATTCTGGTGGTGGGGGGCAGCCAGGGGGCCGTCGCGGTTAATCAATTGGTGCGCACGGCCGCGCCAGCTTGGTTTGAGGCGGGGGCTTGGGTGGTGCATCAGACGGGCACGAACGATGCTGCGGCCCAGAGTTTGCAGCACGATCACTACATTCCTCTGCCTTTTTTTGACGCGATGGCTGGGCTGTTTCAGCGGGCCGATGTGGTGATCAGCCGGGCGGGGGCGGGCACGCTCACGGAATTAGCCTTCACCCATACCCCGTCGGTGCTCATTCCTTATCCCTTTGCGGCGGAAGACCACCAGGCGTATAACGCAGCGGCGTTTGCAGCGGCCAATGCGGCGCTGGTTTGTCGGCAGGCCGATTTGACTGCCGCTACCCTGCAAGATATGGTGCTCACGCTCATTCATAATCCCGAGCGTCGGGCGCAGATGGCCGCCGCTGCTGCCAACTTGGCAATTCCGGATAGTGCGGAGCAGCTGGCCAGTCTGATTCGCCAAACGCTGACATCATCCGGCTAGTCGCACGGAGACTGGCGGCGATCGCGCTTCTCCCCACGGATCTTGAACGGCCACTCTGGTCTCTCGCCGGGATTGACGCTCAGTTGACCGCGATCGCGGGGGATGGCTACTGTAGGAAGGTTTACGCCCTAAGCCGCGAGATGCCGAGTAATCGCGGCCTCGTATTCTTCCTGCTTTTTGGCTCCGATCAGGGTTTCCGCCAGGTCACCGTTGGCAAAAAACATGACCGCTGGAATGCTCCGCACCCCAAAGCGTTGAGCGACTTCTTTATTGGAATCGAGATCTAATTTCAGAATTTTGACGCGATCGCTGTAGTCATCGGCCAATTGGTCAATCAACGGCGCAATCAATTTGCAGGGGCCGCACCAGGTCGCCGTGCAATCGATCACCACCAGGGGTTCGGACGCTAGCAGGGCGTCAAATTCTGTTTCGTTTTGCACATAAGCAGCGGGCATAAGATCGCCTCATTAAAAATTCATTCTCTCACGGCTACCCACCAGGAAACTGCAAGCTGCTGGGATTAGCCTTTGTGCTCTGGGGAGCCCGGCGGGTAAGTGGGGCCTGGAAAGACTCCCTTCAGTGAAGGGGAAAGCGATCGCCCTGCCTCGCCTCAATACTCACGTCTGCTTTTGCCGCGATCGCGGCATAGCTCAGGTTTTGCTCAGCCTTGACCGCTTCGAGCCGCTGCATTCCTTCGAGGCTGGCAAATACAGGGTGATGAGTGACGACATGGCGGCGGGGAGCGATTTTCTCTAAGGTTGATGAATGGGGGATTGGGGATGGCGGATTTTGGCGTGGCGAGTAGAGGGGATGCCGCGATCGATCAGGTTGAATACAATAGGGCGGTTTCTCTGTTCCCGCTGTCCTCGTTAATCAACCTGCTATGACCACCCCCACCCCCATCACCCCCGCCCAGTACCGCATCATTGCCGGGTTTGGTGGTTTCCTCATCCTCATTGGTGCGGCCCTCAGCATTTTTGGCGTCATCTTTCTCAAAAGTGCCCTGGCGAGTTATACCTGGCCCAGCACCCCTGGCCTAGTGCAGGCCGTCACGTCGAATCTCTACTATTCCGAATCGAACGGCAGCATCAAAACCTATAGCTACACCGTGGCCTATCAATACGAGGTCGCCGAGATTAGCTATACGGGCGATCGCTACTCCCTGGGGGCTGGCCCCACCGCGAGCCAACAACAATACGACAGCCATGCCGAGGCCCAGCGGGCAGGCAAAGCCGCCTATCCCCCCGGTAGCGAGGTGACCGTCTATTACGATCCAAAGACTCCCACCGCCGCCGTGCTCCAGCCTGGGGCTAATTGGGGCACCTATGTGCCGCTCATGCTGGGGGCGGTGTTTTTACCCTCCGGCGTGTTGTTTTTCAAGGTGTTGGCGCGTGCCCAACAAGCCGCTGGCTAGAGCCGGCCCCCTTATCACAGTCACAGGGCAAATTATTGTCGACTTCTCATCACCGACTCAGTCAGGGCGGCGAGTTTCGATCTAAGTTGAAGTGTCTGTTTTAGACGCGCAAACTGATTAATTCCTTGTAAACCCATGGCAAATTTTGTTCTGTATGGCCCGGCGCTGAGCACCTACGTTCGCACCGTGCGGATGATTTTCACCGAAGCCAACACCCCCTACGAGCTCAAGCCCGTCGACATTTTCACAGGCGAGCAAAACTCCCCCGACTATCTAGCCAAGCATCCCTTTGGCAAAGTCCCTACGCTCGAAATCGACGGTCAGTATTTGTATGAGACCTGTGCGATCGCTGAATACCTCGACGCCGCTGTCAATAACAATGGCCTCACCCCCGATGACCTGATGGCCCAGGCCCACATGCGGCAAATCATGGCGATCGTCGATAGCTATCTGTATCCACCCGCCATCACCACCATCACCATTCAGCGGTTGATTGTGCCCAGTCGGGGCGGCCAAACCGATGAAGCCGCCGTTGCCGCCGCCGTGCCCAAAGTGCAAACGGCGTTGAAAGCGATTGAAGCGATCGCCGCTTGTTCACCTTATCTCCTTGGCGCTGAGTTGACCTTGGCCGACCTGTATCTCTTGCCCGTCGTGCTTTACCTGTCCAATACCCCCGATTGGGAGGCCGTCATCAGCGAGACGCCCCAACTCAAAGCCTGGTGGGAAACCGCAAGTCAACTGCCCAGCTTTAAGCAGGTACTGAAGTAGTCTGATCAGACGATGACGCGATCGCTCCCCTGGCGCGCTGACCAATTTTTCTCTCAGCCGTTAAATTGGGGGGGCGATCCGCTGTTTGTTCGGCATCGCTGCCGCGCTGTCGATTACTCAACGTTTGAAACCTGATGGAAACTCAAAACCCAAGCCTCTTTGAACAATTTTTAGCGCCCCTCTTTGAACAGTTCATCGACAAAGAAGCGCTGCTGACACTCCGCAACAGCATTGATTGGGAGACGGAAGTCGGGGCGATCGCCAATCCCCAGGTAACCTATCCCCACTATTACCAAACCAGCAAATTTCACGGCATCGACGACGGCTATCTCAACATCGATGCCGCCATCACCTACGACCCCATCACGCAATACGTGCTGCCCCCCAGCGAAACCTGGGTGCGCGAAAGCCTCGTCAACGCCATTCAGGGAACTCCCCGCCGCATTTTAGACTTGGGCTGCGGCACAGGCACAACTACGCTTATGCTCAAGCGCCGCTTTCCCCAAGCCGAGGTGGTCGGGCTCGATCTGTCGCCTCACATGCTGATCATGGCCCAGCGCAAAGCCCAAGCGGCCGGGTTGGAGATCACGTTCCGCCATGGCGATGCGATGGCGACCGGCCTCGATGACGCCTCGTTTGATGTGGTGTGCGCCACCCTGCTCTTTCACGAAACGCCGCCCCTCGTCGCGAAAACCATTTTGCAAGAAAGCTGGCGGGTCATGAGCCCCGGCGGTCAAATGCTGGTGCTCGACGGCAATCAGCAAACTCTCCGCACGGTGGATTGGCTCAGCAATATTTTTGAAGAACCCTTTATCCGTGAGTATGGGCAGGGCAATTTGGATGCTTGGTTGGGCTATGCCGGGTTTGAGACCGTCCGTACCCAAACTGTGTTTGTGCTCAATCAGCTCAGCACTGCCCGCAAACCATTGCCCGTGGCCGCTGCTGCCATGGCTGATGAACCAGTCGCAACGCCGTTTACCGCCCCTGGCGACCCGGTGCCGGTTTAGAAGCTAATCCTGGTCGATCGCGATTTTCGGTCGGCTCAAGTCCGGTCGATCCCCGGTCGGGTAGGCTTCCAGCCTGCCGCCCTCACCCGTCAGGGAGAACATACCTCTGGATGGCTAGTCAGCGGCTGCGGACGGCCAGGATGGCCATCCAACCAGAATCCTGAAAATCTCGACAAGATGAGGGATAGAGGGGGGAGAGCGCGATCGCCGGACTTCCGATTGAGCTACCCATCAGCCCAACTCAAAAGTCGTCACCCCAAAAATGCGATCGCACGGCAACACCGGCACCGCAGGCAAATACATCCGCGCCGTTTCGAACATGCTGGTCAAACCATAGCGTTGGGCCAGCGCGACAGCGGCAGCATTCACTTCTGGCACATCCAGATAAACGGGCTCGCCAGCGGGCACATGAGCTTTGAGCTGCTGAAAGAGGGGGTCTGCGATCGCGGGCGTATCGGCAAACAGTGGCCCAATCTTGTACCCCTGACGGCAGGGCCGCAAAACGCCGTACCCCACCAGAGCCTGCCCCTCTAAATATCCCAGTGCCACACTCTCGGGCTGGGTGAGCCAGCAGCGCAAAAAGGCGGTGCGATCGTCGGGAAATAAGGGGCGATCGTATTCGATAATTTGGGCCGGTGGCAAGGACGACAACGGCACAATTGCCTCAGGCGGCGGCGCAACCTGGCCATCCCCCCATCCCTCATAACGAATGTTGCGATAGGCCAGTTGAAACCCCGATTTCAGATAATTACTCTGCTGATCGACGACGCCATCCAGCCCGACGGTGCGACCCTTTAGCGTGGCTAACCCAGCCTGCCACAGCTGCCAGCCATAGCCCCGCCCGCGAAACTCTGGCCGCACCATATAAAATCCCAAAAAGCCGAAGGACGCGCCATATTTCACGACTGAGATAGCCGCGATCGGTTCATCATCGAGCCAGCCCATGAAAAAGCCGCTGGGATCCGCCGCATAAAAGCAATCGGCATCGTGTAGACCAGGATTCCACCCCTCGGCAGCAGCCCAGTTGATGGCTAAGTCTAAATCCTCGCGAGTCATCGGTTTGATGGTGTAATTTGGCATACGCTGTTAGCTGATTCTCAAGTACAGTTCCCAGAGAGTTTAGGACGATCGCCCCATGACTGCTGCCTACCCCCGTGATCTCATCGGCTACGGCCACAACCCGCCGCATCCCCACTGGCCTGACGGGGCGCGGCTGGCTCTCCAGTTTGTCATCAATTATGAAGAGGGGGGCGAAAACTGTATTTTGCACGGGGATGCCGCTTCCGAAGCCTTTTTGTCAGAAATTATTGGGGCACAGCCGCTACTGGGCGTGCGCCACATCAACATGGAATCCATGTATGAGTACGGCAGTCGGGCGGGCTTTTGGCGGCTGCATCGACTCTTTACCCAACGGCAATTGCCGGTAACCGTCTACGCGGTGGCGATGGCGTTGGAGCGTAACCCCGATGCGGGTAAAGCCATGGTCGAAGCGGGTTGGGAGGTCGCTAGCCACGGCTACCGCTGGATTGATTACCAATATGCGAGTGCGGACACTGAGCGCGAGCACATTCTCAAGGCCATTGAAATTCACACTCAAGTGATTGGCAGTCGCCCCCTCGGCTTTTATCAGGGACGCATGAGTCCCCATACCCGCCGCCTGGTGATGGAAGAGGGCGGTTTTCTCTATGATGCCGACAGTTATGCCGATGATTTGCCCTACTGGGTGGGCGGCGGCGATCGCCCCCACCTGGTGATCCCCTACACATTGGACAACAACGACATGCGCTTTGCCACGGCGCAGGGCTTTAACTCCGGGGATCAGTTTTTTACCTACCTCAAAGATGCGTTTGATCTGCTTTACGCCGAAGGTGAAACCGCCCCCAAAATGATGAGCGTCGGCCTGCACTGTCGCCTATCGGGGCGTCCGGGTCGGGCCGCCGCCCTGGCCCGCTTCCTCGATTACGTGCAGAGCCACGAACAGGTGTGGATTTGTCGCCGGGTCGATATTGCCCGCCACTGGCACGAAAATCACGCGATCGGTTAGCCCCGTAGCCCCGTCTCCATGCCGCTAGCTGAGGTCTTTTTTTAACGCATCTTTAGTCAACACCTGAGGGCTAAATTTTGCGGTGTACAGTCAAGGATATCGATTGGGTAAACAGTAGATGAGCAAAAATCTGATGCGGGCGATCGCGATCGGGCTGGGGTGTATGGCCGCTTTGACCATCCTCCTTGGGGGCTTTCAGGGGCGCGCTGCAACGGCCCCTTCAGAAATGCCCGTCGTCAACGAAGCGATTGTTGCCACGGCACCCGCTCCGCCCCGACTGGTGACGGAAATTCTCAACGGTGAACCGATTGCCGTGTTGTACATGACCCGTGCCGACGATCAGGTGCTAATGCGGTGTTATCCCGGTTATGTGCCGGTGGTGAGCCATCGTGCTATGGGGCCAGACCCACAGGCTAATACCGCCCCCCAAGAAGGCGTTTTGCGTTGCCTCCCGCCCTTGCCCCACATCGGAAACGATGCCTCGTCGTTAGACCGCGAAATCCATCCCAGCTCAGAGCCTGCACCATAGTTGCGACCTGACCATTGTTGCCCTGTGGCAAGTGGCGGAGCAACGCCGCTTTGGCAATGGGGATGGCACAAATTGGAACAGCCAAGACAGCTGTTCACGGTCAGACACTGGATTTAGTTAGCCAGAATTGGCTTTTAGGTAATCCTGATCTCGGAGCCACCACAAGGAAGCCGCCGCCCGGCCCATGTCCGAGCCGCAAATTCGCGATTGTCTGCGGCAATTGGTGCGCGATCGCGGGCCAGCAAAAACGACCTGTCCTGCGGAAGTGGCCCGTGCTCTCAGTGCCGATGATTGGCGATCGCTGATCCGCAAGTTCGAGCAGTTGGTGTGGCCCTGGCGCAAGCGGGTGCGATCGTCGTGACGCAAAAAGGCCAAGTGGGCAATCCGCAAACAGCGAGAGGGCCGATGCGCTATCGCTTACTCCACCAGCAGCAGCCCGATCGCTGCTCCCAATCCTAATCCAGCCAAACACGCCACCGCCAGCAGCAGACTCGTCCGCAGTCGGGTAAACACGGTCAATAGGCGATCGCCCGTCTCAGCGGCGATAATGCCTCCCATGGCGGGTACCAAAATGGCGAGCAGACCCACCCGCAGCACCTCAAAGGCGGTGCTTTGCATTTCGACTTCTTCCAGGTTTTCGGTGCCGACAAACCCCATCGAAACGCCGAGGGCCACAGCGACCAGCCCCGCCCCCAAAATCGCCACCAGCGTTAGCACATTGGCCGACCACCAGCGAAATCGACCCAGGGCCTGGGGGCCAGCCAGAGCGATCGCCTGCAACACCACCCCGCCAACGGCGAGATACCAAATCCACAGGGGTGCTGGAAACGCCATGAGCAGCAGCCCAATCGAGAGATGCAGCAGAGTGACGACCACCAGCCACCCCCAGGGAAACCGACCTGTCCCCCGGGAAGCTTGGTGACGAAGCCGCCGCCACCCTCTGGGTTTGAGACGCTGACGCGGAGAAGAAGCCATATCGTTAGAAAGCTTGCGATCCAAGCAACGAAAACATTACCAGCCAGCCCTTCTTACTCATCAGCGGATGGACGAGGCCGTGGCAAAACGGTGACCAGGCTGTCGTATCACCAACCCGCTTGCAAGAATGCCAGCAATCTTACTCAGACTACCTTCATCAAGACAGTTTAAGCTGAGACACAGTATACAAGTTGACTGATCCCGAGCATGAAGTCTTTTCCTGTATCTTTCCAACCGCTGCGCCCCAGGCGGCCCCGTTGGCCAGGTGCCGCAGTTTTTTCAGGGCTGGCCTTACTGCTAATGTTGGCCGTGAATCAGGTGAGTGGGACAGCTGCGGACAGCATTTCTGCAGCGGCGCTGCACCGACGGCTCAATACTGAGGCCGCGCCGCTGGTGTTAGATGTGCGATCGCCCGCCGAATATGCAGCCGGTCACATTCCGGGAGCTCGCAATCTGCCCTATCAGGACATGCCCGATCACCTGATGGCGCTATCCGCATTTCGAGAGGGCGAGGTGGTGGTGTACTGCGAGGTCGGTGTCCGGGCGAGGATTGCCCAAAATCTCTTGGAGCAGGCGGGGTTCGCCCAAGTCCGACCTTTGGTGGGCGATCTGCGAGGCTGGCGCGAGGCTGAACTGCCGATTTCGACTCAGAATCTTGAAAATACACCCTAAATTCAGTGAAAAGATTGCCTAAATCACTGTCTCCGGGTTTATCTTATGCTTGTGAACTGTAGCAACTATGCCCTTAGAAGCATTATTTCAGGGACTCTTAGGTGCCTCTAGCCTACTAATAGGGGCCGTCTTGGGTATCTGCTGGAAGCCTGGCCGAGTAATTACTGCGGCCATTATGGCCTTCGGCAGCGGTACGCTGTTGGCGGCGATCGCCTTCGACATTACCCAACCCGTGTTTGAAAATGCGGGTTTCCTTCCCCTATTAGTCGGATTCGTTTTAGGCGGCACCCTCTTTACTCTCATCATCAATTACATCGACGATCGCGGGGGCTTTATCCGGCACCCGTCCTCGTCCCGGCGGTTTTTCTACCATCACCGTCAAGAAGAAACCTCGGAAGTGCTCGACGAAATCGCCCATGTCGAGATGCTCCATAATCTCTCGCCGTCAGAAGTGCAGGCGATCATTCCCCTGCTCAAGCCATTAACCGTGGAACCGGGCACCACCCTCTGCGAAGAAGGTACCCCCGGCGATGCGATGTTCATTATTCTGTCGGGCGAGGCAGACATCTACAAAGGGCCGCAGTTGATGGCGCAACTCGGGGCGGGGGAAATGTTTGGCGAAATGGCTTTACTCACGGGGGAAGAGCGATCTGCCAGCGTCATTGCCCGTACGCCGATGAAGCTTTACGAACTCGATAAGTCTGACTTTGACGGCATGTTGACGCGATCGCCCCACCTCGCGAGTGGGCTCAGCCGTATTTTGGCCCGCCGGTTGCGAGAGACCACCCAATCCACTGCCAAGGCCCGCGAAAAATCCGAGGGGCAATGGCGTCAGCAAGTGCTCGACAGTGTGGAAGTCGACTTTCCCCTATCGGAGCAGCAGATTCAACAACTGGCGAAAAGTTCAGCTCCCCTCGCCATCCTCGTCGGCACCCTGATGGACAACATTCCCGAAGCCTTGGTGATCGGCTTCAACGTGGGAAGTGGGCATCTCAGCAGTTCCTTCTTGATGGCGGTCTTTATCTCCAACATTCCCGAAGCACTCTCTAGCACCGTCGGCATGCAACAGGCTGGCACCAAAGCCAGCCGCATTTTGACCCTGTGGGGGGGGGCCGTCGTGTTGAGTGGCCTCACCGCCATGCTGGGCAACTTTTTGAGTACCTTTGCCAATGCCTGGGTATTGGGCACCGCCCAAGCGCTGGCTGGGGGCGCGATTCTCGCCATGCTTTCCAGCACCATGATGCCGGAAGCCTACGAAATGGGGGGCGGGACGGTCACCTATTCCACGATCGCGGGCTTTCTGGTTGGGTTTTGGGTGGTGACCCTGTCGCTCGGTTAATCCGGCGCGGGAGACGTGGCCACCGTTGACTGCTCGCTACTTTCCCCAAGGGCTTGAGTGGCCGAGGCCGCTTCAATAAAGATACGCCTGACCTCTTCATGATTAGTGCGAATGCTCTGTTCAATACGGCGCACAGCGGCCTCAATATCGTCAGCGGAAAGGGCGTCAGCAAATTCAATATTCAACGCCAGCATGACGTCCTTAGGCCCCATGTGCAGCGTGATCAGCTGACCTAAACTCGTCACCGCCGGATCGGCTTGAATAATCGCTTTGATGCTGTCTTGGGTCTCTGGCAAGGCACTTTCGCCAATCAGCAAGCCTTTGGTCTCAGAGACTAGCACCATGGCCACCAGGGTCAAAATGATGCCAATGACGATGGAAGCAATGCCGTCATACATCTCGTTTTGGGTCAACTGGCTCAGGTACACTCCCGCAAATGCGACTCCCAGGCCCAATAAAGCCGCTGCGTCTTCAAAAATGACGATGAAACTGCTGGGGTCTTTGCTGCGTTTCATCGCTGCCCAAAGACTATCTTGGCGGTTGGGATTCTGATGGTTGAACTCGCGAATGGATACAGTCAGGGCCGCCCCTTCAACAATGGCCGCTGTGCCCAGGACGACGTAACTTACCAGGGCATTGGCAGACGGTTCAGGATCTTGAAAACTCTTCACCCCTTCATAGATGGAGAAGCCACCCCCGAGCGAGAAAATCAAGACGGCGACCACCAGCGACCAAAAGTAGAGCTCCTGGCCGTGGCCGAGGGGATGCAGCTCATCGGGGCCTTTTTCGCTCTGCTTCAAGCCATACAGCAGTAATACTTCGTTCACTGAGTCAACAACGGAGTGGATGCCCTCGGACAACATGGCGGAGCTGCCGCTGATGCTGGCCCCGACGAATTTAGCGATCGCGATCGCGAGATTGGCTCCCAGCGCCGCGTAGATAGAAACTTTGGAGGCTGACTCGGCCATAATGCTGATAGTCCGTAGGGCTGACAGGATCTACAGACAAACTGTAACGGTAGATCTGCCGTCAACTCCACTGTCAGCAGATTTAGATTTTTGCCTGAGCAAAATTAATCAGGGCACAAAACCCGATGACCTGTACTTCCAGGGCCTCATACCGTTGCCTTGAAGCATCATTTACCGAGTTTTATGCCCAGAGCGTATTAGCGGACAAACTGCGGCATCACTTCCGCTGCCGTATAGAGCCCTTGCTGCCCGCGCTGGTGTAAGGCAATCCCGGCTTTGAGATATCCAAACGCTGGCCCACAGACGTTTGCCGCCATGCTGGTTTCATCGCCCAGGGTAAACGTGTGGGTCGAAATTTTGCCCTCAAAGGTGCGGCCCGTCACTTGGACATTGGTGCTGAGGGGCTTCTTCGCGTTGCGGGTATCCACAATGCCGCCGACGGTCACCTGGTCGCGATCGCAAATCCCCGCCAGTTCCAGCATCAAATCATCGGCATGTTCCATATTTTCGAGCTGGAGAACGCCGTTGGTGCGATCTAGTAGGGCTGCCACTTCGGCATCGCTCATCGCCTGGGCCGAGTCCACGTCGTACTCCGGCATGTGGGCAATATCTTCGCGAATGGTGGCCCGATACGCTTCCCAGTTGGCGATGCCCACCCCAAAGGTGATTTTGACACTGTGAATCTCGGTGTAGCTTTGGGCCGCCACCGTCGCCGCTGCGGTCAACAACCCTGGGGTAGCCCCACACCCGGTCATATAGGTAATGCCCGCGGCTTGCAACTCGTCCCGCAAGGCCCAAATTTGCTCCATGGCACTGGTGCGCTTCAACGCATCCACCAGCACCCCCTGCCAGCCGGACGCAATGAATTGCTTCACAACAGAAGCCATAAAGGTGTTGGGCAGGTTCGGCAAGGCCAGAAAGTAACCCTGCACGTCAGGAGCCGCCTGAATCAGATCGGCAATGCTTTGCTGACTGAGCACGCCGCCGGACTCGACATAGCCCACCGAGCCGCGATCGCGATATGCCGCAATACAGCTTTGAGGGTCTAAACCGCGCGCATCATACACATAGCCTTGTTTGTCTGCCGCTGCGACCAACTGCATTTCTGTCTTGGGCATGAGTACCCGCGTTGCGGCCTGACCCAGCCCACCAAACCCGAGCACGCCCACTGCGATCGGTGATTGTGACGCCATTGTTTGAGAATTCATGGGGTTATCCGTTTACTTCACAGTTCCTCATTATCGGGCGATCTCGCCGCAGTCATCGCGCCAATTTCAACCCGGCCAACCGCAATCGCAGTATGATGTTGCAAGTCGTAAAGAACTGCAACGTTTTTGCGATCGAGATCGCAAGGACCCTTGATTTTAGCGTCACCCATCCTGCTGATAGGTTGACGCTAAGCAGCTATTTACGTAACACTGAGCAGTAATTCGAAGTGAATACTCTCGCTGTCAATAACTTGCATTAACATTTGCTATGCGATGGCTCGTCTTCCTTCAGAAATGCTTAGTAGGATAAAGTTGTCTAATAGCTTCTATCCTAGTATTCCAGTCTTTTCAGACTGACTCATTTTCCACTACCTGAAGCGCTGTATGGAAACCTTGGAATTCATCATCTATCCCGACGGTCGTGTCAAGGAGATGGTGACGGGTATTGTTGGTCGCTCTTGTGAAGAGGTGACTCGCAAGATTGAGGAACAGTTGGGGAATGTCGTCAGTCGTGAACAAACGTCTGACTTCTACGCTCAATCGACTCATCAAGCATCTACAGTCGATGCCCAAAACCAAGCGACTTATAGCGACTGGGGCTAGTTCAACGTTCGTTAAAGCACGGATAATATGTCACACTTTAGCCAGATTCGGACGAAAATCCGCAACCTCACTTCCTTGCAATCGGCCCTTACTGATCTGGGTGTTGATTGGAAGTCCGGCCCGTCGCCAGTGCGTGGTTATCAAGGTGCCACCGAAGCCGCCGAGGTGGTGATTGAGCAACCTAACGGGTTTGACATCGGGTTCCGTTTGAATCCCGAAACTAAAGACTACGAGTTGGTTGCTGACCTGCAATATTGGCAGCAACCCCTATCAGTTGATGGTTTTGTCAACCAAATTACTCAACGTTACGCCTTCCACACTGTGCTCGAAGCAACGGCTCAGGAAGGCTTTCAAGTAGCCGAGCAAAAGACCACTGAAGACGGTGCTATTCGTCTGGTTGTCCAGCGCTGGGCTTAGTTGTTCATCGGGGAAATCTGATGCCCCAATCGTTTGAAGATGCTTCTACCGAAACGAGCAGCACTTTTCAGGCCTCTCCAAGTGGTTTAGAACCAGAGTTAGGTGGTGATCTGAGAGATGCCGCTGATCGGACTGGTTTTGAGCCGGAGCTTGGTGGGGCTTTGCGGCAAAAAGGCGTTTACGTGGATGAATTGACTTGCATTGGCTGTTGCCACTGCGCCCACGTCGCGCGGGATACCTTTTATATCGAGCCTGACTATGGACGGGCGCGTGCCATTCGTCAGGATGGTGACTCCGAAGACGTCATTCAAGAGGCGATCGACACTTGTCCGGTGGATTGCATCCACTGGGTCGATTACACCGAGCTCAAGCAGCTAGAAAAAGAGCGGCAGCATCAGGTCATTCCGATCGCTGGTTTTCCAGTCGATAAAGCAATGGCCCGCACTGAGCAGCGGAAGCGGAATAAGCGACGCGATCGCGCCCAGCCTCGTGCTCAAAATCCTCCAACTGCCTGAGTCGTTCCTGACATCCTATTGGACATAGCTGTCATATAAAGAGTGAACCCCCTCGCTAGGGATGTTTAGCGAGGGGGTTCTGTTGTTGTCTATGCTGAGTTAGCAGCGCTCACTTTTGAAAGCCACTGCTGCTGATGGGCTTAAACAGACTTATGCAGCGCTATCGCCCTTGCGACGCCGGCCAGCGACAAACGCTCCAGCGACTGCGGTCAAGCCTAAAACAGCCGCAGGCTCAGGCACAGTCGCACCCGCAACCTTGAAGTCAGGGCCTTTAAAGTGGGACTTACTGAAAAGAGTGACGGTATCGTAATCGCCAGTTAGTCCTAGGTCTGAAAACTTCAGGGCATAGCTACCGACCTCTTGTCCACCCACATCATCAATTTCAGTCGTATCAAGCTTGTAGCCTGCATTGGTAAACATGCTGCGTGTGATCTTGAAGGTCTCGCCACCGACTTTAATACCCAGATCACTATTCAAGCCGCGCTCCCAAACGAGCAAGGTGTTGAAGGCCTTGTCAAAGCTCAACTCAATTTCAAAGGCTCCGCTGTCTTCAGTGTCGATGATATGACCAAGATTCTGACTGCTCAGGTTTTCGACCACTGCAGCTTCGGAAGCGGCATCACCTGCCAGCAGTTGCTCCATCGCCACCCCATCGATTGATTGGTCGTTGACATCAGCACTAGCTGCGCCTTCGTTATCTTCTTTATTGTCGTTATTGGCGAGAGCGCCTGCCGAAATCACATCGTTATTTAAGATGATTGCTTCGCTGACTAAGGCAAGGTCGCTAAAGTCGATGATGGTCGTGCCAAACTGAACTGATGTGAGAAGAATGTCTTCGTCAGCATCTCGAACTGTAGGTGTGAAATTAGTGGTGAAAGAACCAGCGCTAACGCTACCAGCAGTCATCAGAAGGCAGCCAGCAGCAGCACCAACGGTCATAGTGCACTTAGCTAAGGAAGAAAACATAACTTGGGTTCTACTGAGATTTGACATGTTCACAGTATATTTCCTGGTTTCGTACCCTAGGTGTAAACACAACGGATTTTTTGGTAACTTCATATACATAGTCTGATTTGTGATGGTTTCTTGGTCACTGTCGACGTTCTCGATAATGACCGTTAGTCAGTGACCACAGCGATCGCTCCACCGTTCAGTGTTTTTACTCATCGTGAAAGTAACTGTCCTCAGGCAATATGGCGGTTTTTGCGATGCGCCCAGTTCCACTATCGGTCTCTGTGATTAGCGATATCTCAGCTTGAAAAAATGCTGATAACTAGTGCCTCAGAGTAATGGCCGAGGATTTTGTGGGTATAAAATAAAACAGCTTGGTCAAGTGCTTTCCCGTAATTTAGCTATGTGTCTATGGGGTGATGGTTGTTCAGGCTTCACCATTGGCGATCTATGCCAATGCGTACAGTTCGTCCCTCAAGGAGTCGTGTACTTGGCTTTCCAAAATAGGCTGGCGATGAGGTTAGTGGTAGTGTGGGCCAAAATGGGCACGAGTAAATTGCCCGACCACACTGCGCTCACGGCCAATACCAGACCAATCATCGTGGCCCAAACGACATAAGACCATTGTTGTAAACCGCTGAGATGCAGCACGCCAAAGCACAGGCTAGAAAAGACGACCCCATACATATTGAGGCCGATTGCCGGCAGCATCACCCCCCGGAACAGTAATTCTTCACTCAGCCCTGGCAAGAGTCCCATCCAGATTAAATCGGCCCAGTTAAGCGGTTCTAGTACCAGTTTGAGATACGTATTGGCGCTGTTGCGATAGCTGGGCCACACTTCGTAGGCGATCGCACTGGCTCCAGTGATGCCTAAACCAATCGCGACTCCCAAGAGTAATATTTCAGCATCAAACTCAACTGACAGCATGACCACTGAGTCGAACAGCAGCCAAAAGCGAGCGATCAGTAGCAAGACTAAGGCTGTGACCCCCATTGCTATCAAAACCTGGACGCGGCTGAGGGGTTCCATTTGCGGTTCGTTGGAATTTAAGTTGGTCACGTCTTGCTTTGCTACTTCACTGGGTTGCCATCACAACCTTACAAAACTTTCTCGGGAATTAGAAATTCTACAGCGATTTCCAAGGGCTGTTGACTGGGCCGGCGTGAAGAGAAAGTAGTCTTACTTGCGCTTGGTTCTGTCGGCAAGGGCAACTGCACCCATGCCAAAATGCCATTAGTACAGCGTATTAAGGATGATCAATTGATGGTACAGCGTATTGAGCCTCAGCCAGGCCAAGAGTCAGTTTGGGACTATCCCCGTCCGCCCCGAGTCGAAAGCTCTGAGAAACGTATTCGAGTGGTCTTTAACGGACAAACCATTGCTGACTCACAGCGTACGGTGCGTATTTTAGAAACCAGTCATCCACCGGTTTATTACATTCCCTTAGAGGACGTGCGACAAGAGTTTTTGGTGCCGGTTCAGAGAACCACTTTTTGCGAATGGAAGGGAGTGGCTCAGTATTTTGATTTGGTGGTGGGCGATCGCCGCGTCAACCATGCCGTGTGGCGTTATCCCCAACCGACGGAACGGTTTGCGGCGATTCAGGACTGTGTAGCGGTCTATCCTAGCCAGATGGAAGCTTGTTATGTTGACGATGAACAGGTGCAAGCCCAAACTGGGGACTTCTACGGCGGTTGGATCACGAGTGATATCGTCGGCCCGTTTAAGGGCGGCGCAGGCACTTGGGGCTGGTGATCGCCCGGAGGCTTGGCGCAAATTACCGAGCTTCTTCTGGCTACATGAAAAAAGGAGCCGTTCGTAAATCACGAACGGCTCCTTCCGGTTTATTGAAACGATCCGGTGCTAGTTACACAGCAGCGGCTTTCTTGACTTTGGCATCCAGTTCGCCCGCCGCGTACTTAGCTGCGAAGACTTCGACACCAACCTGTTTGATCTTGCTAGCATTGCCAGCGGAACCAAAGGCTTCATAGCGATCGCGGCAAACCTGCTTCATGTACTTGATGGCAGGCTTCATGAAGTGGCGAGGATCAAAGTTGGAAGGATCGGCTGCCGCTGCTTCACGAATGGCCGCAGTGATTGCCAAGCGGTTGTCAGTGTCAATGTTGACCTTGCGCACACCACTCTTGATGCCCTTTTGGATTTCTTCAACAGGCACACCGTAGGTTTCAGGAATCTGACCGCCGTACTTATTGATCATATCCAGCCACTCTTGAGGCACGGAAGAAGAACCATGCATGACCAAGTGGGTGTTGGGCAGACGCTTGTGAATTTCTTCGATGCGGCTGATCGCCAAAATTTCGCCAGTGGGCTTACGGGTGAACTTGTAAGCACCGTGGCTAGTGCCAATCGCCACCGCGAGCGCGTCGACTTGAGTCGCTTCCACAAACTGCACCGCTTCATCGGGGTCAGTCAACAGTTGGTCATGGCTGAGGGTGCCCTCAAAACCGTGACCATCTTCTGCTTCACCAGCACCGGTTTCCAAAGAACCCAGGCAACCAAGCTCACCTTCGACACTTGCGCCGATCGCGTGAGCCACCTTCACCACTTCTGCGGTAACGCTGGCGTTGTAGTCAAAGCTAGCCGGGGTCTTGGCATCGGCTTCCAAGGAGCCATCCATCATGACGCTGGTAAAGCCATTGCGGATAGCAGAGTAGCAAGTAGCGGGGCTGTTGCCGTGATCTTGGTGCATCACCACGGGAATGTGGGGATAAGTTTCAACCGCCGCCTGCACCAAGTGACGCAGGAAGTTTTCACCGGCATACTTCCGTGCACCACGGGAAGCTTGCAAAATTACGGGACTATCGGTTTCGTCAGCAGCCTCCATGATGGCCAGGATTTGCTCCAGGTTGTTGACGTTGTAAGCCGGGATACCGTAGCCTTCTTCGGCTGCGTGATCCAGCATTAACCGCATAGGGACGAGCGCCATAAAAATCCTCCTAGTCTTTTTCTTGCCTTCGGCAATCGTAACTCAACACCAATAGGTGTCCTTACCTATCAATACTAAGGCAGAACCTTCGCCTTTATGACGTTTTGTGATGGGAAGCTTACGTCTATATAAACGGTCAAGTCAGTGACAATCGGCCCCTAAACGCTTTTGTGAAGCGTATTCTGAGCTTTCTGCAAAGCACTTAATGGACGCGATAAACTGATTAATCGAAGCCCCCAATAGCCCCGAAATTCTGGCAAAGGAACGGAAAACATTAAGATTTTTTAGGACGTGGATAAAGAATATTTGGGTGTCAACGAAGTGGATTGACCCTTTGGAATTAAGCTCACGCGAAAAAAATGGGTCGCCTGGGATTCGAACCCAGGACCAATCGGTTAAAAGCCGAGTGCTCTACCGCTGAGCTAGCGACCCGTGAATATGCATGATTTCTCAAGCACGGTTATTTACGATATCACACTATCTGGAAGTTCCACGATCGCCGTGGGAGAAAAATTGGGTGTTTTATCGACGGTGCTCTGTGCCAGGCATTCCCGATGGTCTGGGAGATGCCGCGCAAGGGGAAATTGGTGCGCTAACGTTGGCTAAGCGGGGACGACAACTTTCTCGACCCCTTCTAGGTGAAAGGCGTCGTGAACTGCTTTCAAGGCTTCTACGCCGTCGGCTTCGGCCACTAGGCAGCTAATCTTAATTTCAGAAGTGGCGATCATGTGGATATTGATCTGGCGCTGGGCGAGGGCGGCAAACATGCGGGCGGCGACCCCAGGAGTGTTGATCATTCCTAGGCCGACGACGCTGACTTTGGCGATCGCATCATTCACCACCACATCCCCGCAGTCCAGTGCCGCCGCCGCACTTTCGACCACGGCACGGGCCTGGGCGGCCTCAGCCTGGGCCACTGTAAAGGCAATGTCGCGGGTGGTGTGGCCGTTCACCAGGCGACAGCGTTGGGATTGAATGATCATGTCGACGCTGACCCCAGCTTCGGCTAGGAGGGCAAAGATGCGGGCGGCCATGCCCGGTTGGTCGGGCACCTGACGAATGGCGACCTGCGCTTGTTGCAGGTCGAGCGCTGCGCCCCGCACGTCTGGCGCGGCCTCTAGCATCGGCGGCTCAGGGGTGGCATCGAGTGGTGAACAGGTGACTTGAAACGCTTGACAGAGGGCATCGATCGCGCGATCGCACTCATCTCTCACGACGGTGCAACTCACTTTGACTTCTGAGGTGGAAATCATTTGGATATTGACGCCCGCTGCGGCCAGGGTGGAAAACATTTTGGCGGCCACGCCGGGACGACCGATCATGCCCGCCCCAACAATGCTGACTTTCGCCACGCGCTGGTCGACCAAAATTTCGGCCTCCGTGGAGTCTGCGGGATTGCCGCGCAGCACCGGGGCGATCGCCTCCGCTACCGCCTCCGCTTTAGCCAGATTCTGGCGCATCACGGTGAAGGCAATGTCATTGGTATTGCCATCGTGGATGGACTGAATAATCAAGTCCACATTCAGGCTTTGTTGGGCGATTTCGCCAAAGAGCTGGGCGGCGACGCCGGGGCGATCGGGAATGCGTAGGAGCGCGACTTTGGCCTGGTCGAGATCAAATTCCACGGCGTCGACGGGATGTGCCAACTCCAAGTCGTCCAAAGATTTCGGCTGACGGGCGGGCGCGATGACTTGGGTGCCGGGTTCATCCGTCCAGCTCGATCGCACCACCAGGGGCACCCCATAGTTGCGGGCGATTTCTACCGCGCGGGGATGTAGGACTTTTGCGCCCAAACTCGCGAGTTCCAGCATTTCGTCACAGGTGATGCTGGGCATGAGTTGCGCCGCTGGCACCAAGCGGGGATCAGTGGTCAAAATTCCCGGTACGTCAGTGTAAATTTCGCATTTGTCTGCCCCGAGGGCCGCCGCTAGGGCCACGGCTGAGGTATCAGAGCCGCCGCGTCCCAGGGTGGTGATTTCAAAATCGGTGCTGGGGCTCACCCCCTGAAAACCGGCCACCACCACCACTTTGCCGTCCGTCAGATGGCGCTGTAGGCGCTCGGTGCGAATGTTGAGAATCCGGGCGCGGCTGTGGTCGGCTTCGGTCATAATGCCGACCTGCGCCCCCGTGAGGGAGATGGCTTCTTGTCCCAAGCTGTGCAGCGCCATGGTGAGGAGGGCGATCGACACCTGCTCACCGGTGGACAGCAGCATATCCATTTCGCGGCGGCTGGGACTATCCGAAAGCTCATTGGCGAGCTTTACCAGGCCATCGGTGGTTTTGCCCATGGCCGACACGACCACCGCCACTTGATGTCCCGCGCGGACGGTGTGGCTGACGCGCTGCGCCACTGCCTGAATTCGTTCGACTGAGCCGACCGAGGTTCCCCCAAATTTTTGAACGATGAGCGCCATAGGATAGCTGTTGTAGTCGCGACTGCCGGGATGTGTGAACGCTTGCTAGGACTGCATTCACCGCCTCGACGCCACCCTCAATATCCGTTGAAGATGAGCGTCAATGCTTACCAAGCGTACCGCATGGTGTTTGCGATCGCGGCTCCCTATACCACTCTGTTAGCGATCCTTAAAAAAGCACAATATCGCTGGCCGCCCTAGATAAATGAGGGGCCAGCGATCCCTGGAAATTTCTCGATGGGCGGGGCTGAGGGTGGGTTGGTGACATTCTCAGGCCACTGGGCCGACTACTGGGCGACGGCGGGCCAGTTGGCGTCAGCCTGGGCAATGTTGCCGGGAATGTCGCGCTCCCAGCGGGCTTGAATATTAGCGTCGTAGTTGAGATAGAGCTTATCGTCCACAATGCTCCAGGCGGTGGGATCGATCGCGGCGGTGTAGCCCTGGCTCACGGCCCACGCGCAAAAGCCGCCGTACTGCGGGGCATATTGGGCCGGGTTGCTGGCAAAGGTATCGCGGTTGGCGGCACTGGCAAACTGCCAGGTCGCGCCACTCCACTCATGGGTGAACTCTGCGCTGCCGGGCACATACGCGCCTTCGGTGAAGTAGGCCACGGGGTCGGCTCCAGCGATCGCCACGGCATCTTGCACATACACCGCCGCTAGCGCAGCTGAATTTTCTGTGGAGTCAGCGGCGACGGGTTCGGCGGTAGTCGTATCGGTCGGGGATGCATCGGTGGCGGGCTCGGCCACGCTCGTGGTTTCTGTTTCTTCTACCGGGGCTGAACTGGTGGCTGAGGAACCGCAGCTAGCGATTGTTAAACCTGCCAGCAGTAGGGGCAACACAAACATCGAACGCATGGCTTTCTCCTAACAAACAGCGAATGGACTGGCTTCACTATGGACAAATTAAGTGACGAATCTGAACGTGGCCTGAGAATGCGGCGAAAAGAATTTGAGGATTGGCGGAGTTGAGGCGATCGCCCGCATGGAGGGGATCAATTTACCCTGCTAAGATCACAAAGCGATTATTTCCGGTATTTGTATGCAGCCTCGCCGTTTTGCCCGTGAACTGGCCCTGTTGGGGTCGAGCCAGTTGAGTAGTACCAAACCCAGCGCGATCGCGAGTCAAGATCTCGATGCGCTGGTGACCTCCGCCGTACGATCGCTGGCGGGCGAAGTGCAAGATGCTCTGGAAGTTGCCGCCGGAGAAGTGCAGCAGGGGCAAGATCAGCTATTGGCTAGCGAAACCCGTGCCAGCAGCGTAGATGAAGCGCGCACCTCTTTGCAAAAAGCCTTAGAAAAGACGCAATCGGCGATTAATCGCCTGGGCAGTGCGCTGCAAATTCCCGAGATGATTCAGCTGTCGAACCGCAAAGAAATTCGCAGTTATGCGATCGAGTTAATGTTGACGACGGGCAAAAATCGGGAGGAGGTGGATGCTGAACTGAACGAAGCTATGGTGTCTTGGAACGTGAAGCGATTGCCGAAAATTGATCGCGACATTCTGCGGATTGCGGTTGCGGAGATGAAATATCTTGGTGTCCCCGATCGCGTTGCCATTAATGAAGCCATCGAAATTGCTAAGCGCTACAGCGATGAAGATGGGTACCGCTTTATCAATGGGGTGCTACGCCGCTGGGTCAACCGCTTTTTGCAAACGAGTGAGGCCGCCCCAGCGGCAGACTCGCCAGCCAATGAACCGCCATTGCCTCTCCAGGCTGACTCTGACGCGCCCCTGGTATAGATTTAAGAGCCGCCGATTTTTCCGTAAACCTCGTTATCGCTGCATATTGAGTTTTCTATGACCAACTTCAACTGGTTTAGCCGTACCTTTGATCAGTCCTCGCCGTCCGATCAGGCGGAACAGCCGCCAGCTGAGGAAACGACGTCCGACTCCGCTGGCGAGGCGTCGGCGGACGAGCCAGCGGCTCAGAGCATGAGTTCTGACGACTATTTGGCCTGGGCCAAAGCGGCTTACCAAAATATTCAAAAGCAGCAGACGCCCGCAGCGGTTGCCGCTGCGGGCGAAACCGCTGCGGCTGAGCCCGCCGAAGCTGAGCCCGCTGAGGCAAGCGCGGCTGAGGCTGAAACAGAAGACGCTCCCGCAATAGCGGCGGCAGCGCCTCCCACCGCCCCCGTCGCTGAAACCGCTGAGGAGTCGGCGGCAACTGAGCCCTCGGCAACGGCGAGTCCAGACCCTGTGGAGCCATCGGACGAGGAGTCGGCGGCGGCGATCGCCCCGGACACTGCTCCAGAGGAGTCCACCGCTGCTGCGCCCCCTGCCACCCCCACGGGGCCGGCTTGGATGCAGGCAGCGGCAGAGCGCCAAGCCCGACTAGAGCGCTTGCAAGAAACCGCGATCGCGGAACCCGAACCCGCGCCCCAACCCGTCACTGCCACGACGACGGCAGCGGAGCCCGTACTCCCCGACATTAACTTCGATGAGGCGTTTCTCTGGTCAGCGGAAGTGTTGGCCGGACAGGGCCGTAGCGCCGTCGACATTTCCATTGAGGAAATCACCTGGCTGAACAAACTGCGCCAAGGCCTCGATAAGACCCGGCGGGGGCTGGTGAACCAGCTGAAGGCGATCGTCGGGCAAGGCCCGCTGAACGAAGACGCCGTGTTTGAAATTGAGGCATTGCTGTTGCAGGCGGATGTCGGGGTGGAAGCGACCGACACCATCATTGAAGCGCTGCAAGCCAAGCTGCGAGAAGAGGCCCTGCCGCCAGAGCAGGCGATCGCGTACCTCAAAAAGATCCTGCGGGACATGCTCGATGCCCCCCTGGGCGACTCTCACAATCTGGAATTTGTGCCTGACAAAGACACCTTCAATATTTGGCTGATGACGGGGGTGAACGGCGCGGGCAAAACCACCACCATTGGTAAGCTGGCCCATATCGCCAAAAAGTCTGGCTACTCCTGCATCATTGGGGCGGCAGACACCTTTCGAGCGGCAGCGGTGGAGCAGGTGAAAGCGTGGGGAGCCCGCAGCGATGTGGAGGTGATTGCGAATCCGGGCCAGAACACTGACCCGGCGGCGGTGGTGTTTGACGCGATTACGGCGGCGCAATCGCGCCATTGTGAGTTGCTGCTGGTGGATACTGCCGGACGCTTGCAAAATAAGAAAAATCTGATGGACGAACTCTCGAAAATTCGGCGCATTATCGATAAAAAAGCGGCGGATGCGAAGGTCGAGTCGCTGCTGGTGTTGGATGCGACCTTGGGGCAAAACGGTTTGCAGCAGGCTAAAGTCTTTGCCGAAGCGGCCAATTTGAGCGGCGTGGTGTTGACGAAGCTGGACGGTACGGCGCGGGGGGGCGTGGCGCTAGCGGTGGTGCAGCAACTGAACTTACCAATTCGCTTTATCGGGGCGGGCGAGGGCATTGAAGATTTGCGGCCCTTCTCTAGCTATGAGTTTGTGGAAGCTCTGCTGAGCGGTTGATTGGATAGCACTTAAATTCAAAACCCCGGCTTCTCTCAAGAAGCCGGGGTTTTACAGTACAGCGCGATCGCGGCAGTGATTAACCCAACGCTTTCTCAATGGCGGCTTTGAGGTCAGCATCGTCCGGAGCGGTCTGCGGCTCAAAGCGGGACACGACTTCACCGTCGCGACCGACGACAAACTTGCCAAAGTTCCACGCAATGTCTTCACCGTCGCCCACCAAGAACTGATAGAGCGGACTGCGATCGGGGCCGTTCACGTCTTGCTTTTTCAGCAGGGTGAACTCGACATCGTACTTGGACTTAGCGAAGTCCTTGATTTCTTCTGGGCTGCCGGGCTCCTGCTTGCCAAATTGGTTGCAGGGCACGCCCACAACCACGAGGCCGCGATCGCCATATTCCTTATCCAGGGTGACCAGACCGTCGTACTGAGGCGTCAGGCCGCACTTACTCGCAACGTTCACAAACAGCACTGCCTTGCCGTCGAGGGCATCCGCTGGCAGGGGGGCACCGTCCAAAGTGGTGAGATTAGGGAGTGGCATTAATATTGTCCAACGTTACAACTGGTTACATTATTAGGCATTCCCGTCCCGATGCCATCCCCCTGAGCGGCGATCTCTGGAGGCAAACGTCCCGTACAATCCAAAGGCGATAGCTCCTGGGTGGTTTATGCCTGTTGATAGCTGGTTTCCCCTGGCGATTTACTACGAAGATTTGCCGGATGCGGCCATTCAGAATCCGGCCCTCCTCGCCGCCATTTTGGCCCTCGAAGCATCAGTACAGGAGCGGCGAAACTTTCCCGAAATGGCCTGGACAGGCGATCTGCACGGCATCCACCAAGTCCATCTGGACGATCGCTTTGCCTGGCTGGTGCAACAGATCGAAACCCATGTGGTGCAGTACCTCCAGGTTTTGGGCATTGATCTCAGCAAGGTGGATTTGTATATTCAGCGGGCCTGGCCGGTGGTGTCTCGCCATCAGCAAGAGGTCGGCGTCCATTGTCACAATACGGCCCACATCAGCGCGGTGTATTACGTCTCGGTGCCTCAGTCCGGCAGCGATGAGTCCGGCTGCTTGGCCTTTATCGACGATGCGCGGCAAAACGAAGTGAGTCCGGGGCTGGGCAGCGAAAATACGGATGTGGTGGCCGAGTGGACGTCGTTCAACCAAGATCAGGCGCTATATCCCCCCGTGGAAGGGCGGCTGATGATTTTTCCCTCGCGGCAGCGCCACGGCGTCACACTGAATCACACGGATGACGTGCGCGTTTCGGTTTCCTTTGACATTGTGCTGACGGCAGCAGCGGGCAGTGCCGCCGGGGCGTATGAATTTTTGACGCCGCCGCCCGCGCAGTGGCGACGGTTTTCGTCAATGACGGCAGCCGAGACGTAGCGCGAGGCGTGAGCGCCCACTGGCAAACCTGGGGGCATTCATCGCGGGGTAAACGGGGTGCGATCGCGGTTATTTCCTGACGCTCAACGGGCTGGTGACCCCGGGTCGTTATGGGATGTTAACGAAACCTATGAAATGTATGAAGTTGCGGCCCTCTCAGACGCTTGTCATCCACAATGGGGGGCGTCAACGGAGTGGTCGCCCTACGGTAAGCCCACTGGTGGAGCGCTGTTGGGGGCGGTGGTGAGCTCGTTGACCGGATCAATTTATTCAATGAGAGCAATGGTCAACTTTTTTCGCAATGCCTTTAATGTGGTGGTCTCGATTTTCTTGGTCACGTTTATTGCCATTAACTTGGTGCAAGTCGGGAAGTTTTTGCTATCGTCTCAGGGATTGATTTAGCATTCACAGGTCATGAAGCGGTGGCGCGATCGCCCTGGCTCTGTGGGTCGGCTAGATTGCCGTGAGATGTGATAGTGACATGTTTGAGACCCACTCTTTGGTGCCTGAGACGGCTGAGTTACCCGACTGTCCGGCCATTGCTAGCCTTCTCAATGCGGCGATCGCGCTCACGCCCCCCTTGCAAGTGCAAGGGCAACCGCCACTGTTGCACATTTATCTACCTCCCAGCCATGTCGGCATGATTGGGAGTCTGCTGCCCCAGCTGGAAGCGGCGTTGCGATCGCTATCGGGCGAGCAATCTTGGGACATTTATTGTTTTGCCGAAATCCCGACGAGTGAGGCCGTCCCCGATGGCCCGACGGCCCGGCTGATCCATCACACGCTGATTGAGCCAGCTCACAGGTCAACGGCGCGATCGCTGCAATTGCCCTCGTTTACGCCTGAGCCATTCGCTGCAGAGTCCATCGCTGACGATCCCGTCGCCGTCGCTGCATCGCAGACCCCGTCGTCGTCTGACTCGACGGCTTCGCTGCCTCTGCCGACCCTGTCAACCTCTGCCCCCGTGCCGCCTGCTGTCGCCCAGTCAGCCCCCCTGCCGTCCGTCACCACCACCTGGCAGCAACAAGCGCTGAACCATCGCCGGCGCGGGCAACGTCGGCAGGCGATTTTCGGCATCCTCGCGATGACGGGGGTGAGCTTTGTGTTGGGGTCGCTCACGTCCGCTGGGGTCACCTGGTTATTTGCCCAGCGGGGACAGGCAACTAGCCCCGTAGAGGCCGACGTAACGATTTTAGAGCCAGCGATCGCCCCCGCCGATGTCCCCACTGAGGCCACAGAAAATGGCGACCCCAGTGCCGCGATCAGCACCCCTGACGCTGCGTTACCGATCTCCCCCAATTCTTTGATTAGTCCCATTGCCACTCCGAGTGAGCTGGGAGCCGCCGCCAAAGCGCTGATCGCCCCGCCGACTCTCCCCGCTGCCGTGCAGATCAAGGCCGTGGGCGACGTGATTCCCGGCACCGACTTTCCCAACTATCGACTGCCCAACGACCCGAACTATCTGTTCAACAGCGTCAAGATGTTTATGGGCGAGGTGGATATTGTCTTTGGCAACTTTGAAAGCACGCTGACGGACCATCCCTACGCGGCGAAAGACATCAGCCAGGGCATGACCTTTGCCTTTCGCACCCCACCCAATTGGACGGATGTGTTGAAGTCCGCTGGTTTTGATGTGTTGAGCGTGGCGAACAACCATTCCTTTGACTTTGGCGATGCCGGATTTGAAGACACGATCGCCAACATTCACCAGTCGGGGATGCAGGCCGTCGGGCGCAAAGGCGACATTGTGAAGGTGGACGCCAACGGCTACACCGTCGCGTTTATCGGGTATAGCTATTGGCCCGACCATAACGATATGAACGACTTGGCAACGGCGACGGCCCTGGTGCAGCAAGCCCAGGCTGAGGCGGATATGGTGGTGATTTCCGTCCATGCCGGGGCTGAGGGCACCGACGCGATGCGCGTGCGCAACCAAACCGAGTACTTCTTTTCTGAAAATCGCGGCAATCTGGTGCAATTTTCCCGCGCCATGATTGATGCCGGGGCCGACCTGATTTTGGGCCATGGCCCCCATGTGCCCCGGGCTATGGAGCTTTATCAAGATAAGCTGATTGCTTACTCGCTGGGCAACTTTTTGGGCTACCGGACCCTATCGACCACTGGCCCTTTGGGGCTATCCCTGATCTTGCAGGTGGATCTGGATGAAACGGGCGATTTTCTCAAGGGGCGGGTGATTCCCGTCGCGCTGGATCGCAATGGCGTGCCTTACATCGACAATGCCTTTGCCAGCGTGACCTTGATGCGACAACTGACGCGTCAAGATTTTCCGGAGACGCCGCTCACAATTGACGAGATGGGATACATTTTGAGGACTGATCAGCCTTAGCCAGCAGCTGTTCACAGATACAACAGGGGTAAGTACACGGCGATGTCGTTGAAGAGTCTATGGGGCGAGGAGACAAACGGGAGTAACGCCATATGCGATCGCGCTTAATTACTGGCAGTGTCATGCTTGTGCTATTACTGGCGGCTGTGAGTACCTGTCGGCAAAAATCCGCGTCTACTTCCACCGAGGGGGCGAATCAGAGCGATGTTCCGTCGGCACTCACGGCGGTGAGCAATGCATCAGAGCCCCTGCCGACTGGGGCCGCCACCCACTCTACTCAACGTACTGGCAGTGTGCAGGCCCGGGCAGCGGCTCAAGCTCGTCCAGAGTCCATCGTGGTGAGCTTGACCGCAGACGACCCAGTGGCACAAATCAATGTGCGATCGCAGCCCACCCAGACCAGCGCCGCGATTGGCTACGGAGACGTTGGCGAATCCGTGATTTTGGGCCATACCGAAACGGATGCCGACGGTTATGCCTGGTATCAGGTCACCTTTCAGCGGGATGATTTGGTGGGTTGGGTGCGCGAAGATTTGCTGGCCTTGCCGACGGTAGCCCCCATGGCCGAGGCCGAGGGCGCGTCCGCCCCAGTATCTGCTGGGCAAGCCCCCAGCGACACTTTGAAGACAGCCCTCGATGAAACCTGCGGCAGTCAGCAAGCGATCGAGGCTTATTACCTCACTCCTAGCAGCACCATATACAT
Organism: Halomicronema sp. CCY15110; assembly: GCF_016888165.1. Taxonomy (GTDB): domain Bacteria; phylum Cyanobacteriota; class Cyanobacteriia; order Phormidesmidales; family Phormidesmidaceae; genus Halomicronema. The sequence continues at coordinate 23,343 of NZ_JACSWC010000220.1, read as the reverse complement.
TTGCAAGGTGCGGAATCGGCGCACCTACTTGTCACAAGAGACGGGCACCGAACAAGTGGTGACTGCCCAAGACGTGGAAGCCCTGGGCGGTGGCTACATCATCACCAACGGCAACTTTGAATATCGCCTGGATTCGGGCAACTTTGTGGTCGTGCGGTTTGATGACTCTGGCCAACAGGAAGAAGTGCTGCGCGAAACCATCGTCTACACCGAACGGTATTAGGCGGGCTCCAAGAACAAAAATACCGGGCTGTGGTGCATTACGCTGCGCTCATGGCACCCTACAAGTGGGAAATTCTTTTTCAGAGATCTCCTGAGAGGCTGGTTCCCCAGCCATTGCCGTCAGCGCTTACGCCGCCGGTTGCCCTTGAATGACCATGACCGAGCACGGTGCCCGGTGCAGCACGTAGTTGCTCACGCTGCCCAACATGATTTCTTTGATGCCCTGGTGGCCCCGGCGACCAACCACAATGAGGTCAGCCTCCCAGTCTTGCGCCGCCGCACAGAGCTGGTGTCCGGCCTCGCCAATGCGCCAATCCCAATCGACTTCCACTCCCATGTTTTCGGCATCGTGGACAAAGCCATTCATCCATTTGCGGGTGGCTTCCATGCTTTCGTTGACCTGCGCTTGCGCTTGCTGCATGAATTTGTCGAGGTTAGCGTTGTAGCGATCGCCAAAATCTTGATTCGAGCGGGGCAATGTCAAACAATGCAGCAACATCAACTTGGCCCCTTGTAATTTTGCCAATTCAGTCGCTTGCTTAAACACCTCTTCAGACCGGGGGGACTGATCGATCGCTACTAGAATTTTTTGATACACACTCATTAACCTTAATTTCGCGATGTAGATGATGCGACTGTCGAGTCAGCCCATGAAGATTGATGCTGACTGGTTTTGATCGTTTCGCGAACCTCCAGTTTTAGCTTTCCCGAAAACCATTACCAGCAAGGCCAGACTACATTTTTCGTTGTTGAAAGTTCGTGTTTGGCAACACAGTTTCACACTTCTCCCAGCCTTCGGGGCAGATATTCGGCCCTCATGATCCGGCCAGCGCCCAAAGCCGCTGCGATCCCTGATAATCGAGACAGCTAAGTATAGGGAAAAGCCGATGGGACAACGACCCACACGACGACAACTGATCGCTGGGGCGGGGGCGCTAGCTGCAATGCTGCCCTTTGCTACCCGAGCACCAGCACAGGCCGCCGCGCCCGCCATCATTAAACCGCCCCGGCTGCGACCCGGTGATACCGTCGGCATTATTAGTCCAGCGGGGGCCACGTTCAACACCGCCGATTTAGACATTGTGATGGATGCAGTCAGGGGGTTAGGACTCGTTCCCCGTCCCGCGCCCCATGTGCTGGCGCAGTATGGCTACCTGGCGGGACAAGATCGCGATCGCGCCGCCGATGTCAATCAGTTTTTTGGCGATCCGACCATCTCGGCACTCCTTCCCATTCGCGGCGATTGGGGCTGTGCCCGCATTCTGCCCTATTTGGATTACGACCTGATTCGTCAAAATCCCAAAATTATCACCGGCTTTAGTGACCTGACGGCCCTGCTGCTGGGCATTACCGCCCAAACGGGCTTGGTCACTTTTCACGGCCCCAACGGCCTCACCGCCTGGCGTCCCGACCAAACCGTGCCCTTTCGCCAAGTGCTCTTTGACGGGCAAGCGTTGACCTTTGAAAATCCCATTGCGGGAGAAGACCGCGATCGCCTCATGCAAACTCGCTTTCGAGTGCAGACCATCACTCCCGGCCAAGCCCGAGGCAAACTCTACGGCGGCAACCTATCGGTCATTTCCGGTATCGTCGGCTCCCCCTACGTCCCGGACCTCACCGGAGCCATCCTTTTTTTAGAAGACGTCGGGGAAGCCGTTTACCGCATTGATCGCATGCTCACCCAGCTCAAACTCGCCGGGGTACTCGACCAACTCGCAGGCTTTGTCTTTGGGCAATGCACCAACTGCGACCCTTCTGGTGGCTACGGTGCCCTCACCCTCGAACAAGTCTTGACCGACCACATCGCCCCCCTCGGCATCCCCGCCTGGTGGAACGCCGCGATCGGTCACGTCGAACCCATCCTCACCCTGCCCCTCGGCGTCGAAGTCACGATGGATGCCACCGCTGGGCGGATCGTCATGGAGGAAGCGGCGATCGCGCTGTGAGCCGCGCAAATTCCTCAAGAAGCGTCAATTAGATATTGTTGGCCTTGCTTTACTCCAGCAGCCAACCAAATATCGCACCTATGCTCAAATTCAACGGATGGGCAAAGCTGGGGACTGGCACTATCTGCTCAGATTGGTCAAACACTTCAGGTTGCTGCTTGGGCAAATATACGAAAACAGTTTGCTCATCAGGGTCAATTAACCAACCCATTTGGCTTCCATGGTTAAGACAATGCAAAATATTTTTAGTTACTTTGGTTTGGCTTTGATCCGGTGAAAGGATTTCTATCGTCCAGTCAGGAGCACACAAAAAGGTGTTTGCAACCTCACCATTTGGGTCACGAGGAATCCTTTGCCAGCTAAACACCGAAACATCTGGAACCGTTGAGCGACCACCAAACGTACAACGCAGTTCAGAAAATGCCCGTGCAATTTTTAGGGGTTTAAGAACCCCATTAACAGTGGCAGAAAATTCAGTTTGAATCGTGCTGTGCTTTCCCTGTGGCATGGGCTTCTGAATAATCTGCCCATCAATATACTCGCTAGCCGGTTTGGTTTCTGACCACGTCAGAAATTCCTCCAGAGGAATGAGTTTAGAGGGAGACTGGACCATTTGAGTTCTCTATTGACAGGAGTTGGGTAGGGTCTATGTCAATTCTAGAAGGCGGGCATATCTAACAGCTGCTAATGAAGCCAACAGGGGATGGTCGCATTTGAATGACATCCATCATATTTACCGATTGGATGTGCTGAAAAATTGCGGTGATGACTCAGGTTAATTGGCCAGTTAGCGACGGATGAGGACGACTTCAATTTCGAGGTCGTCGTAGTCGTCGAGTTCAGAGATGTCTTCAAAACTGATTTGGTAGCGATCGCCGTTGTTGTAAATCGATTTTTGTACGCGGACGGCATAGGCGTCGTCATACTCTGGATCGCCAATCAGACGATTATCACCTTCAAAGTAATAGGTAAAAAAACCGGCTTCAGAGCCCAAGTAGAACCATTGGGAAGGATTATTATTTTCGATTTCGTGAACCATGGTCGAGAGCGGGGGCAGCATATCGGGGGAGCGGGGCGGGGCTTGCTCTTTGTAAACCCGTAATCGCTGCTGATGGTCAGCCTCACCAGAAATAATGCGGAACCAAACTTCATGCCGATCGCTCTGCCCCGCATTCCATAGGGCGTAGGCTGTGGCATCGGGTTGCGAAATGTCGAAACTGTGCACCAGTTGCTGCAGGGGCGGCGGCGTAATCGTGGTTTGTGCTTGCAGCGATCGGAGGGGGGCGATCGCGGTCACCATAGCCGTGGTTAACAACAGCGCACCGACTTTGCTAGCCCAAACGCGAACAACCATTTCCCAACTTCCTCAAGTGACGCAGTTCTGCCATCCACCATAACTTGCCCGTCAAATTTTGCATCATTTCGCGCTAAAAAAGCTATATTTGAATCCTTTTGGCCAACTCTCCTCAGTCCATAGCCAGTCAGCCAGCTTCATGCCCCCGCTCCCTTCCTCCCGCACCCGCCATGCCCGCTTCTATCGACATTCCTCTCTGGTTACTCATTGGTCTACCGGACAGCGGCAAATCGACTTGGGCGCGACACTTTCGGCAAGCTGATCCTGCGATCGCTTACATTTCCACCGATCAGATTCGCGGCGAGTTGTTTGGTGATGAAGCGACCCAAGGCCCCTGGCCCCAAGTTTGGGAGTGTGTCGGGCAAAAAATGCGAGGGGCGGCGCAGCAGACTCAGCAAGGCCAGCTATCTGGAGCCCTATATGATGCAACGAATGTGCAGCGTCGAGGTCGCCGTCGGGTCATTCAAACCGCTCAATCATTGGGGTTTACGCGGTTGTTGGCAGTGTGGTTCGACGTTTCTCTTGCCGAATGCCTTAAGCGCAACCAGGGGAGATCGCGGCAGGTGCCGCCGGAAATTATCGAAACCATGTCGCGCCAGTTAGCAGGCGCGCCACCGCATCCCAAAGAAGGATTTGCTGCCGTATATCGTCTGGGCTAGCGTTAAGAGGGGGAGCTCTCAAATATAGTCTCGGATAGGAGGCATCCGCCTTCACTTTCCGCGACTTTTTAACAATTCACCCGTAAAAATTGATTGATACAACAAAACAGGTTAGGTAAACGACCTAACCTGTTCTGAAAATCCGGGCGTTCTAAGTTGGCTTAGTCAGCGGCGACACGAATGTTGATCGTCGCGGTCACTTCGGCATGAAGCTTGATTGTGACCTTATATTCGCCGAGCTTGTTGATGTCAGGCACAGAAATGTCGCGACGATCTACCTCTTTCTGCGTTGCTAACTGAATTGCCTCGGCCACATCCGTAGAGGTGACGGTACCAAAAATCGCGTCATCTTCACCGACGGGCTTCTTGATGACAAACATGCCGATGGTTTCCATGGCTGTTTTCATCGCTTCGGCATCATTCTTAATCTGTTCTAGCCGCTGGCGAATCTCTTCGCGACGACGCTCTACCTGCTTCAGTACGCCAGGAGTCGTGCGCACCGCTAGCCCACGGGGAAACAGATAGTTACGGGCATAGCCGGGTGCTACCTCAACCAGGTCCCCCGAAATTCCCAACTTACGAATATCTTCTTGTAAAACGACTTGAACTCGCTTGGCCATAATTTTCCTTCAAACGCCCGGTCTAATACTCTACCTAAAGAGGGGGGATGCTGGCAACTCCCATTTCTGAGCGTTGCGAGTGGCAAAATAGCTTTAATCCCAGCTCACTAGTACCCGCCATGCCAAAACTTTTGCTCGTAATCGTGCCCGCGATTTGGATTGTAGCGATCGCCATTCTGTCGGTACAAAATGCCACCCCCGTCGCTGTCAAATTTTTGGGAATCCAGTCCGTCGAGCTGCCCTTTGGGGTGGTGCTGAGTTTTTTTGCTGCGGGCAGTATGGTGATCACTGCTGGGCTGTGGTGGCTGCTGGCCCAGGAGCGACGATCTCGATAACCTACAGTCACCGCATCGACGAGCGCTGCCCCAGCGGCCAGACGACTTAAGGCGATGGATCGCTAATTACGTGACATCCCACCAGCCAAAGCCCGGCCCGACAAAGCGCACGATGACCCAGAGGGCAATCATGGCAAAGATGCCAATCCAGGCACCTTGAGTGGTCCACTTAACGAACTTTTCGCCCTGATCTTTGGTGATGGGCACCCAGGGCAAAATGTTTTCCTGTTTACCGTAATCTTCGCCCAGTTTTTCTTTACGGCGCTTAGATTCTCCCATGGCAGACCTTTGAGGGGGTGTCTACAAGTTAACGGCGATCGCCCAGAGTAAATCTGGCAGCAATCATTCGATATCATACCGCGTTCTAAAAGCGCTGTTGTCGAGGCGATAGAGTGGCGGGTTCTGACAGCCAGAGATGCTGGCGCTGGTGCAGCCGAATGGCGGGATTCAACGCCTCTAAAATCTGTCGGCCATAGCTGCGATGGTTGACCCGGTTATCCAAAATCGCGACGGTACCCTGGTTGGCCCGTACGGGGGCGATCGCCCGTTGGAGTTCCATCAGCGCCGTAGGCAGCAAATATAACCGGAACCAGTCCTGTCGCGATCGCTTGTAGTAGGCAACTCGGCCTGCCACTAGCGGGTTTTCTAAAGAGGGCAGTGGCAACGTTGCCAGCACCAACAAACTCGGTAACGGCAGTTGGGTCTGGTGGGTTTGCCAAAAGCGCCAGCCGGTCACGAGCACGCCATTCGCTGGGAGGTCGGTGGTTTCGACCTGTACCCGCGAGCCAAACTGCGACGCCAGGGTGGTGGCCACTTGCCGCTTGAGGGGGGTATCATCCACCAGCACCACCGTAAAACCGCTGCGACTGGTACCCGCCACCACCAAATAAGCCAGTTCGTCTTGCAATACGGGCTGGAATTCAGCGGTGTTGGGCAGGGGAATGCGATCGGGTAAATAAAGTTGAATTTCTTCGGTATGGCGATCGGGATTGAATTTGAGACAGGTCATCTCGCCCAATCCCAAGCGTTGCCGGAACTCTGTGGCGTCCGTGTTGGCATCCAGCGCTCCCCCCATCAACACCAACGGCTGCTGCTGCCAGTGGGGCGTTATAAACGTCGCCACGTCTACCGGGGCGCAGTTCAGCGTCCAGCGTCCATTCGTCCGCTCTAACTCCGCCCAATGTAAGGATTCAGGCCGATTCATCTGCGCCCAAAAGCGCTGCCACTGGGGCGGCATCCCGGTTTGCCCCACGTCCCCATCGAATAAAACTTCTTGCAGAGCCATCAGGACTTGCCGTTCCGGTTCATCTACCAAGTGGCAGTGATACGGGTTGGCTGGATGCTTAAAGACTTGATGGGTCAGGCTGACCCGCGTATCCCGAATCAGGGTTTGATGCTGCGGATAGGCCTGCATTAAGCTTTGCCAAGCATCGGCGTCGAGCTTGACCGTCAACACGTCGCGAATCTGGAATTCGAGTTCATCAGCACCATCAATAAAGACGGGGACGCCGTTGGGAAAGCGCTGTTGTTGAAACAGGCGATCGCGCAGCCACACCTTGGGACTGGTGACAAAAAGGCCTTGGAAGTCGGCGTGGGGCCACTCATCGCCCCATTGCACAGGCTTTTGGCAGGGCATCCATTCCTGCAACCGAGGAATGTCGCCTAACAGGACGGCTTGTCGCAAGGCATCGGGCAGCACCAAAATAGCGGGATCGGGCCACAGCAGCAGCGACATCAGATAGCTGAGGCGATAATGGCCCTGATATAGCGCGGAAGCGCCCACCTGGATGAGGGAGCTGCGCCCCAACCGCAATGCTCGCGCAGCCAAGCGGGCCATCGTCAAATGATGGGGCCAGTTGGTGTTGCGATGATGTCGCAGAAATGCCCGCAACTGTTCATGCACCTGTGCTTCCAGCACTTAACCTTGCTCCTAACTGCGTAATGCCTCTCATTGTGACATAGCCGCTTCAGGGTTCCCATATTTTCAGTCCCGGCGGCGCGTTAGCCCGTCTGGTCATGACCAGAGCGGACGGCTCAGCTCGCTTCTGGCGTCGGGGCTGAGAACAGCGTTCCTTGCATGACGGTGACCGCTTGACCGCTAATCAGGATGCGATCGCCCGCTCGCTTGACCTTCAATTGGCCGCCGCGCTGTGAAACTTGCCTGGCGACAAATTCTGACTTACCCAGCTTATCTTCCCAAAATGGCACGAGGGAGCAATGGGCCGACCCAGTCACGGGGTCTTCTTCAATGCCTACCGCTGGGGCAAAGTAACGCGACACAAAATCAATGCTGGGGTCTTCGCTGAGCGCGGTCACAATCACACCTTGGGCGGGCAACAAGCGCATCATGGCGAAATCTGGCTGGAGCGATCGCACATAGTCTTCAGACGGCAACTCGACCAAATAATTGGCCTCAGCAGAGCCCCCATAGGCCACTGATTGGGGCTGTAAACCCCGCAGACTTTTGAGTAATTCTGGTGGCGGAGCAACAGGCTTTACTGGCTGCACCGGAAAGTTGAGCGTAATCCACCCCGCTGCCTGACTCGCGGTGAGCAACCCGCTCTTGGTGTGAAACCGCGCCATTTGATCCGCCGCTAACTGTCCCTCACTCCACAACACATGGGCACTTGCCAGGGTGGCATGGCCGCATAAATCGACCTCGGCGGTGGGGGTAAACCAGCGCAATTGGTAGCCGTCTTCCACTGGGTACAAAAAGGCCGTTTCTGACAGATTCATTTCGGCAGCGACGACCCGCATCCAAGTTTCACTGGCGGGGGTGGACAACACACACACGGCGGCTGGATTGCCGCCAAAACAATAGTCGGTAAAGGCATCGACCTGCAAAATCGTCACACTGTCGGGGGAGCTCATGAACTTTAGAAATAAATTCCAGTAATGATCGCGTTGCGTTCTCATCATGGCTCAGAAATCGCCCCAAATATTGCCCAATATCGGGGTTTATTGCCCAATATTGCCGAATATTGAGGTTATACGGTGATCGGCGGGGGGTGATGGCAACAAGGGTGATTTGACGACATGGCGGTTCCCTGAGGAACTGAGCCGCCATGCCGTCACTTGAGAAGCGTTTTGCCAATTCGCTTTAAACTAGCAAGATAAATAATTAAGAAAAGTGAATCTAGGTCAAAGACTATGCTCAAGATCGCTCGAACCATTTGTCGAGTCCTGTGTATCGGAATATTGCTCGGGGTATTGTCGCTGGCTACCGGGCCCGCGATCGCAGCCGAAGACTTCACCTATGCCGAACTGCGTCATCGCTCCTTTGCCGGGGAAGATTTGACTGGGTCTTCGTTAGCGGCGGCGGATGCCTACGAGGCCGACTTTACCGATGCTGATCTAAGCGAAACTATTTTGACTAAAGGGGTCTTTGAAAAAGCCCACATGGCCGGGGTGAATTTGACTCAGTCCTTTGCCGATCGCGTCACCTTCAACGGGGCTGATCTGACGAATGCGATCGTCGTCGATGCCATCATGACCAGCACCACGTTTTATAACGCCAATATCACTGGGGCCGACTTTTCCGGCACAATTTTAGACCGCTACCAAATCAAGAAAATGTGTGAACATGCCGATGGCGTGAATCCTGTCACTGGGGTCGCTACCCGTGACAGCTTGGGATGTCCCTAATCGCGATCGGTTAGGCGATCAGGGGACGGTTCTCTAGCGGCATCACCAACACGGTACAACTTCAGCTAGAGAGAACCGTCCCCGGGGCGATCTGGTTTATAGAGCCGGGAGTAAGAGCCGCGATCGCGATGATTTGTGACAAACTGCGATTCGGCCCTGCCGTGAGGAACCCTAAGCCCAGTTCAATCAACGAGCCCTAGCCAGCGACGACTTGCCACAACTGGCTGTATTGCTCGTGCGCATCCCCGGTTCTATCCATTATGAAACTGATTTATCGCGGCATTCCTTACGAGACTTCGGCCAGCGTCGAAACGGCCAGGCCGCACCCCTTCCGGCAAACAAACAAATCCGCTGACTCCCCAGTCAATCTTCGTCATCCAGGGCCAGAACTGACTTATCGCGGTGTTCGCTATACCCCATAACCGGTTAGAGGAGCAGCGCACCACCACGATGCTGGGCTTGCGCTCTGGCAGTGGGCGGCTCCTGTACGCGGCAACTGCTACTGATGGTGCTGCTGGCATCTGGCGCACAGATTTTTGCGCAATTCCGTTCTATTTTCTAGCTTAGAAGTATCGCCATGGAGTGCTCTTGGGAGAACCATGGGCTCATCCCGGCGATCTCTGGGCAATTTGCTAGAACTCGATGCCGCACCCCTTATGATTATTGATCCCCATTACCCCCATATTGTGCTGACCTGTCCTTACCGGCATTGCACCATTGAGTTGGAGCAGTCAGTTTGGCAAGAGGTCACCACTTACACGGCCTGGGTTAACTACGAGACGGGCTCTGCCGTCGCCGTGCCCAAAGCTTGGACCCGAACTGATGCCATTAAACGGGCCAAGCAGTGGATTGATCGCAATTTTGATAGCGCCACGGCGCGTTCCTGAAAATAGGCACTGAATCGCGACACCATAGCCAAACCCCTGACTTCTCCACAGCGCGTAGTCATGTCTGTGCGCCATAAGAAATCAGGGGTTTTTAAGACTAGATCTAAAAGCTAGAGCAAAAATCTAGTGGCTGTGGTGATGGTGTTCGTGGCTGTGCCCGTGGTCATGGTGATGATCGTGGGCGTGGGCGTGACTGTTTTGCTGGGCCTGAGCGTGGGCGATCGCCAGTGTCGGATTCACCGCCAAGGCGTCTTCTTCCAGCAGGTCGTTAATCTGACCATCGGCCCAATCGGCCACCATCTTCAAGAATGCGGGATGATCATTCACGCAAGGCATTTGCACAAAGCTGACATCCGAATGCTTTTTGCGCACGTTTTCGATGATGTGCTCCACATCCAACAGCGTCTCATGATTTTCGGTGGCGAAGCCAATGGGCATCATGACGATCGCCTTGGCCCCCAGGTCAATGAGGTTTTGGGTAGCCAGTTTGGCATTTGGCTGCGTCCATTTAATCAGGGGGGTTTGGTGATTCAGCCAGCCCACCGAAATCAGGGGATACCGATAAATTAGGCGTTCCCGCACGCGCTCGTACAGCATTTGGCTTTCGTCAATGCCAGAGGTGAACCCTTTCGCTTCAAACGGACAGCCGTGGTTCATCAACACGATGCCAATTTGGGAAGGCAAATAGGCTTTGGCCAGTTCCGCCGCAATTTTTTCTTCGACCATCTGCACCATCAGATCCAGATAGGCGGGTTGGTCAAAAAAGGAGGGAATGTAGCGGACACCATTGACCCAATGCTCCTCACCATCGCTTAACTCGGCAAGGGCATGATTGACCTGCTCGACGGCGATACCGCTGGTGAAGATAGAATCGACCACCAATAGCGGATAGATGAGTAGCTTGCTAAAGCCTTCCGATTTGATTTGCTCTAGGACTTGTCCCGGCAAATGAGGCTTACAGAAATTGAACGCTTTGAAGACTTTGACGCGATCGCCCCAGCGGTGCTGCAATTCGTGTTCTACACCCGCCCGCTGCTTTTCAAAGATGGCATTGTGAGGCGAAATGAACTGGTCGTGTTGATGACTCCACTCGTGCAGGTCAAATATCGCTAATAGCTTCGCCATTGGCGGGTACACCCAAGTTGGCACCGGAGCAAACTTCGCCGTCAGCAGATTCAACGCCTGCTCATTGTAGTTCGCAAAGTCATCGTAACTTTCGACTTCGCCATAGCCCATCAGCAGGACTGCCACGCGATCTTGCCGTTCTGAAGGGCCAACTTCAGCAGCCTGATAGCTTTCTTGAATGTTTTGAGTAGTCGTAACCAAAACTTTTCCTCGATGATGCTTAATGATGCCTGCGGAAATTCTAGCGGTTGAATCGCGAGCAGGTGCAGACTTCTAAATTATAAGTTAACATCCCCCTATGGGGGATACCCTAAACCGCTAGAAGCAGGTCTTGCAAAGGGTTTTCACTCCGCTCTCTACACCGAGAAGTCAGTTTTAAATCAATAACCAACCTTAAATTTATGCTTGTTTTAATTATTGAGGTCGTAGTCAAGCGGCTGACCAGGTAATAGATTTTTAGCAGAATGATTTGCCCAAGTTTTCGAGATCCGGGCTGAATGCACGACTCAACGTATTTCAATGCGATCGCGATCAGGATTCCGGCGATCGCCTCGGGGCCATCGGGGTTCCTGGCATTGATTCCAAAACAGTTAGCTGCCGCCATCGATGCCCTATTGCTGAATCCCCGTTCTGCGGGTCTCGGCATTACTCTCGGCATTTTCTTGGTATCGGTACCCGTCTTTTTTGAAGCCCCCCTGGTGAGGACTGCCCCGGTGCTATGTGTGGCGCTGACGGCGGTGTGGGTATGGCTGGGGGAGCAATGCCGTCCCCACCCTCGTACCGCCTTTGTCGGTGAACTCTGCGTGGGGTTGAGCTGGAGTTGGCTCGCGGGAGCCATTTACTGGGGCTGGTTTCGGTGGGAGCCGCTGTGGCATTTGCCCATCGAATCGATCGGTCTGCCCATCGCCCTCTGGGGACTCTATCGAGGGCGGCATCGCGTCGGGCATTGGTTTTACCTGGGCTCGCTGTTAGGCACTGCCGTCACCGATTTATATTTCTACCGTCTGCACCTCATGCCTTACTGGCGAGCCATGATGGTGGCCCCCCCAGCCGACGGCATCACCATCGTGCAAGCTGCCTTCACCCAGATTCAAACTGTGGAAGGGGTGATGATCGCGATGGCTTGCGCCGCATTCTTATTACTCTTGGCCTGGATCGGCGGGCGATCGCGCCAGCGCCACTACTGGGTGTTTAGCGGCACCCTCGTCGGCACTTTGCTGGTCGATAGCTTATTTGTGGTGTTAGCCAGCCTGCCGTGACTGCCATTGGCGGTCGGCGACGTGACCATGGCCGCCATCGCCACAGAAGATTAGTGATACGGTGATAGCAGCCTTTGTGTCGCTTCGATAACCGCTATTTATGCTCGGCATAGAATATTTTTTCTGCGGTTGACGCAATAATTGTTAACAAATAGTTACAATGGTTGTACGAGTTCACCTCCTACATTAAGGCGAGATGACATCAATTGTGTTTGGTAATTTGCCAGTGCCCGGTCAGAGCGGCGATCGCGTCGTGAGTAAAGCTGTTACCGCAGCCATCTCGGCGCTGTTTAAGCAGGCCGAAAAATTGGAAGCGATTGTGCGGGCAGAGCCGGTAGCAAAGCTTTTTCAGGGCAGTGTTGACGGCTTTGACTTCATCGGCAAAGGGTTGCTGATGCACAGCGGCTTGCGAGTCGAGTCTATGGAGTTCTACGTGCAGTCGGTAGCGATCGACTTTGGCGCTATTTTCAAGGGTCAGGTCAAGCTAAAGCAGTCGACCCAGGCCAATATGCGCATTGAACTGTCCGAGGATGACCTTAATGCTTCTTTCAATACAGATTTTCTGATTGAGAAGATGCAAAAGCTCACCTTCAAGGGCGAGAATCTCAACTTTGAGACTGTGCAACTCAAGATTCAAAATGACGGTTCGCTCAAACTCGATAGCCGCATTCGGGTGGGCTACGCGGCTGAACGACAGCAAATCAGTTTGACCACTCAGCTGGAAGTGGAGAATCGGCAGCGGATCCAATTTTCCAACGTGAGCCACGGCAGTGAATCCACCGACCTGGAATTATCCCAGGCCCTGGTTGAGCACCTTAACAACATGTTGGATTTAGATAAGTTTGCGCTGGACGGCATGCAGCTGCGGGTCGATCAGTTAAGGCTGCGGAATCAAAAGCTGACGCTGTATGGCATGGCCAATATCACGAATTTTCCGCGTCGAACCGCGACGCAAGCAGCGGCCTAGGCAGTGGCCTAAGACCTGGTGGACCGACGGCATGAACTCTTCCCCCTCGAAAAAAGTGGTAAGAAGCGGGTGCTCTCGCCCGTTGCAAGGGCGGCGGGTACTGGTGCAGCTCGTTAAATCGCCAATTTCCTAATCCAGTAATGCCGCATTGTGAGGGCTCGTTGTTGCGTCGAGGCTGAGTTTGACGGTTTTTGCCATGTCGGTTAACGCCTTTCCAGTAAGATAAACGAAGTGCGCTTGCATGATTGATGAGTGAAATCATGCGAGAAGTTATTAATGACATTTGGGGTCGTAGCCGCAACTAGGATGGATTCGAATTCAACGCTTAACCAACTCAAAGCGGCGCTCCCGTCCGGGCAGTTGCCCTCTAGCTATCGCGTCTACTTTAAAAACACGCTGATTGCGCTCTGTCATGCTTTAGAAGATCACATTCTCAAAAGTACGGCTCAACATACTGGGCAAGAACCTTTGGTACTAGTGACTTTCCAGCAAGGGAAGTGGTACATGCAGGAGGCCGATCGCTATCTGAGTATTGCCCAAAGTTCGGCCGCGGTGGCGATCGCCGCCTGTGCCGACAGTGGCCTGGAAAATCACCCCACGGGTCAGCTAGATAACGTGTCAATGGTTGAGTTATCTCTCGATGACAGCCTGGTTCACGAGTGGAATCTGATTATCGTGGCCCCTGGTTACACCGCCATGGTCCTCTGCCACGAGTTGTCGCCCGAGGAGTATCAAGCCGATACCCAACCCCGCAGCGATGTTGAGCGCAAATTTTATGGGCTGTGGACCTTTGACCGAGTCGCCGTTGAAGCAGCGGCTGCCATCTTGGTGGAACGGATGCGTCCGTATGATGCGGCACTGGCTGATCGCCTGACGGCTTTGCAGCAGCAGATGAGCACGACCCCCGACTCCATCCCTATCGATTTAACGAGCGTCGTGTCGCGCATTGTGAACTATTTGCAAGACAGCCAGGAGCATCTCATCACGGCCAGCCGTCAAGCCCAAGAGCTGTGGGAACTGGAAGGCCATGCCCTGCGAGTCAACCGCAACATGACGGCTAACAAGCTGCAAGCCTTTTTGCGTATGGCCCAGCGAGTCGACGAGCGTGACCAAGATAATCCCCTCGCTTCTTTGCAAGTGGCGGCTTTGGCTGAAACCCTCGGACAAATTTTGGATTTGCCGACTATTCGCCTGCGCCGACTGCGATTGGCCGGGTTACTATTCCGTATTGGGTTGGCCGAAGCGCCCATAGAAGTGTTTAAGCAGCCTGCCAGCCAACTCCGCGAGTCAGAATTGGTGACTTGGAATAATCGGGCCTACTTGGGAGGGCAGCTGCTCGGGGCCATGGCCGAGTTAGAGCCCGTGCGACTCATCGTCAGCCACCAGCTGGAAAACTGGGATGGCAGTGGTCGGCCCGATGGTTTGCGCGGCGAGTCGATTCCGTTAGAATCTCGCACCTTGCGGTTGGCGGCCCACTTTCAAGAACTGACTCAGTCGCGGGGCGATCGCCCGGCTCTGTCGCTAAGTGATGCACTAGACAAATGTCTCCAGCACAGTGGCACCCGGTTTGATCCCACGCTGCTAGAACATTTGTCAACGATTGTGCGTTTGACCGAAATTGGCATGATGCAACTGCCTGAACGTCCTAGCCAGCTTCCCAAAGTCTGGTTAGAAGAATCGTTATCCTCCGTCAATTAACCCTAATGCTGCTCGGATTATGACTTCGTCTACCACTTCATTGCCTTCACCGCTGGATATCACTGCTGTGCGTGCAGGACAGCACCAAGACCTCAGTGACGCTGGGCTCGCGGGACAAGATTTGTCGGGGGCTAACCTGGTGGGGGTCAATTTGGCGAGAGCCGACCTCGCGGGAGCTAACTTGGCTGGTGCCGATCTGAGCCACAGCAATCTGCGGAGTAATTTACGTGGGGCTAATTTGGGGGGCGCTAAGCTGGTGGGAGCTGATTTCCGCAATGCGGAACTACAGGGCAGCATTTTAATCGAGGCCCGGTTCCAAAGCACGAGTTTTGCGGGGGCTTTTATGGCGGGGGCCAACCTCAGTCAAGCAAATTTGGCCGGCACCGATTTTCGGGGTGCGGACCTGCGTGGGGTTGATTTGCGCGGGGCCCAACTGGAGCAAGCTGATTTCAGTAATGCCAATTTGGCCGGAACGAACTTTGCCGATGCCAATCTTGAAGAAGCTATTTTGTCCGGGGCGATTGTGCGCGGCGCTAATTTTGCCGGGGCCAATTTGCTTTGCATCGAAGGCGAAGGCGTGGCTTGGGAAGGGGCTTGTCTCGACGGCGCGGCGAGTGCAGGTAGTATCCTAGACTCCTAGGCTGCACGTGAACCGGAGACAACGGTTTTGAATCTTCCTTCTTTTATCTGGCTGTGGCGCATTGCCGCCTGGTCAATGGGACTGGCGGTGTTTTTGTTTGTGAGTTTGTTGGTGATCGGCGGCTGGATGCGCTATCTCCGGCTTCAGCAATCAACGGTGCCGAGCCTTGATGAGCCCACTGCAACATTTCTCGGATGGCGGCGTCTACACTTTGCCCTGGGCGTGGTGTTAGTGCTCACGGTGCTGCTGCTGCTGAGTATCGGTGTTGTTGGCACGCTGGGCCATTTTGGTAGTTTGGGGCACTCACCCCATTTACCCGCTGGTCTTACCGTGGTGGCTCTGACGTTAGCTTCAGCTTGGTCAGCCACGCAGATCAACCATCCGCAAAAACCCTGGGCGCGATCGCTCCATCTCACTCTGAATGGCCTGTTGATGATTGCCTTAGCCCTCGTCTCGTGGTCGGGCTGGGTAGTCGTGCAGAAGTACCTGCCTTGAAAATTATCTAAGTCAAGGGACGGTTCCCTTTTCCTGCCTCGTGACTACCGGGTTGGCCAATAGGGGAACGTTCCCTGTGATATGGGGGAGGGCATCATCTCCAATGCTTATTTAGAGACGTGCTCGCAATAAAAGTACCGGATCCGCACTTGAATTCATCCCACCTACCCACCCCCTCACTGACTCACCGACCCATCATTACCGAGATTTTTATTTTCCCGTCGATCCCTTAGCTTGCTGTACTCAGTATCTTGCATCGTTGTCTTGAACCAGTGGCTTATTTCGGAGAGCTGGATTTCGCTTGAGAACGCTCCGTACGTACCCAGTCAGACTGCGGCTTAACTAAAAACTTGAAATATAGCGGAATCTTCCAGAGTAGGTAACCGGCAAAGGTGACCAAGCTGCCGAGGGGGATATCTTGACGTGCAAACCGTAGCCAAGCCGTCGCGATCGCGATGAACAACAGTCCTCCTGCGATCGCGGTGACCAATATCGGTAACCATCCCAGCCCGACCCCAGCCGCTAATCCGGTCAAGCCGACAGCCAGTACCCAGAGCATCACCAGCAAAGTCAATGGCGGAACGGCGAGATCCAAAGCTAGGGCGAACAGATCCATGCGTCCTTGCTGGAAGCTTTGCCCCAAAAGCTGGGGCACGTAGTCGCGCAAGACGGTAAGGTGACCATGCTCCCAACGGGTGCGCTGGCTGGTGGCCGCTTGGGTGCTGTCGGGCAATTGCCCCATGACTTGCACATTTGGGTCAAACAGTGGCGGATGACCTGCGATCGCTAGATCTAAGCCTAGCTTCATGTCTTCCACAATGTGACCACTAGCCAGATCCACCGTCATTAATACCGACCAGGGAAAGGCCATGCCCGTACCAAACAGTAGGCTCGGCAACCCGAGCTGTCGCATCCCGAGGGGACGCACCCAGTTTTTGACCGTAATTGCAAAGGCCGAAATCAGCGCTTTGCTGCTGGGTGCATCAGGGACGGCGAAGAGATAACGAGACTGGACGGGACGCCCGGTGGTCAGCGCCTGCGCTGCCAGCGTCAGCAAAGAGCCTCCTGTAGTCAGGCAATCGGCATCCATCATGACCACGACATCTGGCGCATCGGCGGCCAGTGCTCGTAGGCCAAAATCGAGGGCGTAGCCTTTACCGCGACGCTGAGCATCTTGCCGTTCTAGCACCTGCGCTCCCGTTGCCCGGGCCACGTTGGCGGTGTCGTCGGTGCAGTTATCGGCAATTACCAATAACGTGTCTTGGGGGCGCAACTGCTGCTGAATGCTTTGTAAAACAGGGGTGATGTTGCTGGCTTCGTTATGGGCGGGCATCAGCACGGTTACCTTGGCTGCTGTGTCCAGGCCATCAGTATGGGGTCGAATGGTTGGCAAGATAGCGGCAATCACGCATTCCACTACCAATACCCCAATCGGCAGCGCGACCGCGATCGCCACCAATAGCAACACACTCTGAGCAACAAATAGCACCATATCAATCAATCACCATAGGATTAAAATAGCCGTGGCTGAATTGGGACCATTGAAAAGTTACTCCGCCCTTCAAGCCCTCGACACCTAACAAGACGCCAAAAAAATTACGCAATATATCGCCCTCATCCTACAAAAGGTTTTGGCCGTTCCTGAGGGGCGGGCGAGGACTTTACAAGAGCTTCACAGTGGCAGGGGAATTCTGGGAAAACCTCATCAACGTGACGTCCAGCCGCCGAAATTTCACGTTCATCAGGATCACAGTTGTTAGGAATATTGCTGGGTCAAATGCCCTGACAAGAGCCAGTGTCGGGAGGACGTGGACTGTCCTCAGTCCTGGCGTTTCAAAAGTATTCATAACCCGTCACAATAAAAGCGTCCTCTCAAGCGATCGCCGCTCCTGCTGACATCATGACTGTTCCCGCTGATTCTGCCTCCGACCGCGCTGCCCTCGCGCCCGATTTTTGGGAAAGTCGGTATCAAAATGGCACTGCCCGCTGGGATCTGGGACAACCAGCACCGCCGTTAGTGCATCTATTTACGTCGCCGGATGCGCCAGAGCGGGGCCGGGTCGTGGTGTTGGGCAGCGGCCACGGACATGACGCGGTGTGGTTGGCTCAGCAAGGGTTTGAGGTGACGGGGGTAGATTTTGCGCCAGCGGCGATCGCGGCTGCTAGTCGGCTGGCAGCCGCGGCTCAGGTGTCGGTCACTTGGCTACAGTGCGACATCTTTGACCTATTACCCGCCTACGAGCAGCAGTTTGACTACGTGGTTGAGCACACCTGTTTTTGCGCCCTAGCCCCTGACTTGCGCGAGCGTTACGTCCAGCTCGTCCACCAATTACTCAAGCCCGATGGGCAATATATTGGGTTGTTTTTCACCCACAATCGTCCGGGTGGCCCTCCCTTTGGCAGTCATCCTGATGAACTACGCCAGCTCTTTGCCCCGCACTTTGAGCTGCGTCACCTGGCGCGGACACCTCATTCCGTCAGCGATCGCCTCGGCGACGAGCATCTGGGCCTATTTGATAAAGACTAGCTCAGGGCGCAAAGGCTGCTGTAATTTGTTCCACCCCACATTTCGCCCTTTGAATTGTTATATCGAGAATTGAATGGCAAAAGTTGCTCGTTGATGGGGCGCATTCACGGGCTTGATGGGTGCTGCCCCTAACAGCGGAATGTGGGCTGGTTTCCTAGCCCATAGGGAAGCGTCCCCTAAAGCTGCTATCCCCAGAGGCGTCGTCGTTCTGGGCCATTGAGTCTTTGATGGGCATCGCGCAACAGGTTGGGAATCTGTAGCCCACTGGGGCATCGGGGAAGACAGTCGCCACAGTCGGTGCAGCGGTTACCCTTCCGACCCGGAAACCAGTGCCCCGCATTTTCAAACATGCGGTAGCGATACTGTCCATATTCAGTCATGTCGTAGGCGATCGCCAGATTCCTTAACCGCAGCACTTCGGGGATATTGATCGATTCGGGGCAGGGCAAACAGGCATAACATTGGTGGCAGCGATCGCTACCCAACGTATTCTGAGCCGCCGCTTCGAGTTGGTCAAACGCCGCCTGTTCTTTAGCGGTGAGGGGCTCGGTGCGATCGCTCACCCGCAGCGGGGCGGTCAACTCTTCAGGCTTGGCGGGGCCAATGCTCAGGGTGGTGATGGCGGCTTGGCTGAGCAGCCAACGATAAGTCAAAGGCAGCGGTTCAAAGGGGACGCAGAGTTCGCGCAAGCGATCAGGAGGAGTGTAGAGCAGGCCGCCCTTATCCGCCGGTGAAATGATGAATATCCCCAAATCATGCTGCTGAGCGAGTTCTACCGCTGCGGCAGGGCGACGAAAAAAAGCGTAGTAGTGCAGATTGACAAACGCAAACAGTCCGGTACGGATGGCCTGCTGAATCAGCGCTAAACTGCCGTGGGTCGAAAAGCCGATGTGACGTACCTTGCCTGCCTGTTGGGCCGCTTGCAGAGCAATCATGCAGCCATCCGGGGCTTGCACCCAGGCCAGATGCTCTGGCGTGTTCAAACCGTGAACGGCGAGGCAGTCGATCGCGTCAACCTGCAAGCGCTGTAGCGACTCGTCGATATGGGCGGCCATCGTCGCGGCGTCAGCGGTGGGCGGAATTTTGGTGGTGATGATGAGGCGATCGCGGGTGGCCTTCCCCAACCTCTGCAACGTTTGACCCAGCAACACTTCGCTCTGGCCATAGCCCCGGGCCGTTTCAATATGGTTGATGCCCTGGTCAATGGCGGCGCTGACAGTGGCTGCAAAAGTGTCAGCCGTGGAGAGCGATCGCATCGTGCCCAGCGAAAACACCGATAGCTGCAATTCGGTTTTGCCAAATCGGCGATACTGCATCGTGCCGCATTTCACCCGCGCATCCGGCTCCCGCTCACCGCCCTGTTCACTGTTCAAACGTGTCGTTGCTGATGCCGCCCTGTTGGGTAAAGTCAGAGGGGCTCAAATTGGATATGAAATCTCGGAAAGCTTGCTTTTCCGCTTCGTCAGCAGCGCGATCAACGGGGATCGACGCATCCGCAATGACTTCCTCCATGACCCAAATCGGAGCGTCTAACCGCAGGGCGATCGCGATCGCATCACTAGGTCGTGCATCCAACTCTTTCCGGGTTTCTCCGGCGCTCAACGTCAGCAGGGCATAAAAGGTGTTGTCCTTCAACGCATGGATGACGATGCGTTCTAACGTCATCTCCCAATCGTCGATGAGATTGACAAATAAATCATGGGTCAAGGGCCGAGGAGCCTGTTGATTTTCCAAGGCACCAATGATGGATTTGGCCTGATCTTGTCCGATATAAATGGGTAGGGCGCGGCGATCTTCGGTATCTCGCAAGAGCACCACAGGATTGCGTGAAATCGCGTCGAGGGCAATACCAGCGACTTTCATCTCAATCATTAGCTTGGCCTCTACAACTCACTGGACGGGATCAAGGGTGGGAAAGCTCCACAATTTAGTGTGATTCTAAGCGATAGCCACCGCTTTGAGGACTGAGTCTTTCACTCCATGACTTGACTCGCAACGGAGGCAAAAGGTTCGGCTCGGGCCTGACCTCGCTGCTCCCGGTGATCAAGACAACCTGACATCAGCATGGATGTGTTGGGAGGGAAAAATCGGTATCGTTTCTAAGTATGCCCTTATATTTCAATGTGTGGGGCCAGATGTCGTGAATATTTTGGGATGAAAATTTTGTGTTTACAGGCTTAATACAAACGCTAGGAAAGTTAACACGACTCGACTCCAACCATCTCAAGATTGTCTGTGACGGGCCAGGTAGCGATCGCCTGCTGGCCGATTTGGACTTGGGAGACAGCATCGCCGTGGATGGCGTGTGCCTCACCGTCGAAACTGCCCTGGCCAATGGCTTTATCGCGACAGCCTCACCAGAAACATTGGCGAAATCCAGTCTGGGAGATGTTGTGGATGGCGGCTGGGTGAACTTGGAAAGCTCCCTGCGGGTAGGCAGCAAAATCGGCGGGCATTTTGTCACCGGGCATGTAGATGGCCTCGGTCGGTTGGAATCAGCGGTTTCAGACGCCACGTCTTGGGAATTGCGATTTGCCGTGCCCTCGCCCCACGTCGCTCGCTACATCGTGCCCAAGGGCAGCATCGCGGTGAATGGCATTAGCCTCACCGTGGCTGATTGCAGCCCCAGCGGTGACTGGTTTACCGTGGCCGTGATTCCCGTGACCTATCACGAGACCAATTTGCAATACCTGCAGCCCCAGCAGGCGGTGAATCTAGAAGGCGACGTATTGGGCAAGTATGCCGAAAAATTCCTGAATCTAGGGCCAGTCCACGGAGCAACAGAACCGGATATCGCCCTCGACTTTTTGGCTGAGCATGGTTACGTCTAGCCACATGAGCGAGTTGTCAGCTGGTCGATGATGGGTGAACGGGGCGGTTCGGTTGGGAAAATGGACTGCCCTCAACCGTTCCAGGGTTCGTTTACTCGGTGCGCGCGTGACTCCACTCTGCTTCCAATACCGCTTCCATTGCTGCTGCTGCGAGGGGCTCGCCGTGCTCAAAGTAAAAGCCCTGGCCAAACTGCACGCCTGACTTCGTCAGAGCCTGAGCTTGGTACTGGGTCTCAATGCCCTCAGCAATCACCTCCATGCCAAAGTGATTGGCGATCGCACAAAAGGCGTCGCATAACAGCAGCGAGGCTTGCGGTCCAGAAATGAAACTCCGGTCAATTTTGAGCACATCAAATAGACCCCCAACCTGACTGACCACACCGAGACCGTTATAGCCAGTGCCCGCGTCATCAATGGCCCAGCCTGCCCCAAACGACTTCAAAGTCTTAATCATGTTGAGCACAGCCGCTTGCGATAAATCGGCAAAATCCTTTTCCGTGAGTTCAAACCCAAAAGAGTTGTTCTTCAGAATGCCTTGCTGCAGAACCTTTTGGGCATGCTTGAGAAACTCAGACCTAGTTAAGTCGTAGGCACTAAGATTGATGCTCATTTTCATCGATTGATCAAAGCGGTTCCAGACACAAGCCTGCCGATAGGCCTCAGCCAAGACATAATCTGTGATGAGCCCGATGAGGCCGGATTTTTCAGCCATGGGGATAAAATCCTGCGGCAGAATTAGTCCTTTCTCGGGATGTTGCCACCGCACCAGGGCTTCAAACCCCACAGTCGGATGACTCGGCTCTTGCAAATTAACGACCCGCTGATAGAACAACACAATTTGTCCGTCGATGATCGCCTGCTTCAGCTCCTTTTCAAACACATATCCCCGCTGGGCCCGCTCTCCCATTTCCGGCTCATACAAGACCACTGGGGAATATTTTTCCCGATCAGCTTTGCGCGTGTTCAGGGCAATATCGGCCAGACGAATCGCACTGTCTAAGGAGTCGTTTTTGATGGCCAGATAAACGCCCACCGAGACCCCGACATTCAGAATCAACTCATCTACCGAATAGGGTTTTTGGATGGCATCGTGAATGCGCCAGGCCGTTTCTAGCGCAATCTCTTGGGGAGCCGCATCGGCAATGGCCATCAAAACTAAAAACTCATCTCCCCCTAATCGAACCAGGAGATCTTTGGGGCGAGTACTGTGTCGAAGGCGATCTGCGACCTGTCTCAGCACCTCATCGCCGACGATATGGCCTTGGAGATCATTCACTTGTTTAAAGCGATCAAGATCCAAGTACAACAGAGCGTTGAACTTGAGAGGCTGATCTAAGATCTGGCGATTATAGAGTCCGGTTAACCGATCAAAAATGGCCGCATTTTTAAGGGTGGTGATATTAGCAAACGTCACCCCAAACCCCTGGAGGAGTGGAAATGAGCGATTTTGAAACCAGCCCAGCTCTGGGTAGGAAAATTCTGCGGTGATATTTTCGCCCTGGGTGCTGCGGCAATATTGCTCAAACAGGCCACTCTCTAGATGGTGCGGCATGGCCTGAATGAGTAGCCTGCCAGTCATCGGTTCAGGGGAGCCATGCCGCCGAGCGTAGTCATTTTCGAGGGTGCAGCGGAAATCGACAATTTCGTTGGTTTCGCTATCTCGCACCGCATCAAACGCCATCATGCCGATCTGCGCATTGTCTAAAAAGCCTTGCAGTAGGCGCTGAGCTCGCAGTTGGCCGATGAAGTGATCGGCTAGCCCACGGGTACTCACGATCAGGGCAATGGCTTCGAGGCCACTAATCACAGCGCAAGGATAAATCGCGGGAGAGTTATGCCCTAAAAGATGGGTCAGGGCACAACTCAAAATAAAGGCTGAAAATAGTCCCAAATGAGCAAAAAGCTGCCAGGGTAGTTGATATCGGCGGAGTCTCCACAGCCAATAAACTAGACAAAAAGGAATAATGAGATAAGCGATCGCGGTGGCGATATTAGCTGTTTGAAGGGCAGTCAGCTCCACATCACTATGCTCCTAAGGATGATTTCTGAGGCCATCTTGCTCACTGGTGCAGAAAAGTTTTGGGAGCAAAGTATCGGTAGTCTCATCGTGAGAAAGTCGTCACTTTCGAGAAC
>NZ_JACSWC010000022.1 GCF_016888165.1 Halomicronema sp. CCY15110 | reverse complement strand
GACTACATGCTCACTGTCCTTGCCGCTGGTCTGGCAACGTAGCACAATTCCCCGATGTTTTTCTTGCGCTTACCCTGCAGAAGTAACGACCTTTAACATTGATAGCGAAGCCCAAAGCCAACTGGGAAAAGGCAAACCGCCTCCAGCCAATCAACCGGAGATTGACTTTGCCAGCGTGCATCGTGAGTTGCAAGGCAAAGGTGTGACGCTGGCGCTGCTGTGGCAAGAAGGGCTGGACCAACAGCGTTGGAACCTGAGCTACGGGCACTTTTGTCGTCG
>NZ_JACSWC010000219.1 GCF_016888165.1 Halomicronema sp. CCY15110 | reverse complement strand
GATTCTCCATCTCGATGACCCCATGTTTTCTGGCAGCATCCTACTACAACATGACTTGTGTGTACTTAGTAGCCTTACGAAGGAGAGGTGCCACAGGCGGTGAGGTTCCGGGGCGAGGTCCCTAAGCGTTGACCGCTTCTTGAATCGCCTCCGAGTCATCCTGGTTGTACATGGCCGCATCAATGCGACAGCCTCGGTGAGCGAGGATGTACAGTTCCTTCAACTCCTTGATCATCGGATAGCGGGGATTCGCGCCCGTGCATTGGTCGTCGAAGGCGTTTTCCGCCATTTCCTCCACCTCCGCGTAGAAGCGCTTGTCCACCTCCGGGATCACATCGTGGATGCTGTCGGGGATGTTGAGACGGTGCTTCAGCGCCTCGATCGCCGCAATCAGCAACTCCACCTTCTCATCCTCAGTATCACCGCCCAGACCCAGGTGATCCGCAATGCGGGCATAGCGATACTTGGCATTGGGATACTTGTACTGCGGAAAGATGGCCTGTTTAAAGGGCGCATCCGTCGCGTTATAGCGGATGACGTGGGAGATCAGCAGCGCATTCGCCAGACCGTGGGGCACATGGAAGGTCGAGCCCAGCTTGTGGGCCAGGGAGTGACAGACCCCCAGGAAGGCGTTGGCAAAGGCCATCCCCGCCATCGTCGCCGCATAATGCACCTTCTCCCGCGCCTTGGGATCCTGCGCGCCGTTTTCGTAAGCGCTCGGCAGGTACTTGAAGATCAGGCGAATCGCCTCCAGCGCTTGCCCGTTAGTGAACTCCGATGCCAGCACCGAGACGTAGGCCTCGATCGCGTGGGTCAGGGCATCCAACCCACCGTACGCCGTCAGCGCCGGGGGCATGTGCAGCACCAGTTCGGGATCGACGATCGCCATGTGGGGGGTCAGGGCATAGTCCGCCAGGGGATACTTCATGCCGGTGCGGTTGTCCGTCACCACGGCAAACGGCGTCACCTCCGAGCCGGTGCCCGATGTCGTGGGGATCGCCACCAGCATCGCCCGGTTGCCCAGGGGCGGCAGCTCATACACCCGCTTCCGAATGTCCATAAACCGCATCGCCAGGCTCTCGAAGTCCGTTTCAGGATGCTCATACATCAGCCACATGATCTTGGCTGCATCCATCGGCGAACCGCCGCCCACCGGAATGATCACATCCGGCTCAAACTGATTCATCGCATCGACGCCGCGCATCACCGTATCCAGCGAGGGATCCGGCTCCACATCGTGGAACACCTCATGGCGAATACCCAGATCTTCCAGCACTTGAGTGACGCGATCGCACAGGCCCAGATCAAACAGCGGCTTGTCGGTCACAATGAAGGCCCGCTGACGCCCCTGAAGATCCCGCAGCGCCGTTGCCAGACAACCAAACTTGAAATACACCTTCGGCGGAATGCGGAACCACAGCATATTTTCCCGCCGTTCCGTCACCGTTTTGATGTTCAGCAAGTGCTGCGGGCCGACGTTGCCCGAGACCGAATTGCCGCCCCAGGAGCCACAGCCCAGCGTCAGCGAAGGATCGAGCTTAAAGTTGTACAGATCCCCGATCGCCCCTTGAGAAGATGGCGTGTTGATCAGCACCCGCGCCGTCGTCATCTGCGATTCAAAGTGGTGAATGTGATCGTGCTGCGCCGGATTCGTATAGAGCACCGAGGTATGGCCCATGCCCCCAAAGCGGATCAGGGCCGCCGCCATGTTCACCGCGTGGCCAAAGTCGGGAGCCCGATACATCGCCAAAATCGGCGATAGCTTCTCATAGGCAAACGGCTCGTCCGTGTTGATGTCCGTCACTTCGCCAATCAGCACGCGAGTCCCTTCGGGCACCGTGATCCCCGCCAGTTCAGCGAGTTTGGCGGTGGATTGCCCCACGATCGCTGCATTCAGCCGCCCATTCTTGAGAATGATCTGGCGCACCTTGGCCTTCTCGTCGTCATTGAGCAGATACGCGCCCCGCTCGCTGAACTCCGCCCGCACCTCGTCATAGACCTCGTCCACCACTACCACCGACTGCTCGCTGGCGCAGATCATCCCATTGTCAAAACTCTTGGAGATCAAGACGGAGTTCACCGCCATTTTGATGTGGGCCGTCCCGTCAATCACTGCTGGGGTATTGCCCGCGCCGACCCCCAGCGAGGGATTCCCCGAAGAGTACGCCGCCTTCACCATGCCGGGGCCGCCCGTCGCCAGGATCAGCTTGATGTCGGGGTGGCTCATCAAGGTTTGGGACAGCTCTACCGTCGGCTCGTCAATCCAGCCGATAATGTCCGCCGGTGCCCCTGCCGCCACTGCCGCATCCCGCACAATCCTGGCTGCTTGTGTCGTACAGCCCTTGGCGCGGGGATGGGGGGAAAAGATGATGCCGTTTCGAGTTTTCAGAGCCAACAAGGCTTTGAAGATGGCGGTGGACGTGGGGTTCGTCGTCGGCACAATGCCCGCCAGAATACCCACGGGCTCGGCAATCTTCTGCAAGCCATAACCGGGCTCGTTCTCGATCACCCCGCAGGTCTTCTCGTCTTTGTACTTGTTGTAAACCATCTCCGACGCAAAGTGATTCTTGATCACCTTGTCTTCGACGATGCCCATGCCGGTTTCTTGCACGGCCTGCTTCGCCAGGGGAATGCGCTTGGTATTCGCCGCCAGAGCCGCTTGGTGAAAGATGCGATCGACCTGCTCTTGGGTGAACGTAGCGTATTCGGCCTGGGCGGCTTTCACCCGGTCAATCAAGGCTTCGAGGGTTTCAAGGGAATTAACAGTCATACATTGACCTTCGATTGGATGTGCTATCAGTCAAATCGTGCGGGGATCGGCCCTAAGAAAACGGTCTGGGCAATGCCAATCAGTCTGTCGATCCCCATTGGGATGGCGTCGCTTGGCGGGGTAAACGGGTGTCTAGCAAACCTGTATGGAGCACTGTAGTAGCCTGACTCGATCAGGGAGTTATCAAAATGATGGGCAGTTGTGTGAAGGGAACTGAAGCGACAAACTTGAGAAAACTCTTCCCTCGGGCTGGGCACTGACGAGGTTACGGGCGTAAACCAAAAGGGTCATGAAGGCACCATTTTTAGCAAGTTGAGCGATCGCAGGTGGACAGGCCTCTACTGGAAAATTCGCACCGAAATTGAACGGTAATCTACTTACTAAGCCAACCCTAGCGCGGGTTTTGATGAGCCCACCCAGCCTTTAGATAAAGATCAATTTTTCTTCGCAACAGTTTATTCTGAACCGAGGTGAGGTGAGGGTTTACCGCCCGTAAAACGGCCTGACCGATCGCCAAAACCTCTACCGAACCCGCGATATCGCCAGAGACCGAGCAGCATGTGACACCGCGATCGCCCCCACCCAGCATTGCGGTAATGCTCAGGATGACTGCACGCATGTAGCGAATGCTGCTCAGAGCGAACGGACCATTTCTCCAAAGGAAAATGGCTGCCAGCATTGCGCCCCCCTTGTTAGAGTGCAAAATTAAGACTGTTGTGAGCGATCGCAACAAGACTGTTTGCAAAGGAGAAACAATCATGGCTAAAACCAAAAAAGCGGCGGCGACGGCAGTGAGTACCATGCCGATCAACATTGGCATTGAAGAGAAAGACCGTCAGGCCATTGCCGCTGGCCTCGCTAACCTGCTCGCCGATACGTATACCCTCTACCTCAAGACCCATAACTTTCATTGGAACGTCACTGGCCCCATGTTTCAAACGCTGCACCTCATGTTTGAGCAGCAATATAACGAGCTGGCCTTAGCGGTGGATCTGATTGCCGAGCGCATTCGGGCCTTAGGTGTGGCAGCTCCAGGCACCTACAAAGCCTTTGCCAAACTTTCTTCGATCAAAGAAGAAGAAGGGGTACCCAGCGCTGAAGAAATGATTGCCAAACTGGTAGAAGGCCAAGAGGCCGTGGTGCGGACCGCGCGCTCAATCTTTCCGGTGGTCGACCAGGCGAATGATGAACCGACGGCGGACTTACTCACCCAGCGGATGCAAGTGCACGAAAAGACGGCCTGGATGCTCCGCAGCCTCCTAGACAAGTAACTCTCAACTATCGCGAGGTGGGGAGAAATCCGAAGGGGGGCACATTCACCCCCACCGAAAAGATCGTCATCGTGGATGCGTGGCTTCACGATGATGGTCAATGCGCTGGCACATCCAGACTCCATAAGTTGCCCCTTGAAACCAGCCAAGGGGCTCGTTCACACCCTGGTTTTCCGAGGGAGGCAAGCCCGTTCACCCGGCGACAGACTCAGGGCAAACGGAACATTTCCCAAAATGAGAGTTGCTGTAATGTCGTCGCTCTCGTCCGGCTCGCAGGCAAGATGCCGCCCCGCGCCCCTGGATGAATCAGCAACCCTGAGCGGCTCTCGTCGGTGAAAACCTCGGTGACCTACATATTGGCTCTAGCGTCTTTGACTGCCGCATAGAAGAACAGCCCCACGAGGGGGACAGTCACTCCCACCAGCGTATAGGTGGGGCCGAAGCCCCAATCAGGATTGCCAGTGGATAGCTCAAAAATGGCCGCTACGGCAGAAATCGCCGCCAGGCTCGAACACAGCAACAACAAACCACTTTTGGGAGTCCACACAGCTTGATTCTCTCCTGAGAAAATTATTCTATTTATCTAACGCAGGCGGTGCCCCCAGTGCAAGGCTTAGCCCGCGATCGCTTTCACATCGCGAGCCGAGAAGCCATTTTTCTGTAACTCTTCGGTTAGGGCGAGTTGATTATTGACGCGATCGACAAACATGACGCCCGTGAGATGATCCATCTCGTGCAAAATACAGCGGGCCAGTAGGTCGGCAGCTTGCAGCTTTTGGGGACGGCCATTTTCATCTTTGAAGCTGATTTCGATAGCGGTGGGGCGTACCACATCTAGGTAGACGCCGGGAATGCTGAGGCAACCCTCTTTATCAGTGCAAACTTCTTTGCTGGCCCGCGTGACTTTGGGGTTAAACAGAATGAGCGGCGGCGCCGCCGCGTTTTCGGAATCAACATCAACCACGATGAGTTGTTTGTTGACCGCGACTTGCGGGGCGGCCAACCCAATGCCATCGGAGCTGTACATGGTCTTGAGCATGTCATAGGCCAGGTCGCGCATACTGCTATCAACTTTGGCCACGCGCTTGGCCGGTTGACGCAGCACTTTATCTCCCAAGGTGTGGATGTTAAGGGGAGGATGCTTGAGCTTCTTCTTTTCAACCGGGATAGTAGTAGCAGTCATAAAGCGATGAATGTCGTTAACGTCAATAAATCCAAGGACAGTGA
This sequence comes from Halomicronema sp. CCY15110, assembly GCF_016888165.1. GTDB lineage: Bacteria > Cyanobacteriota > Cyanobacteriia > Phormidesmidales > Phormidesmidaceae > Halomicronema. Next base: position 26,153 of record NZ_JACSWC010000219.1, on the reverse strand, counting down.
ACCAAAGACAGTGAAAAGTATCGGAGGGTGGGGTTGTCGAGGGCGATCGCCGCGCTAAACAGCCAGCCTAGTCCCATCCGGGCACCCTTTATCCACCAGTTTGCGAGACCCAGCGAGAGACTTCAAGTCAAACTAACAGATTTGGCCCCAACCATCCGGATTAACCCCCGACCCCAAAGTTTTCTCTGCTGCGGTGGCCTATTCCATCGTAGCAAGGGGCACCGTCGTTGTTGCCTTTCTTGGGGAAATTTGCCGTCCGGGCAAGGCCGTTCCGGTTTCGGCAGTCTGCATCTCAGGGCGGCAGACGGCGAGGGTTTCGCGCAGGGTCACCACATTCCCAATCACGGCGATCGCGGGGGCCGCAAAGCCAGTCGCCGTCATGTCGGCTTCGATGGTGGCGAGGGTGCCGACCAGTTCAGACTGCTCGGGGCGCGTCCCCCAGCGCACCAGCGCGATCGGGGTATCCGTCGATAACCCCGCACCCGTTAGAGACCGCACAATTTTGGGGAGATTCTGAACACCCATATAAATGACGATGGTTTCGGAGCCCTGGGCGATCGCCCGCCATTCTACTTCGGGCCGGTACTTGCCGACGGCCTCATGTCCCGTCACAAACGTCACACTGGAACTTAGTTGGCGATGAGTCACCGGGATGCCCGCATAGGCGGGTACCGCCACCCCGGCGGTGATGCCCGGCACGACTTCCACCGCAATGCCTGCCGCCACCAAATCGCCCATCTCTTCCCCCCCGCGCCCAAACATAAAGGGATCGCCACCCTTGAGCCGCACTACCGTGACATGGTGTTGGGCCTGCTCAATTAGCAGTTGGGTGATTTCGGTTTGCAGCAGGGAATGATAGCCGCGCCGCTTGCCCGCTGGCAGTAGCTTGGCTTGGGGATTGACCATCGCCAAAATCGGGGGACTCACCAGGGCATCGTAGACGACCACATCCGCCACCTCTAGTAAGGCCTTGCCTTTGAGGGTAAACAGTCCCGGATCCCCTGGCCCAGCGCCGACCAAATAGACCTTGCCGGGTAAGCGATCGCCTTGATTATGCTGACGTAGTTCGGTCATATCACCGGATACCTCTGGGGTTCACCTGCATGCTGTCAACAGCTTGGTTTGTAATATTGAAAAATCTTAAGCGGTAATACTACTTTCGGCTATCTGTGACGGCTCAGCGTCCCCGTTCATATCTGTCACCGGCTGCCGAGCAGCCTGGAGGATGTCGGCAATGACCGCCCCCAAGTCGCTGCTCGTGCCCAAGGGCGACAGTAGTCTGAGTGACAGCTTGGGCAAGTGCTCGGCAATTTGCTCCGTGCGATGGGTGATGGCGTCAGTAATGCTGCCGGGAAACAGGAAAAACGGCGCGATCGCAATTCGTCGATGTCCCTGTTGCATCAGGTGATAAATCTGTGTTTCCAGGTCGGGAGCCACCGTCCAAAATGCGACATCGGTATTGAGTCCTCGGCCTAATTGCTGAAGCTTGCGATTGCCCGCTGGGCGGCGGCTGCCATGGGCGAGCAAAAGACAGCGATCAGCCTCTGTGTGGGCGATGCGGGCAGCCACATGCTGCTTAAATTGCGGACGGCTGCCCAAATAAGACAAACATTTGAGCTGTAAACCAGAGCGGAGTTGCTGTTGGGCATAGCTGATTTCCGCTGGTAGATCTTCTTTGACGTGAATGCCCGCGAGCAGAAACAGCGGCATGATCACCAGTTGTTGAATGTCTAACTGCGACAGTCGACGAGAAAATTGAACGATTTGCTCCGCCAAGGACTGTTCAGCCGCTTCTAACGTCGCAGTACCCACAATGGGGGATTCGGCATACAGGCTGGCGGCTGGGGGCCGCGATCGCCAGTCACCAGATTCGCTACTAAAGGTCATTGGCGCACCACGATGCCAGCCGCCCAAATGCTGGCGCACCCCCTGAGCCAGCCGGGTCAAGCTCGCCTGATGACGAGGATCAGAGCTACCGTGAGAGACTAAAAGATAGGCCGTGCGCATGGGGATCACCCTTCAATTCACATCATTACTAATGGCAGTTAGCCGATGGCTGGCGGATTACACTGCCTCCGGCGAGGAACGTCGCATCGCTTGCGTTCAATCACGGGCCTGAACCGAGCCTTGGCGCTGGTGCTCTTCCCACCTTCTCAATGCCCATGGGAAAGTTAAAGAATCTGGGTGCCCGCCGCTGGAACATGTCTCTCTGCCGGTGCGATCAATTTCCCTGCCTACCTGGGAACAAAGGAAAGACAGCAACAATGCCGCCTCTAGACTGATGTGGCAGCACCCTGACGGGCAACATTACAGTAGTCGTTAACAGTAGTCGTTAGTTGCTCAACATTATAGAAGGTCGATTTCAGCGAATGTAGCAACTGCATCAGTTAGTCGGGGATTTCGCGATCGCGTGATGACATTTCTGAGGTTGATGGCTCGGCGCGAACTCACTCTGTTGGGCTACCGTGCCGCCGGACAGCCACTAATTCCCCCCCCGAAGTCCGAATTTCCTGTCGACTGAGATGGCAAGCTAGCGATGACACTCGCAAAAAGTGTCTAGCGATTGAGGTGACATGGGGCGTAACCCACTACGGTAAACATAGTTCACAAGTTACCGAAATAGAAACGTGTCTCTTGAAACGGCGATCGCCAAACAATTGTCTATGTCTACAGTCAGCCTGAATCCCTCGCCTGCTAGCCAGCAGACGCATACGCTATCGCAGTGCTCTCCTTGGCTGACACCCATCGCCTATTTTCTCGGTGAAAAATTTGTCCTTCCCGGCTACTTTCGCCACGTTGCTATCGTAGGGCAGGAACACTTACCGGATCAGGGACCAGTAATTCTTGCGCCCACCCATCGCGCCCGCTGGGACTCTATTGTGATTCCTTACGCTGCCGGGCGTTCCGTCACCGGACGCGACTTACACTTTATGGTCACCGCCGATGAGGTGAAAGGTTTGCAGGGCTGGTTTATTCGCCGGTTAGGCGGCTTTGCCGTCAATGTACGATCGCCCAGCATCGCTAGTCTGCGCCACGGGATTGAGTTGTTGCAGCATGACCAAATGATGGTCATCTATCCCGAAGGGGGCATTTTCCGCGATCGCCAGATCCATCGTCTCAAGCCCGGTCTCGCTCGCATGGCCCTGCAAGCCGAAGCCCAAACTCACGAATTGGGCGTCAAAATTATTCCCGTCAGCTTGCACTACGATCCGGCGGTGCCGCGCTGGCGGTGCTCTGTAGAAGTAGCCTTTGGCCCCCCGTTATCCGTTGCCACCTATCTGCCGACCCAAGAAAACCGGGCCTTGACCGCAGAAGAGGTTAAATCCAGTGCTCGCCATCTGATCGAAGACCTAGGGCAGACCCTGACCGATTTATCGACGACGCAGCAACAACGCCTTGAAGCTAGCCGCTAATACTTTGTCAGCCAGCCGGCACAACTGCGCCAATGCTGGTTGCCGCCCCTCAGCTTTTCAGAAAGAGGGGAGCGATCGCGAGCAAGCTTGAATTTCTGGACATCTCGGAAAAGAAAACCACTCAAACTAGGTTAGCCACAAACAGTGCCGTCCAACCCAGGGGCGATGCACTCCGGTGGTTAGGGAGCTGCGGCTAAATAACGCCCCTAGGCCAGTCCGGTGGCGACGGCGCTCGACTCTCGAAGCTGGCAGGGTGAGCGCAGTCGCCACGCGATTTACCGGTATCTTATGGTCAGGCGAGTCCCATCGGGATTGCCCTATCCACGCTGGAAACTGGACAGCTGACGGCATGAGTTCGGCGAACCGTCAGACATGACTCATCCCAATGAGTCATGTCGTAACGTCCAACGAGAACAGCAGGGTTTGCAGACTTGATTGACTAGACCGGCTTCAATTCCAGTCAGTTCCCTCATTGCTAGACAGACAGTGAGACGTCACAGCAGCAAGAATCTATTATCGATGTTTATCAATGAGGACTGAATTATAAATTGGCTTGAGTCAATAAACCTCTAGACGAAGGCCCCTGAGAGCCTTTACACTAGCTATTGCATAGACTTATTTCAATCTAATCGGCGCTGCCATAGATGCGCCTTACTCCTTGACATTCGCTTTGTCCAAGCTGATTTCAGCTAGGGCAGGGAGTCTTATTCTCTGAAATAGATTGCCATAGGTTTAGCTAATTACCCGCTGACATCACATCGAGACCGTCCATGATTACCGAAACGAGTTGGCTAATTCCGGTATATCCCCTAATTGGGACGCTGCTAACGATTCCTTGGTCACCCGCTTTCATCCGTCGTACTGGCCCCCGTCCGGCTGGTTACGTCAACATTCTGATGACGTTTTTGTCCTTTACCCATAGTGTTTGGGCCTTTTTTGCGCTGTGGGGCAAGTCTAACGACCAATTTTTCTTTGTGCCCTGGTTGAATGTCGCCGACTTTAACCTCATCATTCCGCTGGAGGTCTCGGCCATCACGATTGGGGCTTGTATCCTCATTACTGGGTTAAATCTGCTGGCGCAAATTTATGCCGTTGGTTATCTGGAAATGGACTGGGGCTGGGGCCGCTTCTTTGCCTTCATGGCCTTTTTTGAAGCGGGCATGTGCGCCTTGGTATTGTGCAACTCTCTATTCTTTGCCTACGTTCTACTCGAAGTTTTAACGCTGGGCACTTACCTGCTAGTGGGCTTTTGGTACAACCAGTCGCTGGTGGTGACGGGGGCGCGCGATGCTTTTTTGACGAAGCGGGTTGGCGACTTGATTCTGTTGATGGGGGTCCTCGCGATTTACCCATTGGCCCATACCTGGGACTTTCGAGAACTGGCGGTCTGGGCGCAAACGGCTGAAGTTGATCCCAAGGTTATGGCGCTGCTGGGCATTGCCTTAATTGCTGGCCCGATGAGTAAGTGTGCGCAGTTTCCACTGCATTTGTGGTTAGACGAAGCGATGGAGGGTCCGCTGCCGAGCACGATTTTGCGGAATGCGGTGGTGGTCGCAACGGGGGCTTGGATTCTCTTCAAACTGTCTCCGGTGTTGGTGCTGTCGCCTCTGGTCTTGGCGGTGACGGCGGCGATCGGCTCCATTACGGCTGTGGGCGGAGCGTTGATTGCGGTTGCCCAGATCGACCTCAAGCGAGTGCTGTCCTATTTGTCGAGCACTTATATGGGGTTGGTGTTTATTGCCGTGGGTGCTCAGCAGCCAGAAGCCGCATTGTTGTTGGTGCTGACCTATGCGCTCGCGATGGCAGTGCTGGTGATGGGCGCGGGCTCGATTATTTTGGGCGTCATTACCCAGGATGTCACTCAGATGGGGGGACTGTGGGGGCGGCGTCCCGTGACTGGATTCGCCTTTTTGGTCGGGGCGTTTGGCCTCGTCGCTTTGCCACCGCTGGGCGGTTTTTGGTCCATGTTGAAGCTGGTGACCGGGCTATGGGAGAGTCAGCAGCTTCTGCTGGTGGCGATCGCCCTCACCGTTAACTGGATTGTGGCGTTTGGCCTCGCCCGGACATTTGGCCTGATTTTTGCGGGGCCAGTCAACCAGATGACCATTCGCTCGCCGGAGCCAATTTGGTTAATGGTGGTGCCCATGATGATTACCGTCGGTTTTACTCTGCACTTCCCGTTAATTCTCAGCACCTTGGGGCTGCTACCCGACTGGGCCATGCTGAACAAAGACATGGGGGTCGCGTTAATTTGGTCGAGCCTTTTAGGCTTTGCCGTGGGGGCGGTGCTATTTGTTGGCCGCCGGGTGGAATCCCCTGAAAAGTTGGTGCCCGCGCCGTTGCAAAATCTGCTCGCCTTCGACTTTTATACGCCGCGTCTCTATCGTTCTAGCGTGGTGTTGGGGGTTGACCTATTATCCCGACTCACGGATTGGCTCGATCGCTACCTGGTCGATGGTTTTGTCAACTTCGTTGGGTTGGCGTCAGTCTTTAGCGGGGAGGCGCTGAAATACAACAACAGTGGTCGTCTACAGTTCTACGCGCTGACGATCACCTTTTGTGTGGCAGTCATCAGCATCATTATGAGCTGGCAGTATTTACCGGGCATTTTCACGGCAGTTTTTGCTACGCCCTAGACCGGGGTTCGCTGTTCTGAGCGGACTTGATGCATTCCGAAGTTTCTCCTGTTTTGCGCACGTTTACTGACCTAAAACCATGCTGAGTGTTTTAATCTGGCTTCCCATTATCGGCGCGTTGCCCATTGCGCTATTGCCGCAAGTCACGGGCAAGCAAGCGCGATCGCTGGCCCTGACGATTACCGGCATCAGCGTTCTCTGGACGATCTGGCTATTTACGCAATTTGATCTGAACACCCCTGGCTTTCAGTTTCGAGAGTTCTTTCCCTGGCTGCCGTTGTTGGGGCTGAACTATGAGCTGGGCTTGGATGGCCTGTCGCTGCTGATGGTAGCGCTGAATTCCCTCATCACTTGGATGGCGCTTTGGAGTTGTGCCGCTGAGATTGAGCGACCCAAGCTGTTTTACGCCCTCATGTTGTTCGTCAGTGGCGGGGTAGCCGGAGCCTTTTTGGCCCAAAACTTGCTGCTCTTTTTCCTGCTGTACGAAATCGAGTTGGTGCCCCTCTATTTATTAGTGGCAATTTGGGGCGGCGAAAAGCGCAACTATGCGGCCACGAAGTTTTTGCTTTACACAGCGGTTTCTGGGGCCTTGATGCTAGCGGCCTTTTTGGCGACGGTGTGGCTCACTGAGCACACGGACTTTGCCTACACACCCGCTTTGGGCGACACACTACCGCTGGCTGGTCAGATCATCTTGCTGGTGATGTTGCTCGTTGCGTTCGGCATCAAGATTCCCTTAGTGCCGTTTCACACCTGGTTACCTGATACCTATGTGGCCGCTTCCACGCCGGTCGCGATGATTTTGGGGGGGGTGCTTGCCAAGTTGGGCACTTATGGTTTGTTCCGCTTTGGGTTAGGCATGTTTCCCGATGCGTGGTCGGTGCTGGCTCCCTACCTAGCGGTGTGGGCTGCTGTCAGTGTGTTGTACGGCGCAATTACCGCGATCGCTCAAAAAGACATCAAACGCATGGTGGCCTACAGCTCCATCGGTCATATGGGCTACGTGTTGCTTGGCGGCGCAGCCATGACTGACCTGGCATTGACCGGAGCGGTGAGCCAAATGGTTTCCCACGGCTTGATTCTGGCGATTCTCTTTCACCTGGTTGGGGTGGTGGAAGCCAAAGTGGGCACCCGCGAGCTGGATGTGCTGAATGGCTTGATGAATCCGATTCGGGGTTTGCCGATGACCAGCGCCCTGTTGGTGTTGGGGGGCATGGCCAGTGCTGGCATTCCGGGGCTCGTGGGTTTCGTTACCGAGTTCCTCGTGTTTCAGGGCAGCTACGCCAGCTATCCCTTGCAAACCTTGCTCTGTGTCATTGGTACAGGTCTGACGGCGGTGTACTTCGTCATCCTGCTGAACCGCACCTGCTTCGGCAAGCTGGATAACGACATTGCCTACTTCCCCAAGGTGACTTTTATTGAGCGCTTTCCGGCCTGGATCTTGGCTTCGCTGATCCTATTTTTGGGATTGCAGCCGAACTGGCTCGTGCGCTGGAGCGAATCGACCGCCGCTACTTTAGTGGCGACCCTGCCCACAACTACGCCCGAGTTGCAGACGCCAGCGCTGCCATTGGTGGCGGAGTTGCCCCGTGCGCCCCAAGTGTTGGATTAGCCGCAAGAAGAGCTGATGGGGACTTGGCGAGGTGGGCTTACAGCAAATCCGCGATGCCCTCTGGCACTAGCAGAATAGATTGCTCTTTGAGATCCTGGGGCGATCGCCAATAGGCTTCAAACTGGCGTTTGCCCTCAGTCACAGTTAAGCTCGCGCGCTCATAAAGGCTCTCATCCACAAAGCGACCGCTGTACACAAACACGATTTCGTGCCCCGGTGCTCCTTCGTAGACGTAGATCGATTCCATGATGCCCAGCAACTCGACATCGGTAATCTCCGCCCCGAGCTCCTCGCGAATTTCGCGCACCACAGCATCACGACTGTGTTCGCCAAATTCGATGCCGCCCCCCAGCGGTCGCCCAAACCGGATGCCCCTGACCGGATCGACGCCCTCGTGCAGCAGCAGGCGATCGCCCTCGCGGAGGATGCAAATCGCCAATGCTCGAATGCGTGACTTTTTACCCATAACGCTTCCCGAAATATGACCGTTCCCATCATCGCGAACAACGGCCCGAATGGCGATCCGCCCACATTCCATCAGGGCAAGGCCTTCTGTGAATCACGCTATTGATTTATCCAGAACGTGACAACCAAAATGCCTCGCCCCGACGACGCCCTCCCCCCGTCCACCTGACTACCCAACAACAACTATGACCACCACCCTCACTCAAAAACCTGGCATCATTCCCCCATCGAATCATCCCCATGCGGATGTGATTCATCGGCTGGAGGCAGGCGGCTCGATGCTGCCCGACACGCCGGAAAACCTGATGCAAATTATCGGTATCTATAAGGCGTACGCCGTGCCGATGGACTTTTACTGGCGTGATTTGCTCTACATTGCCGAGCGGGTGTTCCTTGATCCGCTCCCGGCGTTCAAATACTTCTTGCCCCAGGAATACCTGGATCTGCACAACCACTATGCCGGCGACACTGCCGATTTGCGCATCTGGCGCGGTGAAGCCACCGCCCACCCGGAACTGCTGGAATTCATGGAGAAGGGTGAGGTCAAGCGCAAGCTGCCCAAGCTGTTTCATCACCTCTGGCACGATCGCGTCAACATGGAATTTGCCGAAGCCTGCATGAAGGCGATGTTGTGGCATCAGGACATGGGCGGGCGCTACAACGATTTTCTATACACCGACGAATACAAAGCGAACTGCGATCGCGCCATCAAAGCTTATTTCAAGCGCAACCCGCTAATGTTGGGGCTACATAAGCTGTTCCCCGAAATGTTCTACGAAAAATGTCGGGAACTGTCTTACTACTCAAATCTGGGTTTGTTTTGGGAAGTGATGGCCCCAGTCTTTTTTGAGATGAGCGACATCTATGACGAAGGTGGCTTTGCCGGTGTCCCCGCCGCCATGGACTTTTTGGTGAATGGCATCTTTGCGGTGGCGGGTCGGCCCATTTATCACCACGTCTATGTTGGTGACGAATGCTTCGAGCTGATTCCCAAATCCAAGGGCTTTACCTGGTTGTACGAAGCGGCGTTGCCCTATGTGGAATCAGTCTTTTACCGCACGGCACCATTCCGGGGTACCAAGTCTTACAACGCCCAGGCGGGGCAAGTTCCGGCAGATCAAAACGATTTCCATTACGGTATTTTGTATGCGGATGTCTTCCCCGTGGGCAGTGCGGGCATTCCTCCCACGCTGCTGATGCAAGACATGCTGCACTTCTTGCCTCCTTATCTGTTGGACTATTACCAGGACTATTGTCGAGGCGAAGACGACATATTGATTCAGTTGGGCATTACCTTCCAGCGATCGATGTACAACGTGACTTCGGCAGTGATTCAAGCCCTGCGGACGGCGCTCTTGTACCCGCTGGATGACCCAAATCCTCGTCATCGTCAGGCCAATCGCGAGTTTTTTGAGGCGCAGATGGATCGCTTTCTGCGGCCCGAAGCCCGATTGCGCGACATCCAAAGTTCAGACTATCGCTAGCAGCGGCGGGGATATCACTAGCGCCAAAACCTGGCTGGGTGCCGTTTACTTTTGCATCTGTTTCACCACGGTTTGAGGAAGTAGCGATGAGACGCTTATTAGATCGTTTGGATCCCTGCTTTGCGGCCAGCGCGATCGCGATCGCGGGGCTGACAGTCATGTCCCAAGTGCCCTATCCGCTCATCCCCGTCAATCTGCCCGACATCCACGTCGCCTGGCTCGAAGGCCCCGCTATCGAGTTGGATTAGGCGCGATTCGGCCCTTCTTGCCAGGGAGCGATCGCCATGCCTTTAGCCAAAAGGGCGAAGTCCGTTTGTTTATGTTCACTGTTTCTCTATTCATGCAGGAGTCACTCTGATGCCTACCATCGTTGATATTGCAGTCAATACCGAAGGATTTTCGACTCTAGTCGCCGCTGTACAAGCCGCTGGCCTCGTCGAAACCTTACAAAGCGCCGGGCCTTTCACCGTGTTTGCGCCCAATGACGCCGCCTTTGCCAAGCTGCCCCCAGGCACCGTGCAGACCCTCGTGCAAAACCCCCCGCAGCTGGCGCGCATCCTGACCTTCCACGTGGCCGCTGGCAAGCACACCAAGGATGAGTTGATCCAAATGGGGCAAATTGATTCTGTCGAAGGCGCGCCGATTCCCATTGACGGCACCGAAGGGTTTGAGGTAAAGAACGCCACTGTGCTGGCGGCTGACATCGAAGCCGACAACGGTATCATTCATGTCCTCGACAACGTGATTTTGATGGGATGATTTGTCCATCTTGTGGTGAGAAAAGTCTTTTGGCTCATCTGTCAATGGCAACCATAAAAAGTTTAAGGCTTCTAAACTTGCCAAATCCGAACATTTTTGGTGAAATAACACATAGACAAGGCTATATCCCTGGCCGAAGTGTCATAGAAAAGCGTAAATACTCTTTTGGGTGTGATTGCTTGAAAACGCGCTAAAGACTGGGATTTGGCTGAAGTCGTTATCTCCTTAAAAACTCCTGTATCTCCGTGGGTAGGGCACCGTCCTACCCACTTTTTGTTGTGGGGGGCGCGGAGCTGGGAGCGATCGCCCACAGCGACGGATCTAAATGATGACCCATCGGCGCTTCTATCCCGTCGGCTTCATCGTTGACGAGGACTGTGCTGATAATAGAAATCAGAACTCAATCGCTGCGCGACTATCGCCAGCGCAAGGAGAGGCGACCGTGGACGGAATTCGGGAATTGGTGGTGGATAATCCCCTAGTGGCTTTCACCACGTTGTTGCTGGTGAGCCTCACCTTGCCGCCGTTGTTCGAGCGCATCCGGTTGCCGGGGCTCGTCGGCTTATTGTTGGCGGGGGTGCTGCTGGGGCCGAGTGTCCTGGGCTTGCTCGACCCGGCCGGTGACATTGAGAAACTGTTTGCCGATATTGGCAAGGTCTATCTCATGTTCGTCGCGGCCCTGGAAATTGATCTCAAGGAATTTAATCGCAACCGCGATCGCGCCATGACCTTTGGCTTCCTCACCTTTGCCATCCCAATGATGGGGGGCATTTTGTTGGGGCGCTGGACGGGATTTGGCTGGGTAGCGGCGGTGCTCATCGGCTCACTGATGGCGTCTCACACCCTGCTGGCCTATCCCATCGTTATGCGGTTGGGGGTCACCCGTGATGAGTCCGTCACCGTCACCGTCGGCGCAACAATTTTCACTGATATTGCGGCATTGCTGGTGCTGGCGGTGTGTGTCTCTCTCCAAGGAGGCAACTTTTCGCCATTTTCACTGACTTTACAACTGGTGGGATTAGCCGTTTATGCGGCTGCCGTGCTGTTTGGCCTGAACTGGGTCGGTCGGCTCTATTTTCGCCGCACCGGCAGTGAACAGGGCAACCAATTTTTGTTCGTCTTGCTAGCGGTGTTTTTGGTCGCGGTGGGAGCGCAGGTGATCAATGTCGACAAGATCGTAGGGGCGTTTCTCGCTGGCTTGGCGGTGAACGGCGTCTTAGGTGATGGTCCGGTAAAAGAAAAGGTGGAATTTTTTGGCAGCGTCCTCTTCATTCCCTTCTTTTTTGTCTGCATGGGACTGCTGCTCGATGTGCCGGTGTTTATTGAAGCGCTCACCGATCACCTGGGGTTAACTGTCGGCATTGTGCTGACGCTGATCTTGACCAAGTTTTTGGCCGCCGCGATCGCGGGCCTGTGGTTTGGCTATAGCCGCCTGCAAATCTTGACCATGTGGTCACTGTCGTTGCCGCAGGTGGCCGCGACTTTGGCGGCGGCGTTAGTGGGGTTACAGGTGGGGCTGATCACGGCTCCGGTGTTCAACGCGGTGATTGTGCTGATGTTGGTCACGTCCCTAGTCGGTTCGACCACAACTAGCCGCTTTGCCAGTCAATTGCCTCTCCCTGTCGGGCCTTTAGTCGCGGCAGACACCACTTGGGATGACTGGCTCGAAACTGAGGGGAAACCGGAGACACCGTTTGTGGTTGTGGTGCCCCTGGCTAATCCTTTAACCCAGCGTTATTTGATTGAAATGGCGGCGTTTATCGCCCAATATGAAAAAGGCTATGTGGTGCCCCTGGCGATCGCCCCCGCCCATGCCCACATGGATGACCCAAAATTGTTGGCGGTGCTAAATCATCACCAGCAGCTTCTGCAAACGGCCCAAGCCATTAGTGAGGCCGTCGGCACCGAAGCCCGTCCGCAACTTCGCATTGACGATGATCTGGCGGATGGCATCAGCCGCACCGCCCGCGAACACCATGCGCAACTGGTGGTGATGGGACGTAGTCAAACCGAGGGGTTACGGGCGCGTCTCCTGGGTAGCGTCATCGACAATGTGTTTTGGGCCTCCCACTGTCCGGTGGCGGTGACCCGCTTAAAAAAAGCTCCCATTGACCTGAAACGGATCTTGATTCCCGTCAAGATTATGACGCCGCAAACCATCCGCACGATCCGCTTTGGACAAATTTTTGCAGCCACCCATGAGGCCACCATTACCTTGCTGCACGTCAGCGATCGCACCCATTCCGCTCAAGATATTCAACTCTTTAAAGGCCAACTGCGCACGATCATGGCCGAAGGTCCCCAGGTGGAACACGCGATCAAATGTGTCCGCCATGATGACCCCGCAGCCGTCATTTTGACTGCCGCTCGCCATGTGGATCTGGTGATTTTGCGATCGATGCGGCGACGCACGGCGGCGGGGTTAGCAGTCAGCGATGTCACCCATCGAGTCATCGATGACCTCACCTGTTCTGTGGTTCTGTTTGGTGAACCGCATTCGTAACCGCCTCAGCGACCCTGCTGGCGGCGCGGAGTCGCAGCCATCCCCCCAGCGACTCCACTCAGGACCAAGCCATCCCCATGCCTAGTGCCATCTATACGGTCCATGCAAAATTGTTCAGCGCCACTAGCCGACTTTCCCCGTTGGGGTGACCGCCAACCCTTTAAGATGAAGGGATAAGCGACTTTATCAACCGATATTCCTGCTGCTTTTATAGAACCCCTGATTATGACTTTGGATGCCCCCGCCATTCTGCAAGTGCTACGCCCCGTGCAAGACCCCGAACTCCAAAAGAGTCTGGTCGAGCTCAACATGATCCGCAATGTGGCCGTCAATGACGGTGACGTGAGTTTCACTCTGGTGCTGACCACGCCCGCCTGCCCCCTGCGCGAGTTCATCGTCGAAGATTGCGAAAAGGCGGTGCGGACGCTGCCGGGTGTCAAGTCGGTGAATGTGGAAGTCACGGCCGAGACCCCGCAGCAAAAATCTCTACCCGATCGCCAGGGCATTGAGGGCGTCAAAAATATCATCGCCGTTTCCAGCGGCAAGGGCGGCGTGGGCAAAAGCACCGTCGCAGTCAATCTGGCGGTGGCGCTGGCTCAGGTCGGGGCCAAAGTCGGCCTGATCGACGCCGATATTTATGGCCCCAATGCGCCCACCATGCTGGGCTTAGAAAGCGCCAATGTGACCGTGCAACAAGGCGCGCAAGGGGAAGTGCTCGAACCCGCCTTTAACCACGGCGTCAAAATGGTATCGATGGGCTTTTTGATCGATCGCGACCAGCCGGTGATCTGGCGTGGCCCCATGTTGAACGGTGTCATTCGCCAGTTTCTTTACCAGGTCACCTGGGGCGAACTGGATTATCTGGTGGTGGATCTGCCCCCAGGCACCGGCGATGCCCAACTCACCCTAGCTCAAGCCGTTCCGATGGCGGGCGCGGTGATTGTCACCACACCGCAAAAAGTTGCCCTGTCCGATGCGCGGCGCGGTCTAAAGATGTTCCAACAGCTTAAAGTGCCTGTGATCGGCATTGTGGAGAACATGAGCTACTTTATCCCGCCCGATATGCCCGACAAGCAGTACGACATCTTTGGTTCCGGCGGCGGCGCAAAAGCGGCAGCGGAACTGGGTGTGCCGCTGATTGGCTGTGTGCCGCTAGAGATGGACGTGCGCGAGGGGGGCGATCGCGGTATCCCCATTGTGGTGCAGCACCCAGAAAGTGCTTCTGCCAAGGCCTTAGTGGAGATTGCCAAATCCGTCGCAGGCAAAGTCTCCGTCGCGGCGTTGGCGTCCTAACGGGCCGACCATTGAGGATGTTTCAACCGCATTGAGATGCAGCGGTGGAGTTGCCATATTGGGGCAAACCTCACCGCCTGGGTGAAAGCGGTTACATTTCAGACGCGAGCAACTCAGCCGGGGCGGCCCCAAACAGGCGATCGGTAAATTTGACATACCAGGCCGCCGCTTGCACCTGAATAATGTAGGCCATGGCGATAATAATGGCGATTTCCGACCCCGCTTCATTGCCAAAGGCGGTCATCGCGATCGCTAAGGCGATGGACAAATTACGCATGACGGTGCCGTACACTAGCGCGATCGCATCCCCCCGGTTAAACGCCAGTTTGCCCACCACGGTGCTCAACACAAAGTTGAAGGTGTAGAGCATCGCCAAGGGCACGAGGAACGACAGCAACATCATCGGGTTCGACAAAATATCCTTGGCCTTCAGCGCCATGGCGACAAACACGATGCCCAACACGCCCAGCGTGGAGAACGCCGGAAACTTTTGCTTGAGGTTTTTGTTGTACTTGGCCTGACCGACCTGCGCGATCAGCACCACTCGCGTCAGCACACCCAAAATCAACGGCAAGAAGACGATCACCACAATTTGCTTAAAGACTTCCGCCATGGGAATTTCGACCACCGTGCCCATGAGCCACTTGGCGTAAAACGGCGTAGCCAGCGACCCCAAAATTAGGCCAACCACCGTCATTTTGACAGCGGCGCTGATGTTGCCCTTGGCAAACCCCGTCCACGAAATGGTCATGCCGCTAGTGGGCAAGAGCGACGCCAACAGCAAGCCCAACGCGACTAAGGGGCGATCGCCAAAAAAGACCTGCGCCAATCCAAACGCGACAAACGGCACCACCGCAAAGTTAATGAACTGCGTGACCAGCTGCACTTTGGTATCGCCGCCAGAAAACACCTGCTGCACCTGGAGGTTAATCATCATCGGATACACCATTAAAAAGGTGAGGGGAATGATGGTGGCCTTCAGAAACGCCGGGTTGGCGATCGCCCCAAAAATCAACCCGGCCACCATAAATATCGGAATTGACCAGACCAGATTCTTCTTAAGCCAGGCAATGACAGTCCACATACACTTTCTTCCTTGCGTGCAAATTTCATCAAGATGACCAATTGTTTGTTTGACTGAGCTACTAGCATCCCCGGGACAACCCCAGGAGGCCGTTAAAGCCAGCGTCGCCTGCCGGGCCACCGCTCAGGGTTGAGCCTTGCGCTTTACCGACAGAAAACCTAATTGAGACCATTGACAAACATTCATGTAGCCATATTATGAATACATAACTGATTAGTTGTAAAGCTTTAGAATGAAGTTCCTGTTGATGCCTGGTTGCTGCGTGTTTGTTGGCTAAGCCAGCGGCCTCGTCCAGGGACACCGTTAGAAAATTTCAATCGTTTTCAGAAAGAGGTGGATTTCATGGCACATGTGGTGGTTGTCGGAGCCGGTTTAGGGGGTTTGTCAACGGCGTATGAGCTGCAACATCTGTTGTCTAAGGACGAGCACGAGGTCACGCTGATCTCTGATAAGGCTCAGTTCACGTTTACCCCAGGCTTGATTGCGGTCATGTTTGGCCATAAATCCATGTCAGATGTGCAATTAGATTTGGATGCCATCGTCCCGTCAAAAGGTATTCGACTCGTTCACGGGAAGGCTACCCACTTGGACCCGCACCAGCAGACCATTACCGCTGGCGATCAGACCCTCGATTACGACTACTTGGTGATTGCCACGGGGCCGCAATTGGCCACTGACCGCGTGCCAGGTTTGGGGCCAGAAACGGGCTACACCCACTCGGTGTGTAATCCTCACCACGTTGTAGAGGCCAAGGCGGCTTGGGAGGAACTCTTGGCAAATCCGGGACCGATCGTGGTGGGTGCAGCTCCGGGTGCAGGTTGCTTTGGGCCGCTGTATGAGTTTGCCCTGACCGTCGATCATGAGCTGCGAAAGCGGCACTTGCGAGATCGCGTGCCGATTACCCTCGTTACGCCAGAACCTTACATCGGCCATTTAGGGGTGCGCGATGTCCATAACGCCCATAAGGTGATCTCGAAGTTGTTGGCCGAAAAGGATATTCAGTTTGTTGATAATGCCGCGATCGCGCGGGTAGAGCCAGAAACGATGATTTTGGCCGATGGTCAACGCTTGCCGTTCAAGTTTTCCATGGTGCTGCCGGCGTTTTATGGCGCTCAGTTTTTGCGCGACGTGCCCGGCTTGACCAATGACAAAGGCTTTGTGCCCATGCTGCCCACCCAACAGCATCCCGACTTTGCCAATATCTACTCACTGGGGGTCGCGTCACACTTAGCCCAGCCTGACGTGACCTCAGTGCCCATTGGTTTACCCAAAAGTGGCGAAATGGCCGAAGGCATGGGCATGGCGGTGGCGCATAACATTGCCCGCGACTTGGGGGTTATCAAGTCGGCCCCGGTGAAAGCGACTCTGGGCGCGGTTTGCTTTGCCGAATTTGGCAACGATGGCCTGGTGTTTATGGCGAATCCGGTGCTGCCGGATCCTGCGACGGGGCGGTACGATCGCTCCTTTACCCTGCGGGGACGATGGGTGCCCTGGGCCAAGCAGGCGTTTGAAATTTATTACCTGGCCAAAATGCGCTTTGGTGCTGCCGTCCCGTGGTTTGAATGGCTGGGGCTCAAAACCTTGTTTGGCATCTCGCTCATTAAAAAGACAGTGCCCAATCAACCCACTGATCCCCCCCAAGAAACCCCAGTCTTATCACAATAATTACCTGCTGGCCTGAGACTCGCTAATCGCTGCTCGTCTCCGGTCGTTGATCATTATCAGGAGAACTCAATGTTGCAACGTTTTTGTCTGTGGAGCGTCACCCTATTGTTGATTGCCGGTGGCTGGCTGACTTCAGGGTCGGCGGCGATCGCTGCCCCCCTCCCCGCCGATTTGGGCCGCGCCGTGCAAGCAATTGAAAACCTCGACGCCATGCGATCAGGCCTTGCCTCCACCCTGGAAGGCAGTGACGCGATGCCGACTGGGGAAACCTTTAAGCAGGTCTGCAAACCTGTGGGGATGCGAGCCAAGCAGCTGAGCCAAGAAAACGGCTGGCAAGTAAAGCAAATTGCCACGAAGTACCGTAATCCCGCCCACGCGCCCGATAATGACCAGGCGCGGACGGCGTTAAACCGTTTTGAAGCCAATCCTGATGTGATGGGCTTTTGGGATCGAGAAACGATTGACGGCCAATCCGGCCTGCGCTACTACCGTCGCATTAATGTCGAAGCCAGTTGCCTCGCTTGCCACGGCGCGAAGGGCGATCGCCCCGACTTTGTGAAAGCGAAATATCCCGACGACAAAGCCTTTGATTTCAACGTGGGCGACCTGCGGGGCATGTATGCCGTGTTTGTGCCCGATGAGGTCAAAGCCGCGATTGAAACCGCTGTGCAATAAATTTAGAGAGAATTTTGATGTTGTTATCCCCATTGCGGCCATCCCGACGGCATGGCCAACGACTCATGGCGATCGCCCTCATCCTGCTGCTGAGCTTGACGCTGTTTGCTCAGGCCGCCCACGCCGCCATCCGCACCATTGAAGAAGGGCCAGGGCAAGTGCTCTATCAAACCCGCATCACCCTGCGCGATGAAGCCAATCAACGCTGGCAAGCGATCGCCTTCAAACGTCACAAAGCCGACGATTCCGAGATTCTGGGCCTGCGGTTGGTGGGCTTTCCCGGTGCGGCGGACATCGATCGCACCCAACCGCTGCGGCTAGTGGACTCCCTCGGTCACGTGTTCACGGCGGCGGACACCTCCGCCAAAATCTTCACCGATGAAGCCGCCCCCGAGCCCTACATCGGGCAATACGACCTGGGAGCTGTCCTCGCGGACATTCAGCCTGCCATTCCGTTGGAACTCCAGATTCCAGTGATTGATGGCGAGCCCATCCTACTTCTGATTCCCCCCCCAGCCTTGCAAGAGTGGCAGCAACTTCCTGGCTTTGGCACCGAGGCTTAACTGGGCGACGCATGCAGTAAGGGATCGGCGGGAAAATAACATCCCGGTAACGGCAGTGCTTGGGTGGCTGGGTGGCTGGGTGGCTGGGTCAGTTCCGTGTCTGGAGTAGGGGACTTGCGCGCAAAAAAGATCCCCATGAACCGAGTTTCGACTCCGCTCAACTCTCGACACTGGTAGGTTGAGCGAAGTCGAAACCGGATTGAACGGGTACTTTATTTAGTTGCAGATCCCTAGGTACTTTCATTACCCGCGCATCCCTAAAGGCTGAATGGCCGGATGGTCAAACACGACAGCGAGTTGACGATCGCAACGGTGCGATCCATCGGCGCTCTCATGAGCCGTTAGGGAATTTCTTGGATTTGCGCCGACAGACCAGCCTGTTGCAAGCGGTTCAGCATCGCTTGCGCTTCTTCTCTGGTGGGATAAGCGCCAGCCTGCATGTACACCTGTCCGTTCAACCGGAGACGAAAGGCATCCGGCACCTGCGATCGCACTACAGCTTGCGCCGCATCATCCGCCGCTGCTACCAACACTTTATAGTTCAGCCCCAGCGAAGTCGCCAAAGACGGGGGCGGGGGTGGCCCATCGGTCGGTAGACCAGCGGCAGCTCCGGCGGTAAATACCTCGGGCAGACTGCTGCCACCAGACCCCAAGGGAATATCCCGGTTGGGCACAGCCAGGCGATCGCTATTCGGAATCGGGGCAGCTGGGGTCGCCGTGGCATTGGGCACCGCTGGTACGGCTGGCAAATGCTCGCCGGTTTCCAGGGCATAGGCTAAGTTTTGGGAGAGGCCGCCGCGCGGGGATGACGAGTTGAGCGGTTTTAGCGATGTCTCCGGTGGCGGAATCACCGCAATTTCAATCACTTCTGCTGTCGCCGAGCCAATGGCCGAGGCGGCGGTGGGAGCGATCGCCGTTGGCGTCTCGTCACCTGACAAGGCTAGGGGTGCAAAGACTTCAGCCTCATCTGACTCAGCCTCATCTGACTCAGCCTCATCTGACTCAGCCTGGGTAGACTCAGTCTCGTCTAACTCAGTCGTGGCGGCGGGTAATACCGAAATTGCAGCCTCAGGTTCAAACTCGGTCGACAACGTTTCGGCGGCCTCCCGAAGCGGTAGCAAATCTACATTGCCCAGGGCCACGGTCGCCGCGATCGCGGGCACCCAGCTAATCTCCACGGCATTCAGCGCGTCTGTGGTGGCGCTAATTTCCTGGCCGAGGCGATCGCCCAAGGCCACCCCTGAGAGGGTGTCAAAATTACTGGCGGGCACGGGCACGGCGGCAATTTCCGGTGCAGTCTCAACCGTCGCTGCTTCTACTGCGGCGGCCTCCTCAGTCGGCAACGGTTCAGGCGTAGTGGCTAACGGCTGGGGTTGACTCTCAGCGGGTGGGGCGGCTGGGGCGGCAGTCGGCAGGGACGCTGTCGGGGGTATTGCGGCAGGTTGTGCAGCCGGCACCGGAGCTTCAACCGACGGCGGGGCGGGCATGGTAGCTGCAGCGGGGTTGGGGGCGATCGCTCCAGTCGGCGGTGCCGTCATTGTTCGGGCCGTCGCCGCCGTTGTTGCCCTGGTGGGAGGGGGCGGTTGAGTGGCCCCGGGCAACCTTTCGTTGGTCACCGTTGTCCAAGCGGCATAGTCCACGATACTGTTGCGGCGGTTGCGAGCAATTTGGTTACCTTGCAGTCTGGGGCTGGCATCGGCATGCATGATCAGCCCGTCCAGATTGCCAAAAATGCGGTTATTGATAATTGAGGGCGCGGACTCCGGGGCGACCATGATCCCAATGCCCGTATTTTCAAACACGTTCGCTTCTACCTGGGCAGTCGATGGCCCCGCAATGACCAGTCCCGTCTTACCGTTGCCAGCAAAATAATTGCCGCGAATCACCGGCGCTCCCGTCCCAACCACATAGACGCCAGTCGCGCCATTT
This sequence comes from Halomicronema sp. CCY15110, assembly GCF_016888165.1. GTDB lineage: Bacteria > Cyanobacteriota > Cyanobacteriia > Phormidesmidales > Phormidesmidaceae > Halomicronema. The sequence continues at coordinate 6,072 of NZ_JACSWC010000219.1, read as the reverse complement.
TGCACAAAAGCGTTTTCCAACACGATCGGACTGCCTGATTCCACCCACAGCCCCGTGCCTTCCGGATGTGAATTAGAGACCGACACGTTCGCCAATCCCGCGTTATCAGCGCCTAAAATGGCGACATTCTGCATCCCTGCGGTGCGGCTGTAGTAAGTGCCGCCCCCGGCGATCGCTACCTCTGCCGCATTCGGCCCCGCCATCCCTTGAATGGTGACGCCCGGCTGCATCTGGAGGGGGAACGTTTCACCACTGGCTGCGCTATAAGTGCCCCGCGCCAGCAAAATCAGCGTATTGGCCTCCGCTAGCGCTAAGGCATGGGTGATGGTGCGGAAAGGGCGCAACTGGCTACCATCGCCGATGGCATCATCCCCCGCCGCCGCATTCACATGCAAAATGCTGTAACCCGCTGGCTCGTTGGGCACTTGGGCGATCGCCCCCACTTCTTCTGCCGGAACTGACATCAGGCCATCGGCGTTTTCTAGCGCGATCGCTGCCCCGGCTGCCAGCCAGCCGCCCCAGGCCACCAAGCCACTGACACACACCATCGGCACTATCTGTTGAATACGAGCCATCGAACTCCCCCCAATAAATCCTGGGAATGCGTCATTGTAATAACGCAAAGATCAGGAGGCAATTCACTGTGTTCACCAAACTTAACCCAAATGTAGTGCCCTGACTGGAGCACCGCCACCAAATCAAGCGGGAGTCTCGACAAAATCCATGACTTTAATCAGTTTTTCTGAGGCCAACCAGGTCATCCCTATGCTCATAATATTGATAAGTGTGGGTTGGGCTACCAATGGCCATCAATATCGTGAGCCCAATCAACAATCGTCGGAAACCCGCAGTATGCGTTGATTGAACTTTCAAAGTTCAGTGTCTAGAATGACAAAATCCTGACGAGGGCCGGTCTCAAGAGAACGATAAGGGAGTACGGGAAATAGTTTGGCCAGTAAATCTCTCAAACGCTTTGAACTGGTGTTAAAAAGTTTGCACAAGTTACCTGGGATCCAGTTGTTTCGCTCTAAGCCAGTCGTGCTCGTCGTTCAAACAGCGCTGAAATGGCAGCGAGACGATTGTCTGGAAATGGGGGCAGCCCTGTCCTATTACGCATTATTCTCGCTATTTCCGACGGTGCTCATCGTCTTGAGTATTGCGGGTGCCTTTATTGGCCCTGAAAGCGGCGCTGCCGAGCAAGTGCTGCTGTTTGCGCGCAGTAGCTTGCCACCAGAGGCCTATTCTCTCGTTGACAACACCCTGAGCCAACTCAATCGCAACAGCCTAGAAGCGGGCATTATCAGTATTCTGATTTTGTTTTTCACCGCTAGCGGCGTCTTTGGGGCGCTGACGCGATCGATGAACAAAATTTGGCAAGTTGATCTAGAAAAAAAACATCAAACTGGAGTCAAATCAGCGGCGAAAAACTTTATGCGAAATCGTTTCCTCGCTTTCATGCTGGTTCTCAGCACTTCCGCACTGATTTTCATGTCTCTGGTTTCCAAAATTGTGATCGAGGTCATTATTGAAGTTGTTCAAAACTTAGAAAATGCCGTCGGCATTTTCCAGATTGATGATTTATTAGTGCTGAAGGCATTGCAAACAGGCACATCTTACTTGGGTATTTCAGCCATCATTATGCTTTTGTTTCGGGTGTTGCCGAACACGCGGATTTGCTGGGGAGACGTTTTTTTTGGCAGCCTCGCGACGTCAGGGTTATTTATGCTGCTACAGCATGTGGCGAGCAACAGTATCATTCGTTTTGGCGAACAATTTCTGGCGTACGGAGCGGTCGGCAGCGTCATGATTCTGCTGCTGTGGATCTTTTTGAGTTGCCAGGTCTTTTTTCTCGGCTGTGAATTGACCTACGTTTACACCTACTTGTTTGGTAGCCGCAGTGGCATTTTTTCAAATTCACCGCACTTTAGGCCGACGCCAGAAAAATAGTCACTCAACAGTTCCCTTCCCGTCTGCAATGGCTACAATCCAGGGGCGGCGAACGCCTCTAGAGTTGAGTACGGTTGCTCGTCTCCGGAACTACTCGTCTCCGGAACTATAGGAAAGTTCGCAAATATGCGGTCATTGAAAGCCTCAATCTTGGGAATTGAAAGCTTCTCTGATGGCCCGGACACCGGCTCTCCATCGTTCGCCAAATCAAGGGCCTGTCGGGCATTGTCGAGCGATCGCTCACACTAGCTTGCGCGATGAATGTCAGCTAACCAACGTTACCGCTTGATCCGACTAGAATTGACTTGGGCTAAACTGTGAGGAAATGCTGGGGCTTGGTTGCCGAGCCGCCGAGTCTTGTCAGTTGAGATAAAAACAGTAGGGTATTCACCGATAATCCAGTATGACTACACAAACAGCGCAACAAGAGAAAGGCATTTTGATGTCTGAAAATGCTTTAACCCATGTCAAGCTGCTCCAAGCGCAGCAGGGCGGCCAAACGCTGTGCCTGCGTGTGGGGGTGCGACAGGGAGGATGTTCTGGAATGTCGTACATGATGGATTTCGAAGATCCTTCCAACATCAATAGTGAGCACGACGAAGTCTACGATTACGATGGCTTCCAGGTGGTGTGCGATCGCAAGAGCCTCCTCTATCTGTATGGCCTCATGCTGGATTACAGCAACGCGCTGATTGGTGGTGGCTTCCAGTTCACCAACCCCAATGCGGCGCAGACCTGTGGCTGTGGTAAGTCATTTGGTACTTAGATCGGCCCTCGTCCCTTCATCATCAGTTACGCTTCATGTACAGCAGGTTCAGCTTCCTTCGGGGCTGAACCTGCTGTACGCTTTATGACGGTGATTTTGGATCAGTGAAACCATGACCGACAGTGCGGAAGTACTCTTTGAGCAAGGCATTGAACAATACAAAGCGGGCGCGAGTGCGAGTGAGTTAATTCCGGTTTTTAAGGGAGTGTGCGATCGCGCCCCCAAGAGCAGTCCCGCCCTCACCTGTTTAGCGTGGCTTTACCTCTTGGAAGACAAACCCAATTCAGCCCTGAAAACCGCCCAAAAGGCAGTCAAGTTGTCGCCTCAGGATCCGCAGGGGCGAGTCAACCTGGCCTTAGCCCTGTTAGAGACGGGTAAAAAAGGCGTTCGCGATCATATTGATGAAGCGGTCCAAGTCATGGCGCTGTCGGCTGAGCTGAAAGAGGAAGTGCAGCAAAATCTTGAAGAAGGATTAAGCCGTAAGCCGGATTGGAAGAATCTCCAAAGAGTTCAAAAGTGGTTGTTTGAAAGTTAACCATTCCAACTGCTTAGAGGCGATCGCCAGCCAATTTTGCCAGCGATTTTGAGGAGCATTCCGTAAACAAACTTGACGACTTATGTTGCAGGAATGTTACGCCTTTGGTCATCCTATCCAGCTCATTTAGAGCAAATAACTCAACCATGCCAATACTTTGCAAATTGCGGGGAACAGCCATAGAAACCAACAGGGATCAGCACGATTAGACAAATAACTTAACGGCATCCTCAGGAACTGAATGATAAGGTTTACTCAATGAACCGATAAGGTTTACTTGAGTTTTATTCAGTCACGTTAAATTACGGAGCAGGATCCAAATGATTGCACGCACTGTGAAAGTTAAGCCAGAAACTCGTAACCATAAGGGCTTTTTTGTTCAAGAGACGGCTTATGAACTGGTGGGAATTGAGCAGTCCGGTTGGGCTTTGATCTGTGTTGACGAAGCAAGTTGCCACTACGTTGATCCAGATGATTTGCGCGGTGGCGATGGTGAGCCAACGGAGATTATTTAGCCAGCATTCGCGACCTGTGAGCAAAATTTGACGCGATCGCGCGGCCATCGGTAATCCCTGCAGAACAGTCTTGCGACTAGTGTCGTCACTCTGGACATGAGCAATGGGTTCTCACCTCAAAGATGGCCGCTTTTTTGTGCCTTTAGCGATTTCCAAAAATCTCCTGGCCTCCTCCCCAGGGTTATTTATCTCAGTTGCGGTTGATGGCAATGACTTTTCCCAAACCGCTGTAAATTGAAAGGGCAAACGGAGATCCCGACTTGATTGGAGACGACCGCGTCCATGCTGGCTTACATTCTTGCCATCACCGTCGCCATTGGCAGCTTTAGTTTTTACATGGCGGCTTTTTTCGTGCCGGAAATGCACCGCCGCCAAGATTTTTTCTGGAGTGGGCTCGGCTTGTTTTATGCAGTCGTGCTGTGGTTTTGTGCGGGACGACTCACCGGGGCTGTGCTGCTGGGACAGTTGGTGAGTGTGGTGCTGTTAGGGGGGCTGGGCTGGCATACCTTGGCGTTGCGTCGCGACCTCACCCCCGAACTCGTGCAAACCCCGGTAACTTGGGACGATATTCAAAAGCTCGCGCAAGATTTGCAGCGGCTCGTTCGCCAATATGGTCGGTTGGACGATATTGCTAACTTTGGGCGCGCTACGTGGGGAGCGATCACGCAAATTGTGACTAATTGGCGCGATCGCGCGGCGGCGATACCAGCCGCTGACACCCCCGCTGAAGTGCCCCCACTCAAGCGATCGCCCGCTTACGAGTTTGAAACGGCTCCGGGGGACGGACAGGCAGTGCCGACAGAGTTTGCCACGGTGGCGAGCCGACAGCGACCAACCCAGCAGCCAGTAGCCAGTCCGGAATCATCGGCAGCCAAAGAGTTGGCAGAGGATGCCGAGACTGCGATCGCCGAGACCACTACCGCTCCGTCGGACGATGCCGAGGCTGCCACACCCCGCATTGAGCCTGCCGCGCCCGGAGAAACTGCCGCACCCCGTGATGTGACCGACGAAACCACCACGGCTTCGCCATCAGCTGCTCCCAGTGCCGCCCCAGAATCACCCACCACGCCGCCTCGTCAGACAGCCGCAGCAGCCGTGCCACCGCGTCCCGCTCCATCGCCGCAGTTCAGCGACCAACGGAGCCCAGAGCTGGCGCGCCAGACCAATCCGGTCACTGGCATCATGAATTGGGTGGGGAACCTCATAGGAGCGGGGCGAAAACCAAAGCCTGAGCGGGGCGTGATTGAAATTCCGCCCCGCCCACCGTCCATCCCTAAAGATCCAAACGCCACCCGGCCAAAGTCGGAGACATCCACTCCGGCTTCCCGCCCGTCCCGTTCAACCAAATCGCCACGGGCGGTGATCGATATTCCGCCCCGTCCACCGTCTATCCCGCGATCGCCTGCAGCGTCATCAGAGGTGCCCGCGCCTGATTCGGCTCTCTCTGATCAGTCCACCGATGAGGCTGACACCAATTGGGTGGATGTTGGCGATGTGAGCCCAGCCGTGACCGATCGGCCAACTAAGCCACCAGCTTCTGACACTGACCCCGATGTCACTGAGCCCATGCCTGCCGCCGCCGTCGACGCAGCGAACTGGCCCGAGGACGAAACCAACTGGTCTGTCACCAAGGACGAAACGACGACCCGCCGCGACGACTTGCCATCGACGCCCGGCCCGACTGCCGCACGGAATGATGACACTAATTGGCCGGATGACGAGGATACGAACTGGCCTGCTTAGTCGGTTCGGCGTAGATGATTTTCACATTGTGCCCCTGACCCGAGCCCCCTCGGGAGAGAGGCGCTATTAAGTACTCATAAGTCATGAAACTACTGCCACACCAGCTTTCCCTCATCCCCCGCTCCGGGTGTGGGAGAAGGGGACTGTTGGTGTCGCCTGCCCAAGGGGCTTGGGGGTGAGGGCCAAGATTTGTGTAGTAGCCTGAGGGGCGAGAGACTTTTGCCCGGCCATGTCTAAACTATGGCAGACCGATTGATTCCGGGGTAGTCCTAAAGCTGTAAGGATGCATTGTAGAGGTGGATGAAATACCAGATTGCGCCAATGTGATTTTCGAGCTTTTTTGAAAAGGATATAGCGTTTCCCCGCTGGATGAGGTACTAATTTAGAGCTGAAACTCAAGCGTGAAAAGGACTTCAGGACTTGAACTGTACCTCACAGACTCAGGAACCGCTGTAAGGTCTTGCGCACTAACCTGGAGACCCGTTGCCGCAGCGTGCAGTTGAACCGCTCAATATGATTAGTTTGACCACTGTCTTTACCAACTGCCCGATGTCGCTGGCTGGGCA
>NZ_JACSWC010000218.1 GCF_016888165.1 Halomicronema sp. CCY15110 | reverse complement strand
GCCCTTTAAATGGAACTATTCGGGCAAGCCTTTGACCTCATAATGGCTATGGTTATTTATGCCGTCGAGTACTAGTTGCTCCTTTCTGTGGAGATAGCGGCAGGCTTTGAAGCGTTGTTATCCTCAGGATTTTCCTGAATATTCTTTAAAATTGTCGGGCTGTTCTAGCCGCTATTTCTCAATGAGTTAGAGGACAATTGCGATCGCATATCTGCGTATTAGTTGACTGATAACTCCTCCATTAGAAGATCACAATGCCAGTTGAACTCAGGACGGATCACCACATCGAAGGCTGATTGACTGACAAAAGATTAGTCCGGAGGCGGATACCTGAAGGTTTGAACCTTGAACTCCAGGCGACAGAGGCGTTTGTGATGTTGCGGTCTCGAAGCCATGTCGGGGTCGGGGTCGCGATAGGAGCGGAACCTGACCCGACGAATTAAGCGCCACCCGTGGTTAAGCGCGGCTTTGACCCATTCCCAACCGATGCGAAAGTAGCTGTTCCCGCGAAACCAGTGTGTATCGACCCACCGCCGTTTGCCAGCGGCGACGACGGTAGTACCTTGAGCCGTTACGTACAGCGTCGAGAGGGCCAATATCGAAACCGAGCCGATCACCGAGTGCCACCATGACTTTCTCCGCGATCTGCAGGTCAAAGCCAATCTGGTGGGGTGGTACCGGTGCTGATTCCTCTGGGGCTCTGGGGTCTACTTGTCGCCCATCATTGCCAATCGCCACGAACCTGGAGCGAGAGCGATATTCAGGCCATGCAGCAAGGGGCCGAAAAATTAGCGATCGCCCCCTCCATCCGGGATGCCCATGTCACGTAGCTCGCCATCGCTACGCCGCTAGCCCGACCAACGCTCTTCATTGATGCTCAAGTATTGTGTGGTATTTGACCAATTCAATCAGTAAATAGAATATTGACTCCCCAAACTGAGTTTAGGGACAACTTGGTCACAAGACTCAATCAGTCGGGGCTCATCATTGTGACTGTCGCCAATCAGCTAATCTCGACTCCAATTCTTTAAGAGTCTCAACTTATGAGCATTATCCTGCAGTCCATCTCGTTGGGGATGAGAGGCGCTATCTCACCCCCAACGAGATGGATCAGATCAAAGATTCTTAACCAGTGGCGATCGCCGCAGATAGTTGGCAAAAACCTTAATCCTAGAGGCCAGATCACCTGAGTTTAGGATCAGGACTTTTAGCAAAATTCGGCCCTTAGAAGCGGTAGTAGCGTGGATTAAGGTGCGGGATTTGCCAGTCGGCCAGCCCCATGCTACCCGCTTTCGTGGCTTGCCCCACGGTTAATCCACGCTACGAGTCTCATGTGAAGCTGGTGTTAGATAACAGGTGGCAGAAACTCAATCAAAGGCTAATGATTGCTTGAAAATTAGTATTGAGTATTGAGTATTGATCTGACTGATCGTGGGTAGTCAGCTTCAGATATTCATTTAGAAATGGTTTAGGCTAATTAATAAGAGCTATAATGAGAACACCCCCAGCGACAACGCTACACGTTGCGAGGCTCCATTATGGACGCCAGAGAAATTCTCCAAAATATTCCACTCCAAAAAGAGATTTCCGATCCCAAGGCTTGAAGCATCTAGTTCACGCTCGCGTCGTCTTAAATGGTGCTGATTTTGCTGATTGCTTTTAGTAACTTTCAAGAGTGGACATAATGACTAAAGAGAAAAAAGGTAATAAAGAAGCTAAGAAACCGAAATCGACTGATAAGGTTGCCAAAAAGCAAAAAAAAGATCCGAAAAGACATGACGGTTTGACTTAAAGTAGATTAGCCAACAATTTTTTCTAGGTGATTGGCGATCGCGTCACCAATGCCTCCTCCTCTCAGTAATGTTTGGTTAAGTGACTCTACAGCGCTAAATTGTCGCCCAAAAACACTAATTGCTGCTGTGTGGAAGACGCTGTTTCGTTCATTAGTTTGTGCGAAAACTAGGTTTCTAACCATGCTAGCCCGATACTCTAGGAATGCTGTCGTGGATCTCTATGGCAAGCAATTTGCCTGGGATATTCGGGTTTTTAAGCTTTATGTTATAAAACTTGGAGCGTCATGAATCAGCACGTAGAACTTACGCTGGAACAAGAGTTTAGACTTCGAGAGTTTGCTCATAAGGTGCAGCAGATGTCTCTTAATCAGGCTCAGTCATTCTTAATTGAGCAACATCGCAGCATGTTGATTCAGAAGGTGATCTTCCAACAACTGCTAAAGCACGAGTGGAATTTAGACGCCGATGCCGATCTGGCGGTTATTTAAGTTCATCCTTCGGAGTTTAGAGTTATTGGCCTGCTATGCCGGACTCGTCTTCAGGGTTAGCAAACGGGTCTTTGAGCATTATTTGAGCGCCCCACGACTCCGCGTTTCACTCTTTATTTTGGATGCTCATGACCTAACTTTTTCGATTCATTTCGCTTCCTAAAAAATCAGAATCAAGTAAATGTTGAGGCCTCAAAAATCAGCTCGATTGGGGCGAATCAGCCCTGCTGATCATCAGTATTAGAGACCGACAGGCCTTTAATGCCCGTCACATTGTGGGAGCGATCGCGATGCCGATCGCTGAACTAGTGAGTCGCGTCCAAGCTAGTTTTGAATGCGTCCGAGACATTTATGTTTACGGGGAGACCAATGCCCAAACGGTTGAGGCGGCTGGCCAATTACGCAACGTCGGGGATCAACACATTGCTGAACTTACGGGCGGCCTCACTGCCAGGTAAAAGGCTCAGCATCCCATGGAGGGAGTTTCAACTTTTTTGATTAAGTCCTGAGTCGCAGACATAAACTGCGGCTCCCACTGCTTGACCGCATTAGTACTGAGAGTTTCTCGTTATAAGCATTTTGGAAGTGGGTTGGATTTTGGTGTCATCGTTCATCAAATCAAACCAGAAATCAAACAGTACACTGTCACGTTGGAAGCAGAATCCACAATTTATGGATCAACAAAATGCCTGTTAAAGACAAGCCCACAACTCCCCGTTTCCGTCCTTTTAATAATATTTTTCTCATCCTGGGCGTGATATTTTTGGTGGCCAATTTTATTGTGCCGTCGATTTTGGGGCCGCAAGTACCTGCTGTTCCCTACAGCCTATTTATTCATCAGGTGCAAGAAGGGCAGGTTGACCGGGTGCAAATCGCTGAAACCCAGATTCGCTTTCAGCTCAAGCCAGACGCCACAACCAGCTTAGACGGGGGAAATGAGCCCGGTGCCCAGGTATTTTCCACCACGCCCATTTTTGACCTGGGGCTGCCCAAGCTGCTGGAAGAACAGGGGGTGGAATTTGCCGCTGCGCCGCCGTCCCAAAGTGGTTGGATTGGCAATGTCTTGAGCTGGGTGATTCCGCCGCTGATTTTTGTCGGTATCTGGCAGTTTTTTATGCGCCGGGGCAGTGGTGGGGGCGGTGGCCCGCAGGGGATGCTCTCCATTGGCAAAAGCAAGGCCAAAGTGTACGTCGAAGGGGAAGCCGCGAAGACCACCTTTGCCGATGTCGCTGGGGTGGAGGAGGCCAAGGCCGAACTGGTGGAGATTGTGGATTTTTTGAAAACTCCAGGTCGCTACACCCAGATTGGCGCGCGCATTCCAAAAGGGGTGCTGCTGGTGGGGCCACCGGGCACGGGCAAAACCCTGCTGGCAAAAGCCGTCGCGGGAGAAGCGGGGGTGCCCTTTTTTAGCATTTCCGGCTCGGAATTTGTGGAGATGTTTGTGGGGGTGGGGTCGTCGCGGGTGCGAGATTTGTTTGAGCAGGCGAAAAAGCAGGCACCTTGCATTGTCTTTATCGATGAGCTGGATGCGATTGGGAAGTCTCGCAGCAGCAATGGCTTTTATGGCGGCAATGACGAACGGGAGCAAACCCTGAATCAATTGCTGTCGGAGATGGATGGCTTTGCCGCTGAGGATGCCACGGTGATTGTGCTGGCGGCCACCAACCGTCCCGAAATTCTCGACCCGGCGCTGTTGCGGCCGGGGCGGTTTGACCGACAAGTGCTCGTCGATCGCCCCGCGTTAGCCGGTCGCGAAGCGATTCTCAAGATTCATGCTGAAGCGGTGAAGCTGGGGGACGATGTGGATTTGCGCGCGATCGCCACCCGCACTCCCGGATTCGCTGGGGCGGATCTGGCCAATCTGGTCAACGAAGCCGCGTTGCTGGCGGCCCGTAACGATCGCCAGGCAGTGGCCCAGGCTGACTTTGCCGAAGCGATCGAGCGGGTGGTCGCCGGGCTCGAAAAGAAAAGCCGTGTGCTCAACGACAAGGAAAAGAAAATCGTCGCCTACCACGAAGTCGGCCATGCCCTGGTGGGGTCGCTGATGCCGGGGAGTGGCAAAGTCGAGAAGATTTCCATCGTCTCGCGCGGCATGGCCGCCTTGGGTTACACCCTGCAACTGCCCACGGAAGATCGCTTCTTGATGGATGAAGCGGAATTGCGGGGCCAAATTGCCACCCTGCTGGGGGGGCGATCGGCGGAAGAAATCGTCTTCAACAGTATCACCACCGGAGCCACGAACGATTTGCAGCGGGCGACGGATCTGGCTGAGCAAATGGTTACGACCTTTGGCATGAGTCAAGTGCTGGGGCCATTGGCCTATCAACAGGGGGCGCGGCCCATGTTTCTTGATCAGGGTATGCCCAACGCCCGCCGCTCCATGAGTGAAGAAACCGCCCAGGCCATCGATCGCGAAGTTAAGGAAATTGTGGAAACCGCCCATCAGCAGGCGTTAGCCACCATTCGACACAATCGCGACCTGCTGGAAACCATCACCCTACAACTGCTAGAAACCGAAGCGATCGAAGGCGAAACGCTATATCAGTTGCTGAATCAGGTGCAGGCGGCTCCGGCTGCGCCCCACTCCCACGTCCCCCCACTTTCTCATCATTCCTAATCACAACCCAAGGTTGTTGGAGGTTTTTATGGCTACGTTAACGAAAGGTACCCTCGTCACCATTATTGGCGAAGCGGTGTTGCAAGAGCGCTTAATTCATCTGTTCACCCAGCTCAAAGTCTCGGGCTATACGCTAATTCCCGCGAAGGGTGCGGGCAGTCATGGCAAGCGCATGGGCGATATTGCGGGCTACAACACCAATATTGAAATCAAGACCATCGTTTCCGCCACCATTGCGGATCAAATTATGGAAGCCCTGAAGCCGTTTCAGGCAACCCATGCGTTGATCGCCTTTCGGCAAGAAGTGGAAGGGTCGTTTGATTAGGGGGCAGTCACCCGCTGCCCCCCTCGAAAGCCTTGCTCAGACTGAACTTTTATCCCCATAGGCATCCCTCATGAGCGACTGGTACAAGCTGCACACTTCTGAGGTGCTACAGCAGCTAGATACGGATGTTGCGCAGGGCCTGGGCCAAACAGAGGCCATCCATCGTTTACAACAATACGGCCCAAACGAGCTGACCGAGCAGCCGGGGGAGAGCCTCTGGCAGATCTTGTGGAAGCAACTCCGGGCCACCATGGTTGTGGTGTTGATTGTGGCGGCGCTGATTTCTTTGGCGTTGCAAGACTACATCAACGCCACGGCGATTTTTGCCATCGTGGCTTTTAATGCCATTTTGGGGGTGCGGCAAGAGTATCAGGCGGGGCAAGCGATCGCCGCCCTCAAAAAGCTCGCCGTTGCCACGGTGAAAGTCCGGCGCGACGGTCACGTGCAGGAAATCTCGGCACGACAACTCGTACCCGGCGACATTGTGCTACTGGAAACCGGCAACTTGGTGGCCGCCGACTATCGCTTATTAGAAACCGCTAATCTCCGCATTCAGGAATCTTCCCTCACGGGCGAGGCCGAACCCACGATTAAACAAAGTCAGCCTTTAGAACGGGGGCCATTAGTCGGTAAATCTCAAGTTGAAGTGGCTCTGGGCGATCGCCCCACGATGGCCTACATGGGCACGACGATCACCTATGGCCGGGGCTTAGGCGTCGTGACGGAAACCGGCAACCAGACTGAGCTGGGACAGATCGCGATCGCCATTCAAACCGTGCAGCCCAAGCCCACCCCCCTAGAGCAACGGCTGGATCAACTCGGCAGCCGGTTAGCCATCATCACCATCGGGCTGGTGGCGATCATTTTTGGGTTAGGGCTGTTGCGGGGAGAAGCGCTGTCGCTAATGTTCCTGGTGGCGGTGAGCTTGGCCGTCGCTGCGGTGCCTGAAGGGTTGCCCGCCGTGGTGACCATCACCCTGGCCCTCGGGGCCAAACGCATGCTGAAGCAACAGGCCCTGATCCGCAAACTCCCTGCCGTCGAAACTCTGGGCTCTGTCGCCGTGATTTGCTCCGATAAGACCGGCACCCTCACCGAAAATCGTATGACGGCCACCTTTCTCGCAATTGACGGGCATCGGGTTGATTTAACGACGCCCTTAGGGCGGGCAGGGCTAGACACCTACGACGACCTTTCGGGGGTGCTGCAAGCCGAACCCTCGCTGACTTGGCTGCTGACCGGGGCCGTCTTGTGCAACGATGCCATGCTGGAACGCCATCCCCAGATGCCCCATCAGGTGCATACCGTGGGTGATCCCACTGAAGGGGCACTGGTAATGACCGCCGCCCGTTTGGGCCTCAGCAAAACCACCCTAGAACAAGCCCTGCCTCGTGTGGCCGAGCGCCCCTTTGAGGCCGATCGCAAGCGCATGACGACGGTGCATCAGTTGCCCATTTCCCCGACCCCCCTGCCGGCGGCCCTGACCCTTCTGGTTTCTGAGTTATCGAACGTCAGCGATGCCACGGCGATCGCCTTTACCAAGGGCAGCGTGGATAGTTTGCTGGCGGTGGCTAGCCATGTCTGGGTCAAAGGCCACTCTCATCCCCTTGACCGGGCGGTGCGGCAACAGATTTTAGCCGACAATGACCAACTGGCCCGAAACGGAATGCGCGTCTTGGGCGTTGCCTTTCGCCTCCTCAATGCTCCAATTATTGTGGATAGCGATGGCAACCTACCGGGGGGGACCATGCTGGAAACAGATCTGACGTTTATCGGCCTGGTGGGCATTATTGACCCGGTGCGGCCAGAAGTGAAAGCCGCCGTGCTGACCTGCCAAGCCGCTGGCATTCGCCCCGTCATGATTACCGGCGATCACCCCCTGACGGCTCAATCCATCGCGCGGGAATTAGGGATTGTGCCCAACGAAACGATTCTCACCGGGCCAGAGTTATCCCAACTGTCTAGCAGGGCGTTGCAGCAGCACGTGGACGAGATTTCCGTTTATGCGCGGGTGTCGCCGCAGCATAAGTTAGACATTGTGCAGGCGCTGCAAAGCCAGGGCCACATTGTCGCGATGACGGGAGATGGGGTGAACGACGCCCCGGCCCTCAAACAAGCCGACATCGGTATTGCTATGGGTATTACCGGTACCGATGTCGCCAAAGATGCCGCCGACATGGTGCTGCTAGACGATAACTTTGCCACCATCGTTGCGGCGATTCGCGAAGGGCGCGTCATCTACGACAATATCCGCAAGTTCATCAACTACACCCTGACGGGCAATGCGGGAGAACTCTGGGTGATTCTGCTAGCGCCTTTTTTGGGCATGCCGCTGCCGCTGATTCCCCTGCAAATTTTGTGGGTGAACTTGCTGGCCGACGGGTTACTGGCCCTGGCCTTGAGCGTGGAACCCCCGGAGCGGGCCATCATGCAACGATCGCCCCGGCCCCCCACCGAGAGCATTTTTAGCCGCGGTGTGGGTTGGGGCATTGTCTGGGTGGGGCTATTGCTCGGGTTGATATTGCTCGCGATCGCCTACGGCTACTGGTCTACCGGACAGGCGACCTGGCAAACCATGGTGTTTACTACCCTGGCTCTATCGCGCGTGTGGTTGGCAGAAACCATGCGATCGGAACGAGATTCCCTGTTTCAGCTGGGGCTGCTTTCCAACCGCCCCCTATTAGGCGCAGTGGCCCTCACCATCGGACTGCAACTGATCGTGATCTACAGTCCAGTATTGCAACCGATTTTTCAAACGACCGCCCTGTCTGTCAGGGAGCTGGCCATTAGCCTGGGGTTGAGCACCGTGGTCTTTTGGGCGATTGAACTACAGAAGTGGTGGATCCGCTACCAGCCGCGTACCCGTAAACCAGCCCCCGTTCTGAACCCATGACGAATTAGCCGCGATCGCGCGATCGGCGTTCTATTCCTGGCTTACACTAGAGTCCTGATGCAACGAATTCATTTAAGCGAAACTTAAGGCCAATCATTGAAAAATTCAACTGCTTTCAACACAAAGCTCTTAGTGCCGCTTATCTTAGCTGCCTTCATTGCTTTTTCAGGACTGAACTGTTTTGTTGTCCTCAATCCTGGTCAAGCAGGGGTTCTCAGCATTTTAGGAAAAGCTAAAGATGGCGTGTTATTAGAGGGAATTCACTTCAAGCCGCCATTCGTTTCTATAGTCGATATCTACGACCTCACCGTACAAAAATTCGAAGTTCCGGCCCAAAGTTCGACCAAAGATCTACAAGATTTAACGGCCCGATTTGCGATTAATTTTCGTCTTGATCCGCTGGCTGTTGTCGAAATTCGCCGTACCCAGGGAACCTTGGCGAATATCGTTTCTAAGATTATTGCGCCCCAAACTCAGGAATCCTTTAAGATTGCGGCGGCCCGACGAACCGTCGAAGAAGCGATCACCAAACGCAACGAACTCAAGCAAGACTTTGACGAGGCACTTAGTCAGCGCTTAGACAATTATGGCATTCTCGTTTTAGATACCAGTGTTGTTGATCTGGACTTTTCCCCCGAATTTGCTAAGGCAGTGGAAGATAAGCAAATTGCTGAGCAGCGAGCCAAACGGGCGATTTACGTAGCGCAAGAAGCGGAGCAAACTGCCCAAGCGGATATCAATCGAGCCAAAGGTAAAGCCGAAGCCCAACGCCTGCTCGCAGAAACCCTGAAAGCCCAAGGGGGACAACTGGTTTTACAAAAGGAAGCCATCCAAGCTTGGAAAGAAGGCGGGGCACAAATGCCCAAAGTCTTAGTCATGGGCGGTGATGAGCCAGCGCGTGCGCCTTTCCTATTTAATATGAGCAATGTTGAGCAATCTCGTGGGAAGTAGTGCTTTTCTCTTGATTTAGGCAGGGGTGTTCCAGAGGTTGGTAAATGTGGCGGTCCTTCGTTTAGTGTGAAATAAGCCCAGATAGAAACCGGAGATCCTAGATTTCCGTTTTGATTCAAAAAAACCACACGACTTCAGGGAGAATCGTAAATGTGTTGTTGGATTTTCATGTGCATCACGTTCAAACAAAACGGCTAAAACTTGATAAAGTCAAACGGTAGCCAACAACTTGTCTAAAAAGTTTTCGTCAATTCACTACACAAGAGAGTATCAACCAATATCATGCGCGTTGAAGCTTGTTGTGAAGCACTATTAAGGCAGCTTCTACCAATCTTAGACCCCCAGCAAGAGGGCCTCTGTTTCGATGTAGGAGTCGGTACATTTGCCCTCTATTGCGAGCTGTTTGCCAAGCTTGGATTTACCACTATTGCTGTGGAGCCGCTGCCTACTGACCGATTACGCGCTGTCTGTAACCGAAACTCCATCCAACTGATTGAGCAATGTTTATCAAGTGATACGGGGCAGCAGACGCTACACATTGGCCAATTTGCTGGACTAGAAAATACTAACTTTAGCTCCCTTGATCCAGACTGGTTTGGCTCGTCAAAAAACACCATAAAAGTCAATACCATGGATCTAAATGGTTTATTGCGCACAGTAGGGGAGCACCCGATCACCTGCTTGAAGTTGGACATTGAAGGCTGGGAACCATTTGTCATCGCCCAACTGGAAAAAATCAATCAAGCTCAGCTACCGAAATTAGTGATGTTTGAATATGGTGGAGGTGGTTATCGACATCAATATAAAAAAGGATGGTCAGAAAAATTTTCCAGCGGCACCTTGCGCTGTTTAAGAACATTACAAGACCTCGGATACGGCCATAGCATCATGGTTGACTACGCTGATGGCTCAAGGGTAAAGCTATTTGACTTGCAATGCATCGATCTTAGTTCTGAGACCCCTTTCTACAGAAACAGTGTCTATGGCAATATTCTGACATTCTTGGAATACCGCTTGAATAGTGTTGATGTTGACTCGATTTGTGCACCGTATCAAAAGGGGTTGATTCACTCGCTAGTGGGAAAACTGCTCGCAGGTATGTAGTAGTTGCGAGCTCTAATGAGTGAACGAGTTGGCAACCTAATGCATCTCTAGCCCCCCAGCATCATTGGTAGGCACGCCACTGTCAACGGAGATGAACGCTACGCCAACGCTGTGACTAGTGCAGCGTCAAGCCTAAAACTTAGGGCTTGCTCCTGGAGGGAGCCCCTGCGTGAACGCTCACTGGTGCAGAAAAGTTTTGGGAGCAAAGTATCGGTAGTCTCATCGTGAGAAAGTCGTCACTTTCGAGAA
>NZ_JACSWC010000217.1 GCF_016888165.1 Halomicronema sp. CCY15110 | reverse complement strand
TGCCGATCGCGCTTTGCCGACGACTCATCCGCCTATGTAGTTGTCGCGACACGCCTATGTACTTGACATTTAATACGGTCCCATGTTTACCACAGCTTTTAGCTGTTCCAGGAGTCTTTCCGGACTGATATCTCGCACCATAATGGCAATTCCAGCGGGCTCCACTGCTAAACCTTGAGTGCGAAGTAGGAGGCAGATGGTATTGACTACCTGGCTTCCCATCCAGCAAAACAGCAGTGTATGCTGACCATCTCTTACCAGATAGCGGCTTTCTAGAGCCAGACGAAAGAAGTTTTCTCGGCCCTCCTGTAGCAGGTCAAGTGCAGTTCTATCTAAAAATACTGGAATATCGTCGGAGCGGTAAATCCGAGACATCTCCTGACGAATTTTGTTGTGAATGAATCCACCTTCGCCGCTGAACCTGGGCACCTTCCTGGCAGCGGCCCTTGCCACATCGACTACTTTGCGTTCAGCATCTACCGACAATACCTTCCAGCGGCGACCGGCAAAGATCATGAACATCCCCTCAAACAGAGGAAAGATAATTGGTAGGGTGCCTAACGTCTTGCCTCGGGTGACAATACGGTATTCCTCCGGTGTCTTAAAGGCTGTGTAGAAGCTGTAATGGTTCACCAGCCGTTCACCTTTTAGACCCAGGATTAATACACCATCATGGGTCTGCTGAATCAAATCTTTGGCTCCTAGCTGCCGCAGCAGCTTGACGAACATCTCCTGGGACACCTGCCGAAAAGCCCCGGTCTGACACAACACCTGATAAAGCTGTAGCGCATTGACGCCCCCATACTGAGCAATCAGCGACAATACCTGCTGAATCAGCGTTGATAGATGTAATTTGGTGACGATTGGCGGCTCACACCAGCGCTCAAACACCATTAAGTTAATGATCGCAATGGTTCGTACCAGAGCCGGATGCAGGGTATCTGACTTCGACGTCGTCGGTGTTACCTCTGGTTCAGTAATGTAGAACCGGATAATGGCGGGATCGCCCCCTTTGCGACCCGATCGCCCCAATCGCTGCCGGGTACTGGAAACGGAAAATGGAGCCCCTACCTGAGCGATCGACTTGACTGCACCCACATCAATGCCCATTTCTAAGGTTGTGGTGCAAATGACGTTTGTGGGGTTATCACCTTTCAGCGCTTGCTCTGCCTCCTCACGAATGTCCTTAGACAAGCTGCCATGGTGGGGCAAAAACTCATTGGGCACCCGCTGCTGCTCAGAAAGGCGTCGCAGGCGATCCGTGTAAGACTCCACGTCAGAGCGGCTATTAATGAAGATCAAATTGGTATCGCCGCGCAGTACCCGAAACAAGTGCGCCGCAATGTCTATTTCATCCTGAGAGTCACCGGCTTCATCAGGCTCCTCTTCCGGATCTAAATTCAGGTCTTTCTCCAAGTTGGGCTCAGCTTTACGGTACCCCCTCACTTGAATTTGGATTTCCTGCCCTTCCTCTTCTGAAAGAATCAGGTTGACCTGGGCGGCTTTGCCGGGACGCAGAAATTCGGCTGCCAGTGCCATATCGCCGATAGTGGCACTCAGTCCGATGCGCGGGATTCTTCGCCGAATCACCTGCTCGACGCGATGCATCAGCGACTGTAACTGCTTGCCCCGCTCAGAGCCGATAAAAGCATGGAGTTCGTCAATCACCAGATAATTGAGCCCCTGAAAAACGGCTGCCAGATCTGGTCCATGACGCACAAATAGGGCTTCTAAAGATTCTGGTGTAATGATGAGAATGCCGTTGGGTTGCTTGAGCAGACGCTTTTTGCGCCCGGCATCAATATCGCCATGCCAAGGGGTGACGGGCATTTCCAAAAGTTCACCGATTTCTGAAAGTCGCCGAAACTGATCGTTGATCAGCGCTTTTAGGGGACTCACGCAGAGGGCACCGACTCCGGCCCCAGTCTCCTCCATTAAGCGAGAAAAGATGGGTAGAAAAGCGGCCTCAGTCTTACCGCCTGCCGTTGCGGCTGAGATGATGACATCCTGCTCACCCGTCAAGATCGGCGGGATGGCCTGCTCTTGAATGGGGCGCAGGGCAGGCCATTGCTGCTGCCAAATCCATTTTTGAACGCCTGGATGCAGTTGCTGAAACCCGGAAGAGGCCTGTTCCTGACCACTAGAGTTTGAAGGAGGCAAGGTGGTCATCGGCGTCGGCTTCCTCCACAGCAGGTACAGTTGCACTTGATGCGGCAGCGGGCTCATCGCCATCTTCTGCTTCAAGGGGGAGCAGATCAGGATTTTGCTCGGGTTCGATAGTGACCTTGCCAATTAACCCTTCGACCGATACGCCCGGATTCTGCTCAAGTACGGCCAGCAGGTTGATAAACGCCGTGATCGTATTCCTGGGGGTGCGGAAGTAAGCTTCACCGACCTTTTGGAAACAGTGCTGCATGAAGCCCTGAATCTCGGCATCTGAGAGTAAGTAAGCCACTGCATCACCCGTGGCAAAGACATGGCGAATCTTGCTCAACAGGACATAGAGATCTTCTTGGCTCAGACTGGCCAGACGAATCACGGGGTGAGTGAAATCGACAATGCCGTTACCGGCAAAGGTATTTTCTGCTAGCCGAGACTGCAGAGCCTCATAACTATAGAGACCCTTGCGGGTATCCATGAGAAATTCAGGCGTTCCTCCTAAAACAAAGCCCAGGTTATCAGCCGTGCCCTGCAGGCTATCGTTGAGGATGCGCAGAATTTGCTCATAATTGCTTTTACGCGCCTGGGTATTGGCAAGTTTGTAGAGGTTTACTAACTCATCGAGGCAGACGACAAACCCCCCGTAGCCTGCCAACTTCACGAATCGAGCAAAGAGCTTGAGTTGGTCATAGAAGTTGGCATCATCGACAATCATGCGAACGCCTAAAGCCTTTTTCGCATCGGTTTTGGTGCTAAATTCGCCCCGTAGCCACCGAACAGCATTGGCTTTCAAGACATCATCGCCATTGTCATGGCCGCGCCAGTAGGCGGCAATCACTTCGGCAAAGTCGTAACCGCCTACCATCTCCGACAGATGCTCTAATCGCTCTCGGATGATCGCCTCAGGAGTGACGTCGCGCGATCGCGCCTCGGTCATAGCTGAGCTGACGAACTTTTCGACCACGCTGGAGAGGGCACCCCCATCGGGCTTGGCTCGCGTTGAGAGGTTGCGCATCAACTCGGCATAAAGAGAGCGGGCCTGTCCTTTCGAGGCATGTAGGCGACGATCCGGGGTGAGATCAGCGTGGGCTGTGACTAATTTTTTCTGCAGGGCGATCGCCCTGACCAAAGACAGAAAGAAGGTTTTGCCGGAACCATATTCGCCGATGACAAACCGGATGGCAGAGCCGCCATCGCCAATGCGATCAACATCTTTGATCAGGGCTTCAAGTTCTTGCACCCGTCCGACTTGAATCAGGTGCTGACCGCTGCGAGGTACCACCCCTGCCCGCAAGGATTGGATGACGGCATCTCGGTCTTTGGCTTTGATTTTGGTCCCAGCAGTCATGACAGTAGTTGTTCTAAAACGTCAGTGTCGATCTCGATCAGGTCTTCCCCATCAGTCAACGGGTCATCGCAAGCATCAAAGGCCACTTCATTGATCACCTCTAAAGCCCCATCCAGCAAGAGTCCCAACTCATCGGCCTTGGCTTCCAGCGCCTCCCGGTGCCAGGTGGTTTGCTGGGCGATCGCGAGCAGCAACTGGGAGTGCAACGCATCTAATCCGGCGATGGCAGCTTCCGATTCCGCTGCGTATGCTGGCTCCGGTGCTTCAGCTTCAGGTTCATCCTCTTCAAAGAGGTTTCCCAATAAATCAGCGACTTTTGCGGATTCCGCCTGCTTATGTTGGATGGCAGCTAAATCCAAATTGAAGCCGAAGCCATCTTGAGCCTCGCTTTTTTCTGGGCTGTCTTCCTCAACCTCTGGCGGAGCTGGAATAGCAAAGCCACTGACAGTTTGAGCAGCGGATCTAACCGTTACGGGAGCTGTGGCTGGTGTCACCGGAGAGGCTGTATTGAATGTGTGGATGTGGCTGTAAACCTCATCGGCCTCAAAACCCAGCAGCGGATAGATCTTGGTCAACATCGTGATTTCCTGTGGACTAATATACCCATCGGCCCCAGCCACGCTGATCAGGAAATCAGCAATCCCCGCTCTTTCATCGGTAGTCATCTGATTGAGCTTCGCCTTTAATCCTTGCAAACTGAGTTTTGCTTGCAGCAACCAGGTCAAATGGGCCCTTAACCGAGTCCGTTCAGCCTTTGATAGGTGGAGGGCGCTTTCCAAATGAGCTTCTAAAACCTGCTGTTCGGCAGCATCAATGGCGGCATCAGAACTCGCTACGGTCGCCGCGAGATGGAGCAACAGCATTGCAGCAGTATATTCCTTAGAGGGGGCGGCCGTAATTTCGCCAGGCAATTTGAAGAGCACTATGGAGTGATCACTTTTCAGCGGTTTACCCCCAAATCTGACATCTGGTTCGATGCCATAGCCTAAATTTTCAATGGCTTTGGCTAAGGTGGTGGATTCTTTCTTGGTCAGATTCCCCGTAGAAGATGCAGACCATTTTTCTAGAAGCTGCTGGCTGGGCACAACGACCTGCTCATTTTCTCCCAGGGTTTGAGCGAGCCACTGTTCCAGTTTTCGGATATGGGGATCTTCTAAATCATCCACTAATTCAGGTGGTAGTAGGGCCAGAGCGGCCTTGGGATCAGTACTTTCGCCATTGCGTCCGAGCCAGCGACTGTAGGGATCAAGGGCATCAGTGCATTCGTCGATCAGGGTTTGTAGTTTATTGAGGGGAGCGGAAAGACCCGAAATATCCGGCAGGTCACCGAGATTTCCCTGCAAATGAGTGAGGTTTACGCTTAAGAACCCAGAGCTGGCAGGACGATATTCAAGTTTTAACTTGCGTTTGTTGGGCTTGATCACCATCCCTGCGCCATAGTGCTGTTGGTAGCGCGATCGCAGCAGTTTGCGAAACTCGTCAGCACAGCGAGTAGCAGGTGTTCTCAACCGAGTCTGTTCAGAATGAAGGTACCAGGACCACATCCAATCGGCAGGAATCGGCTGGCCCTCGGCAATCATGCGCCCCAGCGTCACCTTCAGGCCGAGGGGCATTTCCCAACCGGTTCGAGTTAGCGGCGGCTCCACGTCTGCCCAATTCCCAAAATTTTGCAGTAATTGGCAGATTTCCAAAAATCTAGAGCCGTAACTGCTAAAGGAGCCGTTGCTCCTATAAATTTCCAATAGCCGCTCGACTTCAGCCGTGATTTGAGCCAGTTCCTCAGAAACATCGATCTTTAGCGCCTGGAAGTCTCTGAGCACTCGCCGTTCCAGGCCGTAAAAGAAGAGAAATACGTACCCGATGCAAGCATCGGGGGCGCAGCGATCGCCGGATAGCCATTCTAGATAAGCGGCCCGGCAGTCCGGGCGGATATCGCTGTAAGACGGCCAGTAGCCCATTCCACTGCCCTCATAGTCAGGTTGAGAGGCGGCAATTCTAAGCTGTGGGTTGATCAAGCAGGGATCGACTCGTGGATGCGGCCCTTCTGTTTGTAAGCGAGTACCGACATAAACCATCCCGCCGGGAATAACATAATCTTTAACTTTGACACTTTTGCCTGGCGGGACCCAGAGAGCGGTTGGCGTAGGGGGCGGAGATGGAACCCGAGTTTTAGATTTCGGGGGAACGGGCGCAGGAGATTGAGGAGGGGTTCTAGGTCTGGTTGATGGGAGAGGTGAGCGAATGCAATCGGTTTGTGGAGACGCCTTGCTAGAAAGCTTAACGCTGACCGAAGAATTTCTTGAAGACGGATTGCTGTTGCCTTGAAATAATCGCTTCAGCCAATTCAGCATGGTTGTCCTTTACGCCAGCCTTTGTGCTCGCCTCATTTTTCCCGTCTTAGTTGCTAAATACTGCATCAAAGCCCTGGTCCAATTATCGATTTTCGAGATTGTCTGTGTGCAGCCCAGAAATGTTTCATGAATGGAATCTACCTCCATTGCGGTTAACGATGCCCCATGGCTTTGGACTAGGGCGTCGTCAAATCTGCTCAAATCGCTAGTTTTGATAGAGTACGGAGAGCTTTTGGGCAATGTGAACGATCTGCTGTTGGAGTTCTGGAGGGGCGATGACTTTGACTTCAGCCCCAAAGCCAATAATCCACCGTCGCAGATCGATGTCTTCACAAGACCACACCGGCAAGGTCAGCACCAGACGATTGGGATAATGATGGTCTTGACTTTTAGGCAGACAAAATAAGGTGTCGTGTGAAGATCGGTGACCATTCAGCCTGACGGACATTTGCATTTGGTCTGTCGGAAATCGTTGAGTACCTTCACTGATAAAGGCAAAGATTTTATCCGTACACCAAAGTTCGACCTGTGTTGAAGCGGCTTTTTGCTGTTCTGGATCGGTACTCAAAAACTGTTGCTGTAGCTGAACAGAGCGGCCTAGATACAGTCCCCCCCCTGCACTCTGGAGGCGGTGTAGGCGTTGGAGACTATGGCGTTGGGCACTTAGCGATCGCTGTTGCGGTTGCGGCAGGCCGCGAAATAAGCGATCTAACCGTTCAAATTGCAGTAGTCCGGCTTCGGGGCCATCGGCCAGTTCATAACTGAGATACCAGGCAATGTTGCGAAAAACCAATTGTAAGGGCCACGCTCGGAAGAACTCGTCTGGCTCATCGTCAAAGCGTCCAACGCCTCTATAACGCTTGAGTTCGAGCAATTGTCCGGCTTCAATATCGTCTGCAATGGTTTCGGGATATCGCGCTAGAGACTCCGCTGGGAGTAAATCGGGGTTGATGATCATGCGATTGGCGATCGCTCGCACGGGATACAGACTGTCTAAGTCATGCTGGCTACGCTGGAGACGTTGCTGAAGGGTGTCTAGCAGCGATAGGGCGAGGGGGTCTTGAATATTTTTGGCCTGGGCTTGCAGTAGGCTAGCCGTTTGGAGTAACTCCGATTCCGTCAAGATTCCGGTGCCGATAAAGTAGCCACGTCGTAGGCGAAAGGGTGGCAAAATCCTAAAGGGTTTGAGGACCCGCTCAAAGTCCTTGCGGATGGCGGCTTGATGTTCACCGATCAGTAGTTCTCGCCGCTGCATCTCAGTTATGAGGCTGTCGAGACTACTCTTTTGTTCAGCATTCCAGTGAAACGGATGATGGCTGATAAACCGAATGGTCAGCAATAACCGCTGAAAGGCATCCCAGTCGGAATAAGGATGAGGGTTGACCGGATCGTGAGGGGTTGGGGGATAAGCGAGGGGCGTGTCAGTTGGGGTGACGCTGAGGATACCATTTGTATCTAGCCAAGCTAAATCTTGGGCAAGGAGTCGTGCGTCGGCGTATAGTGCTCCTCGTTGCTGCGCCATCACGACGGCAATTTCCTCAAGGGCGGTGGTGAGGGTGCGATCGCTGGAGCCGATTAAGGTTTGTAGCCTCTCTGGTGCTGCGTGATGCCAGTCGCCCAACCCTGGATATTGCACTAGCAGACTAATCAGGTGCATGAGGCGGTCAAAATCCAACAGGGTGGAATATCGATGCCAGGTGATTTGCTGATGGTGAGTGCGGTTCAGTCGGTTTTGGCGGCTCCGTGTCAGACGCTTTAGGGCAGCCTCGATCTGCTCTATGGCCGGGGGGACTGGTAGGGAGTAAACCGCCCAAAAGCCCTCAGCCGTGAGTGGTGGAAACTGTTGTAAGGCGGTGTGCTGGTCATTAATGACAGCAGTAGGCACCTGGCGATCGCGCTGTTGATTCCATTGATGGCAGGTTTTTAGCGGAGTCTTTAATTGCCATCCGACCCAGCATGGGGCAAAGGGTTGGAGTTGGGTGAGTAGTGCCATTCGCCAAGGGCGTCGGGCATTGGTGGCATCGTAAATGACGCTGCGGCCTGCTGCTACGGCATCGTGAATCTGGCGCAGGGCGATCGCTTCAATTTCGGGCCAGTGGCCCTGGTGCGCCTCATCGCCATACAACTCGCGACGAATGCGATCAGTCGAGACGATGTGACTGTGGGCAAACCACTGCTGCATTTGCTGTGCCAGGGTGGATTTACCACTCCCAGCAGGGCCTATGAGCATATGACAGAGAACGTTGTCGGCCATGCGGTGAAGTCTCAACCAGCGACATCTCAATTCTATGGGCGGAGCATTGAGGCACAAGGTTCTTCATGCGATTGTCAAAACTTGGACCTTGATACCAGTAGAACGTGAAGGTCTGTATCTAGTTATAAACACTTACAAAGCCAGCTAAAGAGATGTCTCTGGTGACGCAATAGCATCTCGATTTGGGAACTCAAGGGTAGCTAGATTTTCGTCATTCGCATTAAGATTTCCAATTTTCGAAGCGCATTATTCATACTGGGCAAAGTTGCGACTTGACGCGGGTCGCGCATAGGCGATGGGGGCACCACACGACCATGACTCAACTTTTCTGGCAAGCCAAAATCTGGGGGCTATTGCATGACCCTGTGCTAAAGGCGCTGCACGGTAATCCTGGACGCGGGGGAAATAGCTTCTGGCGTGATCTGACAGTGATGCAGGATTGGGTGCAGAACGGCTGGAATCCTGAAGAGTCTGGTGGTAAGGCGCTGCAACATATTCATTTGGCGGACTATATTGCCTCGGCGAGCGATCGCGGTGCCGTCGGCAGCATATCCATCCCAATCAACTACAACGAAGAAGGTTTAGAAACTCGACACCTCTTATCTGGCAAATCACGTAGGTTAAAGGTCAGTGACGCTGCCCATGTAAAGATCACACAGCCTAAACGGGGAGATTTTTTAACTCAGTTAGAAGAGACACTGCTACCAGAATTCATTCAAAAAGAGACCGATGCCCGCAAGGTGTTTTGGTGGCTATGGCGCTGTTTACCAGTGGCGACCTGCCAAGCGTTTGACCATGACGAATCTTTGCTATTTATGCCTGCCGAAACGCGCTTGCCAGACAGTTCCATCTGGGATCATGTCAGCATTACCGCTGCCTTGGCAGGGACACTGACCGGATTTAACCTGAAACCGGAAGATCTAGATCGCTGGAACGAAGGCAGTCAGAAAGAACTACCCCATCTGGTCTCCTTCACCTTCACGCCTATTCAAGAATTAATTAAGGCCAGCCGCAAGATGCGAGATTTCTGGGCAGGTTCCTGGATTTTGCACTACCTCTCAGCACGGGTATGTTGGGCACTAGCTTGGCAATATGGGCCGGATAGCATTTTATATCCCAGCCTGTTTCAGCAACCTTTAATCGATCACTGGCTTTTGCATGGATTGCCAGATACAAACTTTGATGGTTGGAAAACTGACTTTACCAACTGGGTTCTAGAACCGAGGCATTCGGAACTTCTCACTGCCGGATTCCCGAACGTCATTGTGTTGCTGTTGCCAGAGTCCAAAGTGGAAGCTGCAATGCAGTATGCAAAATCGGTATTAAAGCAAGAATGGCTACGGATTGGGAATCTGGTGTTTAACAATCTTCAGAGCGAAAAGCGCTGGATGCCGAACCTGACCAAAGACCATAAAACCTGGGGCGGTTGGCTGAATAGTCAGTGGCAAACTTACTGGAGTGCAGTGCCAATTGGAGACGATGCTAATGACCTGAAAACGGCAGCGCTGGATCTAAACCGCAACCAAGAGCTTGAGGACTGGCTGAAGACGCTAGCTGAACTCTATCGCGTTGAACGGCCTCAGCACCAGAAGAACAAAGAGCAGCCAGAAAAGTCAGAGGTAGAATATCCAGAAGCCTTACCCCCATTCACGTCAGAAGAACTGAACTTCTTGCAGGAAGCCTTCAAGCAAAAGCAGGGGCGATTCAGTGTCAACGTTGGTTCGTGGTGGTCTTATGCCTTTAGCAGCACGCGCACAGCCCTCACTGGAGCCAAAAATGCGCGCAATTGGGTGTTACCCACGGCCTTTGGGGGGCGATCGACAATTTCTGGTCTTGGTCCAGTTGTGCATCCTGACTCCGATTATGTCGGAGAAACTACAGTCAAGAAACTTTGGCAGCAGCGCGCAGGCATTTTTGACGGCAGTGAACAACTCAACGCAACGGAAGTGCTAAAACGGGGCTTGCATCACGTCTTAGCAGACTTATTTGGCCTCGAAGAAGATGCGATTTCTGCCTTCTATCCTGACCTAACTGCTGGCGTAGCAGGCTATCTCAAGACTTGTAAAGATAAAGATAAAAAAGACCACTTACAGCACTTCATTAACACCTGTCATGCGGTCAATCAGGCTATTCAGTCCGAAAAGGGGCGGCTGAATCAATCCCTAGGACAATCGTGGGGGATTCCTTGGATAGATGCTGATGAGCAAGTAAGGCTACAGCCTTATCATTCCAGGCTACTCAATGCGGGCTGGTTGTTTGAAGAAATTGAAAGTCCAGATATCCAAAAGCTGGAAGATCACATCCGCAGCGAGCAAGACTCGCGAATTGTCCATGAACTACAACAAAACCTAGCAGCTATCCGCCGAGGCTATCGCCAAGTAGTGCAGCAGGTAGTAGACCGTCACTATCCCAGCAACTCTCCCGCCGATTGGTATGTGCTGGCCGCTGGCGATGGCGATGACATGAACGGCTGGCTGAAAGGTAAACATATGAAAACTTATGGAGAATATATGCCGTCAGGATTGGCGGAGAAAGTAGAGCAAAGTAACTTGCCTGATGCCCTCAAGACAGCCTTTATGGCGTTCAGCAAAAAAGTTAAAAAACGGATGGGGCCAGCTACATATAATGCGCTTTCTAGGGCGCTACTGGATTTTTCTAACCAGCTTGTCCCTTACCTAACCGAACAACGCTATGCCGGACGATTAATTTACGGTGGTGGCGATGATGTGCTGGCTTACACCAACCTATGGGAGTGGGACAACTGGCTATGGGATATTCGCCAGTGCTTTAGAGGTGAGAAAGATCCGGAAGAATTGCGAATTGCCCAGCACAAAGGCTTTGGCTCTCTCTCGAAAGAATATTTCAAGAGCGGGGATGACTATTGGCACTGGCAAGGGGATGCAGAAACAGCACCCTTGCCCAAGCGCCCCCTGTTCACTATGAGTCAGAAGGCCAGCATTAGCTTTGGGGTGGTGATTGCCCACAACTCAGTGCCGCTGGCGATCGCTCTCGAATCCCTCTGGGAAGCCGAGGCACAGGCCAAGAAGCACGCAGCGTCTGACGGCCCCCTTAAAGATGCGGTGCAGGTGCGAGTGCGCTACGGCAACGGTAATCAGCTCATCTCCACCAGTAAGTTTGATGTATTTAACCAGTGGCGATCGCTCCTCACCGTAATGGATGACCTAGAGCCTTCTCTCTTTGAGCAAGCAGCCAGTGTGTGGCAACAGCACCCTGCACCGATTGAGGCAGCTATCAAACCTTGGGTAACCGCTTTTTGCGATCGCCGCGACTTCTTTGCTGGCAAAGATGATGTCAAGGACACCTTTGCGCAAGCTTTTACCCAATGGCTAGAGCATCTGTGGCAAAAGACCAAGGATGACCCCGCAAAGCGCCAAGAGGAGATTGTGAGCTGGCTGAAATTAGCGGCATTCATCCTACGGAAGCGCCATATCAAACTGCCAGGAGAAGAGTCATGATTGCCACCGTCCTTAACCTATCCGAAACGTCTAAAAATTCCCAGCATTCCATGTACTGGTACACCCTCACCGCACTAGATGTGCTGCTTTTTCGAGATGCGAAACCCTTTACCCCTGGTGAGCGCGCTTGGGCAGGCAGCGTATTCCCGCCAAGTGGTCATGCCCTAGCAGGAGCCATTCGCGGTTTCTTGCAAACAAAGCAATCGATCACCCTCAAGGGGCCATTCCTGTACTACGAGGATCAGTTGCATTTTCACCGCCCTCTCCACTATGTGGGCGATCGCCCATTAGTTCCGGTAGCTTGGCTCTCGCCTCAGCCCAAGCGGATGTGGGATCAGCAAATGCCTATGCCTCTCATGACAGAGGAAGGTCATCCATTAGAACTAGAAAAAGCCGATAGCGGCAAACTACGACAATTTCTGACCTATAACCAAGTGCTAAAGCTCTTGCAACAGAAATCCTTGACTAAGGAAAATTGGCTATGCCCTACAGGAATAGACCCGCAGCCCTGGACGGTAGAATCACGACCCCACAATGCTATCGAGCCTGGGCAACGCACCGTTAAGGACAGCGATGGTTACTTTGTGGAAAATGCTATTCGGCTGCATTCGGGCTGGAGTATGGCGATCGCCCTAGACGACGATACCCATACCCAATTACAGGCCCTGGGCATTCCGGCAACCATGCGTCTAGGCGGGGAAGGGCATCGGGTTTTAATTGAGCGGTGCTTGACCTTGGATGAGCAGTGGGCCACCCTACAGGCCAAGTCTAAGGAAAACTACCAAGCAGCAGAGGCTATGCTCACTCAAGATCCCCAAAAGGCGCGATCGCTGGCCTATCTGCTCACCCCTGGCGTGTTTGAGCGTACCCGCAACGGCGTCGCCACCTGTCGAGCTTGGCCCTGGGAGTGGCAGCTAGCCCATGCTGCCAACAAAAATCAAACACCGGGACCATTGGTGAGTGTGGCAACTGACCGGCCAGTGCCCATCAGTCCTCGTCATCGAGACGGCAATGATAGCGTACCCACCCCCCAGGTGTTTGCCGCTCCTCCCGGCAGTATTTATTATCTGGCACGTCCGGAGGAACTGCATCAGGATAACTCTACTCACAAAGCCTATAAATGGCGACAGCTTGGCTACACCGAACTGCTTTGGATTCCCTATGGAGTGAATAAATAATGATTGAAGACTTGGTTTATCTCTATCTCTTGTCTCCCTTGCACACAGGCGGTGCGACCCAGGAAGGAAATCTATTGGGCATTGCCCGCGAATCCCACACTAATTTGCCCTACATTCCCTCTAGCTCCATTCGTGGGCGACTACGCGCCACGATGGAACCTTCTGAGAAAACAGATATTGACGCTAAGCTGGAACAGATTTTTTTGTTTGGTTCAGAGATTGATGATCAGAAGAATGCGTCACTGGTCGCAGCCTATAAGACAACGACAACAAAAGAGTTGAATCAGCTTGTTCAAGGTAACCTCTGGATTGGTGATGCTTCCATTCTCTGGGTTCCAGTGCCGTCGTTAAGTCACGGCGTGATTTGGGTCAGCAGCCCACTACTTCTGCGGCGCTGGGCAAAGTTCAACAAAATTGAAGCTGAAATCCCAACCGACTACTGTACCAATCTGGATAGCCAAAAGTCCGTTTATCTCAAGGATGCCATTCTCAAACCCAGTGACTTAAAAGACTGGAATACTTGGGAAATTTTCGTCCCTCAGGTTGAAGAAGCCAAGGGCATTGAACGGGTGCTGGTGTTGCCAGATAAACACTGTGCCACGTTGATTCAAATGGCGCTTTGGCGACAAGTCAAAGTCAAACTCGATGAGCACAAAACAGTGGATGGTGGTTTCCGCTATGAAGAGGCTATTCCCCCCGATACCCTGATGTATTTCCCTTGGGGCATTACTTCCCAGGCTAACGGTAAGGCGGATGATGCCAAGGAGAGCTTTAAGACTCTGCTTTCTGACCATGAGATTTTACAAATTGGTGGGCAAGAAAGCCTTGGGCGCGGTTTTGTACAAACCTGGCTAGCCCCGAATTAGTCTTCTGTAGAGAGTCAGAACGCTGGAATTATGAATTAGGAGAGCAGTCATGGGATTTGATCCGCGCACGATAGGTAAACCTGTCTATGAGGCATTACAAGGACTCAGAACCTTGCCAGGGCAGGATGATGCTCGACTAAAGGAACAGAAAAACCAAGCCGTTGAGCTATATACCTATCTTTCGACCTGGGGATTGATGCGGCTCAAGGCTGAGGAAACAGCCCTAAGTCAAGAAGGGAAGAAGCAGGTAGTCAAAAAATATTTTGAATGTTTAGAAGCCATCTCCGAACAGGAAAACCTAGCTGGCAAGGATGGATTAGAAACGCTTAAAAATCTGGATACGGATGTCTATCTTGGCTTGACTGGTTTAGGCCTAGCGATCGCCCAAGAATTCAGCTTTTGGGCTGCAGCAGTTTACGTTGGCATTGAAGTAGGAAAATAGGAAATGGTATTTGAACGTCCCAAGCGACCAAGTTCTGGGAAATCGAGTCCAGCGACCAACCAACCCGGTTCCCGTGCTCAATCGGGTAAGCCCAAGAAGGTGATTACTGTAGGTGGGGGTAATCGCGGTAGTGGAGACAATCGCGGCGCGGGCGGTAGCGGCAATTGCGGTGGCAATGGCGATGTTCCCTCTCCGTGGTTGCAGCACCCTGCCGACCCCAACCCTAATCCGATTCCTGAAGCCAGCTTTGTGGAGTATTTGCGATGGATGCGCGCCTACCAAAAAGAGGATGGCACCAAAGACGCTACCAAAGTGCAGATCCTGCAAATGGCGGAGGAGAACGCCAACTACCGCGATCGCCTCACTACCCTGACCAATCGCACTAAGCTAATTGCCGGGGAAAACAATACATTTCAGGTCAGATGTCTCTGGCGCATTCGCGTCGGTGGTCACCGAGGGCCAGAGAGCATTTTGCTACCGGCCTTTGATGCGTTGGGAATGCCTTATATTCCCGCCAGCACGCTCCGGGGTGTCGCCCGCACTCAAGCCATTCGTGAACTCATAGAGCAAGAAGGGCTGTCTTGGAAACGGGCTGAGGAAGCGGTAGCCCGCCAATATTTTGGCTACCTGGATAGTAAAAATAGTGAAGAGCGATCGGGCAAGGTCATTTTCCTAGATGCTTACCCACTGCCTCAACAATCTGGGCAGGGTGCTGGACTAGCTGTTGACATGGCCAATAGCATTTGGTCTTGGGATGCTGCTGGTCGAGACTTACTGTATTCTCCTAATCCCAATCCTTTTTATTCGCTGAATGAAGCAACTTTTTTAATTGGTCTACGCTCTACCCGTCAGGGAGACGACGAAACCCTGGCAAAAGTCAAACAATGGCTCAGTCGAGGACTAGCCGCCGGAATTGGTTCCCAGGTGAATACGGGCTATGGCAACTTAGTCAGAGCAGGGCAGAAAACCTCTGGGGATGAGTTCTTGAATGTGGACTTCACCTTAGAAGGGCAACTCATTCATGGGCGGCAAAAGTTTACCCAGTGGAATTGGAACGATCGCCGCAATGAGTGGCAAATGCGAGGTAATCCTGATGCTGAAGTGCGGCCAGTCGCTTTTAAGTCGATGTTGCGCTACTGGTTTCGCGCCTTTGCCCTGGGTGTATTGCCCAGTCGCGAGGTACAGCGGCTAGAGGGGCAGTTGTTTGGAGCTATTAACCCTCAACAGGTGCGCGGCTGGGTGTCGGTAAGAATTGCCGATGGTCGGGTGGTGCAACGGGAAGCTCGGCCTAATACCCAGGGTAAACATGATCCTTGTGGAGAACAATCAGGCCGCTTGATTTTGGCCTATTCCTCAGAAGCTCCCCTCAACCAAAGAAGAAATTTAGAAGCACTGCTCAAAACCTTGACCTGGATGATGTTTCACCTAGGAGGGCTAGGCCAGGGAGCGAGGCGACCTTGCTACTCACGTAAAAGCCGAGAGCGTGCCCCCTGGTGGAGAGGCTCAACGGTGATTCCAGACAGCAATGATACGTTCTGGAATTTGCCGGAAGATATTGCTGGATTTCAACGCCTTTTTCAAAATAGACTTCAGGAATTTTATGATGCGTTAGGCCGAGTGGCTGATCGCCCCATTAATCTGCGTCAATTGTTAGAAGCTGGGCGAGTCAGTCAGGAGCAATGGCCGGAGGCAGTGGACGCAAATAGTTGCATTGTGGTGTGTGCGGGCGATGAGGATTTTGGCAAGCCCTATGCTTTAGCAACTCTGCATAGCCAAGATTTTAAGGTTCAGAATCGGCGCGGGCAGATTGACTATGATGGCAACCTCTGTGGCCAAGTGCAGGGCGGTGTGAAACCTTCCCCAGTCTGGATTGCCGATCTGGGCGATTATCAGGTAGTCACCGTATTTGGATCTACCCAGGATCCACGTCGGCACTATCTGAAGGAATTGCAACGACAAGCCCGCGGGCACTATGCCCAAATTTTCCCGTGGAACTAATGAGTATGTTGAAAGAATACCAACTAAAAGATTTTAAGGCATTTGCCGATGCAGCCCCGCTATTAATCCGACCGATCACCCTGCTTTATGGCCCCAACTCTGCTGGAAAAAGCTCCATCATCCAATCCTTGATGTTGTTAAAGCAAACCATAGAGGAGGCCGAAGATGACAGTGTAGTCCTCCTCCCTCAGGGCAAGCTCGTTGACTTGGGGAACTATCGAGAATTCGTCCATTTACATGACATTGATCGCCAGGTTTCTATCAAAGTGCAACTGGATGCTGACTCAGAGGATATCACGCCTCCCGAAGCCCTAGATGAGCTATCGGATACGCTCTCACGCATTTACAAATTCCTCTACAGTCAACTTCAGGAATTTCCCACCCTTGCCCTGGAATTGACGTTTTCCGTGGAGTCCATTCGATCGGATATCGCCCTCCAGCGCGTCCAGCTTTGGCTGGGTCAGGATGAGTACCCCGTTATCACCTACGAGAAAACTGACCAAGGCTTGAAGGTGAGTGAACTTCACCCACAGCATTCTTTCTGGCAAACCTGGTGGCAAGAGTACAGCCTAGTTTTGCCCAACCGAGTCTTCAACCAACTCAATATTACTCTTGAGCACTACGGTATCTCACAAATTAATAGTCGTGACCGAGCCAATACGATTGAAGAACTAGAGGCCCGAAAATTATCACTATCTGAACAATTGGCAAGCAGTCAAGTTGTACTAGAGTCGCTCAAGCAACAACTAGACCAGCTTGAACACCAGATAAAAGATGCTGATCAGCAGTTAATGGCATTAAAATCTCAGCAGGAATCTGTAGAAAAGCCATTAAAGGAAGAACTAGGCAATCTTTCACGCAAACTAGGTGATCGCTTACAGCTTGACCCCACCCCATTTTTTGAGCGCAACCAAATTCCTGAAAACCTCACTGGGGAGCAGATGGCTGAATTTACAACTGGTCAGCTTATCTGGGATCAGTGGGTTCAACTGCAAGTTAAACATTACGAAGAACAAAGACCACTGACTGAATTAAAGGCAGATTATGAAGCTCAAATCAAGGAAACTGAACAGCAAGATATCGCGACTCAAAATCAAGCGGAACAACTATCTCAAGCCATTGTAAGCATTGAGTCACTCAAAAGTCTTTGGCAACATTTTAGTGGCTGTTCCCTGGAGCAAGCCCTCAAAGATTATAGACAGGTTGTAAAGGTCAGTACCTTTATACTCGTTAGCAAGTTTCTCCCCTTTGAATCGAACATAAAATTGCCTGACTTAGCAACGGAAAATTCATCAGAAGAATCATCAGAGATCAGCACTCATTTTTTCATGGGAGTCTACGAGGGGCTAGGAGCCGTTCAGCTTCTTATTGAAAATACATTCTACGCAGGTGGCTTGTTACAGGGTTTTCTAAGACAGTCTGTGTATTTAGGCCCAATGCGAGACTATCCAGAGCGGTTCTATTTGTTCAGCGGTAAATCGACCAAACAAGTAGGAAAATCAGGAAAAGGATCTTCAGACCTCTTGTTTGAGGATGCGTCTTTTCTAGCAAGAGTGAATCAAGCCCTCGAAACCTTCAAAATTGGTCATGAGGTGAAAGTTGTTTCATTCCAAGATCAAGATACCACTGAAACCAGTGATATTTATGCGATTCGCTTGGTGGATAGTTTTTTCAAGACCAATGTGAGTTTGCTGGATGTCGGTTTTGGGGTTAGCCAAGTGCTACCCGTCATCATTCAAAGTCTGTTTGCCCGTGATCAAACTATTTTCATTGAGCAGCCAGAAGTCCATATTCATCCCCGACTACAAACTGAACTGGGCGATCTCTTTATAGACTCCGTGAGAGATTTCGGCAATCGTTTCATTGTGGAGACCCACAGTGAGCACTTGATGCTGAGGCTACAACGACGAATTCGAGAGGGCAAACTAAAACCAGATGAGGTTGCGGTGTTGTATGTTGATCGGACTGAAGAAGGTTCAGTATGTTTGCAACTGAGGCTGAACGATAAAGGTAAGTTTATTGACAAGTGGCCTCATGGCTTCTTTGAAGAAGATATTGAGGAGGTATTTGGTTAATCATGTTGTTTCAAGCAGTTGTATTTAACTCGGCATTTGAACCTGTTTCTGGAAAAGAAGAATCTTTGTACAATTCCTTATGTCGGTTCTTAAGAGATGTGTGTAAATCTGGCACCATTTTAATAGATGATCAAGGTGAGATTTTAAAACAACTTAGATTATCGACTCAGAAATGGAATGATTTAGAGAATTTCATTGAAGGAGTTCAAGCAGGAAGCGATTTAAATAGACTACTAAGAGTTTTAGAACAAAAAAATCGTCTATTGACAACTTCATCTGAACCTCAGGATTTAGACTGTGCATCAGTCTCCTGTCACAAGTATTTTGAGATTGCCCAGTCGCAAAAGCCGGAATTTTTGATTACGGATCAGAACTGTTTTAATTGTGCAGGCGATCATTTATCTGGAGTTGAAGAAACTCAAGTCATCAAAATTGATGTGTATGACCATAATCAAGATTTCCAGAGATGGGCCGATTTGCGGGGATTTTGTAGTTTGGAGGGATGGACACAACAAGATTTCGAGGAGAAGATCTTAATACCACTCTTTAGAAGTACTGAAAATGTGTTTCTATTGGACAAGCAAATGGGGCGGTACTGTCATAATAATTCTGGATATATAGCCACCATCAAATGGCTGCTTAATGTATTCAAAAAATATTCTCGTCCACCACATGATGGACTCTTTGAATTGCATATACATCAAGTACAGAGACCAGATTTTTTACATGCCTTTGAACAAGAAATGAAAAGCTTACATCCTGGCTTTGGAGTAAAACTTAATTCTCACTACGCCCATGATAGATTCCTACGAACTGATCAGGCTGAAATAGCGATTGGTCGCGGGTTTGATCTCTTGCAAGACCATACTGCTCCTTATCCTTGCAAAATCAGAGATACGACTATTGCCTACATTGATTGAGATCGTTATTGGTTCATCTGAAAACTGTAGGTATAGGATGAAGCCCTAAGACTACTTCACCTTTCCCGCTTCCAACCATGTTCGCGTGAGCATCAAGGATATTCTAAGTATACCAAGATCACCTTGAATATCTTCCCTTAACCCAATGAAAACGACTCAACCGCCACTTCCATCAGCCATTGCTGAAACCCTTGCTGCCTGCAAGGAAGTGCTAGCTAAACACTATGGTTCTCGCCTCCAATCCGTCATTCTCTTTGGCTCAACTGCACGACAAACCTTTCACTCTAGTAGCGATTTGGATTTGCTAGTTGTGTTGAAGCCTCCCATTAACTACTTCCAAGAGTTGTATGCACTAGTGGATTTGCTCTACCCCCTGCAACTAGAATCCAGCCATTGGATTTCAGTTAAACCAGCGAGTCAGTCAGAGTTTGCCGCAGGTACCACTCAGCTTTATCGAAATGTACAGCAAGAAGGTATTTTGCTATGAGTTCTGAGGCAGAAATTACTGCCAACCTAGAGCGGGGAGTTTCCACCTTGCAGGCTGCGAAGATTCTTTTAACATCGGGGTTTCCCAATGATGCCGCATCACGCGCTTACTATGCAGCCTTTCATGCCGCTACAGCGCTACTGCTTTCTAAAAACCTGAGCTTTGGCAGCCATGCGGGTGTATTAAGGGCAATCAACTTAAACTTTGTCAAAACAGGGCAGCTACCGAGAGACCTTGGGCGTGATCTCAACTGGTTAGCAGAACTGCGCCAAATTGCAGATTATGGTGAGCTTCGCAATATTTCTATGACTGATGCTCAAAAAGGGATCGAGATCGCGGAGCAAGTGCTGCACTATGTTCAGCGTATTTTAGACGAGCAGTAGATATATCATGCAGACTTTAATAATCACCGTAGGTACCCGCCAAGTCGGCTGGCGTTGTCAAGATGGTATTGTGCGGAGTCTGGGAGCCGATGGTGATCGCGGCTACCCACCCCATATTGACCAACTTTACGCTGAATTTGACCACCAGCGCGGCTACCACAGCCCTGAGGCCAAACCCGAATATCGCTGGGCAGCTCGTCACCTGGGAGAACTGATCTATCGCTACTGTGAACAACGGCAAGACTTTAGCGCCGTCGTCTTACCAATGGACGAAGGGATTATAGAATCGCAAATTCAAAATGGTTTAACAGAAGTCATTTTATGGGGCACCGATCAGCTGGAAGGAACTGCCTGGAGTTTTCGACGGGGCGATACCTGTTGGCTTGCCAAACTCATGGCGGGCAAACTGCAACAGTCCTACCCTGACTTGCAAATTCAAGTCTGGAATCCCGTTGTAGCGGTCAATCAAGTTGCCGCCATTCAACAGCATCTACAAGGCTTTTTAGTGACCTATGCTCTCAAGTTTTTAGATACCACAGTGGATGAACCCCTGACCCTCCAAATTCAAACCAAAGGGTCAGCGCCTCAAATTGCTAACAGTTTAGAAATTTGTGCGGCTGCTTTGATGCGGCAATGCACGGTTGAGCAGGTGATTCCAATTGAACCTAATCCGCTGTTTGAGGTTACAGATGCAGATGCAAAACTCAGCCAAACCCGGATGGCAACTGGATTTAATACGGTGAATTTGGGAGAGTATTTTTGGCCTGTCGAGCGAGAGCGAATTCTCTCTGCTTGGGAACGAGGGGATTTTGCTGAGGCTAGGGTTTGGCTATCGGCCCACCGCGATCGCTACCAGGCCGTTTATGACCTCGCTGGACACCTAGCCTTAGCAATCAACTGGCAACTGCAAGATGCGCTCAAAAAGTTACAGGACTGGCTCAACCAGTCAACCACAAAGCGCAATGTTGATTCTGACATCCGTAGGCAGTGGCTGAAGGATATTGAGATTCTCTGCAAACCTATCGATAAGCAGACTCCAGAAGGGCGCTATCTTAGCATTTGGGAATCACGTTTACTAATCCATATCAACCTAAACCGCCAAAGCTACACCTCAGCTTTTCTCCAATTTGTGCAAGTGATAGAGCGGTTACTTTTCTGGTGTTATCGATACGAAGACTGGATCAGTCAAGGCTATGTGACACCACCAGAAAACAAATGCAATTGGGGCGTCAAGAAATACAAGGCTACTTTTTGGGATCTACGTCAAGGATGGCGGTTGAAATGCCAACTTCCTGAAAAGGATCCAATCATTAAAAAACTAGAGTCAATGAATGATGCTCGTAATGACGTTGTTCACCGTAATGAAGCTATTGCTCCGGCTGATTTTGGTAAGTGGCTGGAGATTGATGAATCCGACTTAAATCCAGACACGTTTTATCAACGAGCTGAGGATTTCCTTCAACAATTCTGCCCGCCCGATCGCCCCATGCCCGATCGCTCCCTCCTCCAAGACCTTTACCATTGGGGTATCGAGCAACTGCAAGCCTAGCGATCGCCCCCGGCTTCCCCCCGTCTCCCATCCCCCTCTCGGAATCCCGCTATTCTTCGTCTTGCCCATGCCTGCCACCCTGATTGCCACGATCGGCACCCGCGACCTAATGTTCCAAACCCAGTCTGGCGACTGGTACAACATCGGCGACGACCAGCTCCGGGGCACCTTTATCGGCGAGCAGGCCGAAGTGCTTGCCGACCTAGGGCAAGATCTGCTCACCTTTCGCGATTTGACCCAGTTTCTGGCAACGCACATTGATGACTACCGATCGCGCATTCGTCCTGTGATCACTGGTCAGCTCTTTCGCGACCGGGCCACCGACATCGATCAGGTGTATTTGATCGGCACCGATCAGCCCGCCACCGTGAGCCAGCGGGATAAAGATACCCTCTACGCCTGCCAGCTTTTTCAAGACTGGTTTGTCCAGCAGCATCCTCACATCAACGTCGAAATTGTGCGGTTAGGTACTGATGGCACCAACCCCAGCGACTTTGAAGCCATGTTTCGTTGGTGGCAGCGTACTTGGCCCACCCTCGTGAATGCCGACAGCACCGCTCCTATCTGGCTCTGCATTAAAGGGGGCGTCGGCCAAACCTCTGAGTCGGGACGCATTTCGGGCCTGAGCCGTTACGGCGATCGCATCCAGTTTTTTGAATTTCAGCAGCGCCGCGATCGCAATCGTCAGGGCCTTCCCTCAGACTACACTGGCCCCTTTGCGGGCACCTACTACTTGTGGAATCGGGCGCAACAGCAGGCCCTCACCCTGCTAGACCGCTATGACTATGCTGGGGCTGCCGAGGTGCTGCAACCTTACATTCAACAAGATGCGGGGAACTTTGGCGCAGTGCCCACCTGGCTTCAGGCGGGCATGGCGTGGAACCGGGGTGAATTTCATACCTTTTATCAACGGCTCAAAAGTGTGGGAGCGACTAACGGTCAGCCTGAACAGCTCCCCTGGTGGATGGCCTACGAGCAGGCACAACTCGCCGTCATTCGGCTTTATCAAGAAAATACGGCGGAGGCGATGCTTCACAGCTTTCGCGCCATTGAGGGGGCGATTTGGCTGTGGTTAGAGATCCACATTCCCGAGCATA
This sequence comes from Halomicronema sp. CCY15110, assembly GCF_016888165.1. Classification (GTDB taxonomy): domain Bacteria; phylum Cyanobacteriota; class Cyanobacteriia; order Phormidesmidales; family Phormidesmidaceae; genus Halomicronema. The sequence goes on along the minus strand of NZ_JACSWC010000217.1, from coordinate 17,594 downwards.
TTATCTATCCACCCCAGCGTTATCCCCAGTTGCAGCAAAGTATTGTAGTAGCCTATCCCAGTCTGGCCGAAGCCTTTGAAAATCGTCGCACCGGGGAACCGCTCGCGTCGATTAACCTGAATGGGTACAACCAGCAGCTCGTCCTAGAAGCGGCCCTGCCCGCAGTCGGCCAGAGCATCGACATGCGTAACTTTTGGAGTCAAGACAATCGCAACCAGCGTAATGCCTTATCGCATCGCTTGGGTGGTCTCTCCGAGCGGGAACTGTTGGCGGCCTGGGGGCGCGACATTCAGACTCTGACTGACTGGCAGCGGCGTATGGTCAACTGTCTCAACTTACTGACGGGCAAATCGGCAACATCCCTCGCGGAAGCTAGTTTGCTGATGCAAATGCATCCCCAACTGCAACAGGCGATCGCCACCTACGAGCCGTAACTCTAATATCCATTCACTAAATTAGGACGATAACTCTTGTACCTGCCACCCCCCTCGCCCAAGCGAATGCCCCTTGGGCGATCGCCTAGGAGAGGGGATTAGGGTTTAGAGGCGAAGGGGCTTGTCTTTAAGCAGGCAAACGCCTTGGCAAAACCAAGGATTGATTAAAGCATCGGCCCAGCCTCCATACAAATGTATGCCGTCCGCACCGCTATACGGTGAACCGTCATCACCCCTCGCGGAATCATGACTGACCTGACTGTTGCCTAACCATAGCCATCTGAGCATGGTCCCCTGTTATCTACCAAGGGGCCGATGCTCACTTCAATGTTCTTAAGCCCCCTGCCCCCAACCATCTCAGGTGTGCGTCTGGTTGACCCACTCGGGCCAATCTAAGTCGCAGATTTTACTAGGAGGCTATCGTGCGATCGCTTTACATCTCTCAGCAGGGATGCCAACTCACCCTGCGCCAAGAAACTGTCTTAGTCCAACTGCGGGAGGATGTGGTTGACCGCATTCAATTGCCGCTGTTAGAGCAAATCCTGATTTTTGGCCGTTCCCAAGTCACTACGTCGGTGATTCAATCTTGTTTACAGCGGCAGATTCCACTGGCATATTTGTCTCACATGGGGCGCTGCTACGGTCGGCTCATGCCCGTTGACCAGGCGGCTTATGCGCTGGTCGAGCTGCAATATGTCTTACCAGAGGCGGCCCGGCTCCGGGTAGCGCAGCAACTGGTGGGGGCCAAACTCCTTAACTCTCGGGTGCTGCTACAACGCCAGCAACGTCGTCTACCACAAGCCGACCTCGCCTCGGCGATCGCCAGTTTAGATGAATTGGCTGAACGGGCTTTGACCGCGCAGACGATTCCTCAAGTATTGGGGTTTGAGGGGGCGGGGGCAGCGGCTTATTTTCCGGCGCTGGGGCGCTGTCTGACTAACTCCGACTTTACCTTTACTGAGCGATCGCGGCGACCGCCCAAAGATCCGGTCAATGCGGTGCTGAGTTTTGGTTACCAGGTGTTGTGGAGTCATGTGCTGTTTGCGATCGAAAATCAAGGGTTAGATGCTTACCGGGCTTGTCTGCATCAGCCCTCACCCCGCCATCCGGCCCTGGCGTCTGATTTGTTAGAGCAGTTTCGCGCTCCCATTGTCGATTCGCTCATGCTGTATTTGGTCAATCATCACATTCTCAAAGTGGAGGAAGATTTTGATTTCCAGCCTGATGCCTGCTACCTCAATCATTCGGGGCGGCGGCGATATTTGCAGGCGTTTTTGACCCGAATGCACGAAACGGTGCAAACCGAGAATGGTGAAGATGTCCGCTGGGCGTTGCTCAAACAACAGATCAAGGCGTTTATCCGTTGCTTACAACGGCCTGATGATACCTATGCTGCTTATCGCATTCGTTAATTGGGGGCGCATATGTTGTTGTATTTGGTAACCTATGACATTCCCTGCAATCGTCGTCGCAAAAAGGTGTCTGATATTTTGGAAGGCTATGGTCGGCGGGTGCAATACAGTGTGTTTGAATGCCGACTTCCGGCCAAAAAGTATCGGGAAATGCGGCAGCGCTTGCTCAAGTTAATCGATCCTGAAGAGGATGGTTTTCGGGTTTATCCTATCTCTGGGCACACAGTCGAACAGATCGAAATTTGGTGTGGTTCTCCGCTCACTGAATTTCCTGCCTCGACCATCATTTGATCAGTCTTGATCGTGTCTGCGATGGATTACTTGCCCCCCAGCTTTAGTTGAGTTTACGTTGAATGGCTCGATCCTTTGCCCTATCTGCTTTTCGTCAGCTTAAGATAGTCGGCTACTGCCCCCAGCAGCCGACCTTGGGCGGTTCCTCGCAATGCGCCGCTGTACCCCTTGGCCTCACTAGGTTACAATAGAGGCCGTCTCTACTTGTTAGAGAAACCAATTGAATGGAAACGAAAAGTCGATGCGATACGGATCACCATCAACGGTGAGTCTCTACTTGTTAGAGAAACCAATTGAATGGAAACCAGTACTTTAACCAGTGGTACCCTATTTAATAATTAGTCTCTACTTGTTAGAGAAACCAATTGAATGGAAACTTGACGCAAACTCTGCAAAGCTGGAAAGAAGCGACGTCTCTACTTGTTAGAGAAACCAATTGAATGGAAACCTCACGGTCTATCTGAATAGCGAAGCCACGCTAGACGAGTCTCTACTTGTTAGAGAAACCAATTGAATGGAAACTGTAAATGATTAGGTGATCGAAGCGACTGGCTTCTTGGTCTCTACTTGTTAGAGAAACCAATTGAATGGAAACTCCTGAGAAATCGCCGCTTGCAACTGCCCGTTATGTCTCTACTTGTTAGAGAAACCAATTGAATGGAAACACCTGATTTGGTGTGGGGTTTGTCAGGCATTACTTTGTCTCTACTTGTTAGAGAAACCAATTGAATGGAAACTTCGGTTAGATGTTCCCACAACCCTTTGCGCGTCTTGGGTCTCTACTTGTTAGAGAAACCAATTGAATGGAAACTTGAGGTTAGAATCTCAGGTATTGAGAAACGTCAAGTCTCTACTTGTTAGAGAAACCAATTGAATGGAAACTCGAAACGCATTGAACTGTCTCGCGGTGCCCAGGTCAAGTCTCTACTTGTTAGAGAAACCAATTGAATGGAAACATAGTCAAATCAAAAGGGGCGATGAAAAATGCTTTATGTCTCTACTTGTTAGAGAAACCAATTGAATGGAAACTACAGATGCGACGATGGCGGCGGCGGTTCTTTTTGGGTCTCTACTTGTTAGAGAAACCAATTGAATGGAAACTGAGTAACCTTGGCGGTCTCAAGACCTCCTAAACACGAGGTCTCTACTTGTTAGAGAAACCAATTGAATGGAAACTAATGCCGCCACTGATGGTCGGTACTTATTCCGCGTAAGTCTCTACTTGTTAGAGAAACCAATTGAATGGAAACTCACGATAAAAACCGCACAACGCTGCTCGGTCAGCGTCGTCTCTACTTGTTAGAGAAACCAATTGAATGGAAACTTGTAAAAAGAAACCGATAAAATGCCGCCGTTTGGAAGTCTCTACTTGTTAGAGAAACCAATTGAATGGAAACTCTATATAAATCTCAAGAGCCCGTGAAGAGCTTCCGCGTCTCTACTTGTTAGAGAAACCAATTGAATGGAAACCCCTGCGCGATCGGCGCTTGCAAAATTGCTACGCGTCTCTACTTGTTAGAGAAACCAATTGAATGGAAACGCGGACTTGTTTTACGCCCCGCTGTCCCCATCGCCCAACAAGTCTCTACTTGTTAGAGAAACCAATTGAATGGAAACATCGTGGCGTCGTCAGTTAGCGACAAATCGCCGTTCGGTCTCTACTTGTTAGAGAAACCAATTGAATGGAAACTTAGAGACATCTGCGGTACCGCCACCACCTAAGCCGCGTCTCTACTTGTTAGAGAAACCAATTGAATGGAAACGTACCGCAATCCCGAGGTTCCTTCATGATTTTGTGTCTCTACTTGTTAGAGAAACCAATTGAATGGAAACTGAATCTCAGTAAGTACATCGGGGACTAAACCCTCAAGTCTCTACTTGTTAGAGAAACCAATTGAATGGAAACTTTGATATTCCCGAAGCGTATATTTACCTTTGTTATAAGTCTCTACTTGTTAGAGAAACCAATTGAATGGAAACCGTTGGCGGTCAACTGGGCACCAGGAAAATTATCGAGTCTCTACTTGTTAGAGAAACCAATTGAATGGAAACTCACCTGCTCAATCAAGTATTTGCCATCCATCCGGCCCAGTCTCTACTTGTTAGAGAAACCAATTGAATGGAAACATTAGTGTAATTAACCACAAGATTAACACTGCTACAAGGTCTCTACTTGTTAGAGAAACCAATTGAATGGAAACTGCTGGAGGCATTCGCGGGTGTGTTGCAGTTCGTAGGTCTCTACTTGTTAGAGAAACCAATTGAATGGAAACTCGTTGTATAACCTCAGTGTCGAAAAATTTATAGAAAAGTCTCTACTTGTTAGAGAAACCAATTGAATGGAAACTCAAGGCTTGAGACTTCCGCATGGGGCAACAAGACGCCATGTCTCTACTTGTTAGAGAAACCAATTGAATGGAAACTAGTCGAATCGTGGCACTCCACCGGGTATCATCAGTCTCTACTTGTTAGAGAAACCAATTGAATGGAAACACTTCGACGTTCTTCTGAGTGAAATAGTATTGCAGGGGTCTCTACTTGTTAGAGAAACCAATTGAATGGAAACGTTTCTAGTTGAGGCTGGATAGAAGCGTGGGCATTTACGTCTCTACTTGTTAGAGAAACCAATTGAATGGAAACTCTTGATTGCGCTCTTTTTCGGTGGAGGTATTTGAAGTCTCTACTTGTTAGAGAAACCAATTGAATGGAAACGGAGCTTCTTTAGCTACTGCAGCAGGACTTTTACAAGTCTCTACTTGTTAGAGAAACCAATTGAATGGAAACTCACTGAGGATGTCTAGGCTAGATTCTGCCAAGCAAAGTTCAAGTCTCTACTTGTTAGAGAAACCAATTGAATGGAAACCCATCGATTGATACTTTTTGTCGAAGTCTGCGCGGGTCTCTACTTGTTAGAGAAACCAATTGAATGGAAACTCACCCTCACAGACAATCTGATCGACAAACTCGAATCCGTCTCTACTTGTTAGAGAAACCAATTGAATGGAAACGCCGCTCCGTTTCTTGCTGATATTCCAGCGCCAGATGGGTCTCTACTTGTTAGAGAAATCAATTGAATGGAAACGGCTGGAACTGGGTGCCGGTACCGGCGGGCACGTACTGTCTCTACTTGTTAGAGAAACCAATTGAATGGAAACCTGGTTTTGATACCAGTCGATCAATAGCTCACGATTATAGGTCTCTACTTGTTAGAGAAACCAATTGAATGGAAACTTCTGGGCGCATCAAAGCAATAGCAGTCTTTTCCGTAATTGTCTCTACTTGTTAGAGAAACCAATTGAATGGAAACTGGGGCTGACGGGCCGTATTCCAATCGCAGTTTTCGGTCTCTACTTGTTAGAGAAACCAATTGAATGGAAACTGAACCCCGACATTACGCCTGACTCTGTGATAGTGTCTCTACTTGTTAGAGAAACCAATTGAATGGAAACACATCAACGCCATAATCAAGTAAATCTTCGTCTAGCGTCTCTACTTGTTAGAGAAACCAATTGAATGGAAACTTTACCGTAAATCTCTTTAGCCAGTTCTGACAATTCCTGTCTCTACTTGTTAGAGAAACCAATTGAATGGAAACCGGAAATGTTTATGGCAATCTCGGTAAGAAAGTGAAGTCTCTACTTGTTAGAGAAACCAATTGAATGGAAACCCTTGCATCGTTCACGAGAAACTGACGGGTTTTTTGGAGTCTCTACTTGTTAGAGAAACCAATTGAATGGAAACTTGGTGTGTATGGGTTCATCGTCGTTCTCCTTTGCTAAGTCTCTACTTGTTAGAGAAACCAATTGAATGGAAACTCACATCGCCTGATTCAACCGTCGATGATTTTGGCACATGTCTCTACTTGTTAGAGAAACCAATTGAATGGAAACTTGCTTAATAGCAGTTCGCCAGTATTTTAGATGTTCGGGAGTCTCTACTTGTTAGAGAAACCAATTGAATGGAAACAAAAATGCCTATTGTGGCTCCAGCAAGCATAAAGATCCGTCTCTACTTGTTAGAGAAACCAATTGAATGGAAACTTGTGATCAATCTCCAGCGCCTGCAACGTATGCTCAAGTCTCTACTTGTTAGAGAAACCAATTGAATGGAAACAAATGGTTTTCGGGTTTAGCTTATAGCCAACTTCCTCCTCAGTCTCTACTTGTTAGAGAAACCAATTGAATGGAAACTGATTCAGAAATTTAGCCATGTGGCGGATCAGCACTTGTGTCTCTACTTGTTAGAGAAACCAATTGAATGGAAACTCCTCAACGGACTCTCGCTGCTTGTCTTTGGCTGTAGGTCTCTACTTGTTAGAGAAACCAATTGAATGGAAACTAAGTGGAATAATAGCGAAGTAGTGAAACCCAAGACGTCTCTACTTGTTAGAGAAACCAATTGAATGGAAACTCCACCGGGCCAGCGAGGTCACACAGTAACGAGGTGAGTCTCTACTTGTTAGAGAAACCAATTGAATGGAAACTTCCCAGATAATCGCAGGCGGCGCGAACCGCTCTCAGGTCTCTACTTGTTAGAGAAACCAATTGAATGGAAACCTAGATAAACTGCTTGCGTCTCCGATTACCCAACGAGTCTCTACTTGTTAGAGAAACCAATTGAATGGAAACCTTTAACTTTCTTTTGCGTTAGCGGAATAATAGGCATGGTCTCTACTTGTTAGAGAAATCAATTGAATGGAAACGACGAGATACCGATGCCTTGCCAGTCAGTTGACCTGCTTGGGTCTCTACTTGTTAGAGAAACCAATTGAATGGAAACCCCTTCGGTTCAGAATCTTCTAGGGAATTTAGGTAAGTCTCTACTTGTTAGAGAAACCAATTGAATGGAAACGGAAATTAACTCGTTGTTATAAAGGGAAATTTCATAGTCTCTACTTGTTAGAGAAACCAATTGAATGGAAACGAGCCCGCACTGCAAGATTGGCCCTGTACTAAGGAGTCTCTACTTGTTAGAGAAACCAATTGAATGGAAACAGGAATTTCTACCCAAACGGTTCCTAAATCTTGACGTGTCTCTACTTGTTAGAGAAACCAATTGAATGGAAACTCGATATAGCTACTGCCGTCAGGGTCAAACCGCTTGACGGTCTCTACTTGTTAGAGAAACCAATTGAATGGAAACCCAGAAGCAATCGCTCAGACCGACCAGCGCCAATTTTAGTCTCTACTTGTTAGAGAAACCAATTGAATGGAAACTGGTAAAGGGCTTGTCAATCTAATGCCAGTGATGAAGGATTCAGAGTGTGACAGATAGGTCAGAACCCTATTAGACGACCACAAATGAGATTGTTAGGGTACATTCCTAATAAAAACCGCCCGATTTGTTCCCTAACAGTCATTTGGAAGCCAGTGACGCCACCTGCGAGTGGTAAAGGTACGTCATCAACTGATGCTCATGCCGCTTCCAGATGCGATTGCGCCTCTGGAAATGCTCGGCCAAAAACTGGTGTACCTCTGCCAATGACCATTGGAGACCTCCCAAATTGAACGATTGGGCGGTGCTGTTAGCACCCTTCATGGCTAGACTCCGGTTATTGAATTGGAAAAGGGTTGGTCAATGGTGTGAAGTGGAACAGGTTGAAGGTGAAGAGAATCAGTCCACAATAAGAATTTTGGGAATGTGGTGATAGCCCAGCGTCGGGTTCAGGCCGCTGTGGCATCTGATTCAGCACTGATTGGAATGCACCAACAAACGAGGACGCGATCGTAAAGTGCCTCGGCGCGATCGCTTTCAAACTCTTGCAGCCGATCTACCTGCCAGCCTTCCAATGGAGGTGCTTCACCACCGATTTCGGGCAAGCACTCGGCAGGTTCAGGCCAAGCCAGCGCGAAGTCTTCGCTGCTGATGCAGAGATACATCAAGCGATGATCTCCAACTCGCAGCGGCATTGGCTCGGCGATCGTGCCATCAGGCGTCAACACCGCCACACGGAAGGTATTGTTTGTGGCTGTCAAGGATGAGTAAGTTTCAATGTGAGCAACGTGCCATACCTCGTCATCCCAACGGCGAGAGTCCCTTCTCTGCAAGGGAATCAGGCCGATTTCGAGGGAGTGTCCCTCATCTTTATAAGACTGCGGTGTCTCTCGTCGGGGACGTAAAAAGATTAGCTGCGTGATGTTCATGAATAGATCTCCCTTATTGATCGGTAGGTGAAAGAGTGAGCCCGCCGCTGGCGACTCGAAAGGTCATGGGAAATGGCACTGCAACAGGAGCCTCACCCGCTGCCTGGGTGATGACTAGGTGAGGTATTGTTGTTGGTTCAAAATCTTGTCGTCTCGCCGATAGGTCAACTGCCTATCAGCAATCGCTTTCGTCCTTAAGACGTTCGGTCTAACTAAATTTGGACTGCGGCTTGAAACTCATCAGGATCGCGCTGATTGGCCTTCTGTAGATGCCGCATCTCTTTACAGTCGGTGGGGGCATTGGCAAGCGATTTGTCGTTTTACCAGTGAGGTTAATGACTGCGATCGCGTTGCTTAACTCGTTGAATTCTTCTGCTTGCTGAAACCGTTCCGCTGGCAAAACAGCGGCTATCTGCTTCATGCGATCGCTCATGCGGTCCAGATGTTGCTCTGTCGGCTGCCCTTACTCAAGCAGATTCGATAGGGACAAGTCTGTCATTCACGACACTCTGTAAAACCCCTGCTCCATCAAGCGGTTGCCATATCGGATTGAGATTCGAGAGCGTCCGCGATCGCTTTGCTCAACTTCTGCATCTCTCTTTCACGCGCAAAGTCAGCGGCAGCCCTAGCTGCTTCAGCCAGTACGACGGCTACAGTCGGTAGCCCTGGTTTGGTTTTCGCAGAGACGGCATAACCCAAACTGCGGCAAAAGTGATCCCCTAGATTGGTTGCGGCGAGTAATCGCAGCTTGTCGGCATCATCTGATTGGTAGGCCGCGAGTGCTTCTTGATGTAATGCTATTTCGGGCACTCCCAGGGTGGTCAAAATAGCTGATAGCGCTTTGTTTACAGCGGATTCATTCATGATGTTACTCCTATCTAAAGATGTGATGACTTCTTTCAAGAGATCTTCTGCGATTTGATGTGTGGCTGTCTCTGCTACTTAGACTTGCAAGCTTGATCTCCTTCGATTTAGACAAGACAATTCAACTCCCAACAGTTCAGGAGTGATAATCGAATATACGAGAAACGACCTGTATTAGTGGACCTGTATCCACATCAACAGTCAAACCGCTAGAGCTTGCCAGCAATTAGCTATTTATCAACGTCTTCATTGACGTACCGCAAGAACATTTCTTCTGGTGCAATCCCTTTTTCGTTCGCTTCTAAGGTGAGTCGCGTCTCATGCTTCTCCCAATTGCGCTCCAGATAGGTAATCACAGCGGTCTGTAACATTGCAGCCACAGACTTCTTGACTAACTTGGATGCCACTACCAGTCTCCAGTAGTCATAAAGTCCTAGCTCGCCAACCTGTGGCCTTGGATTTTTGGGTTTGGGTAATTCCATGCTTTTCCAATCCATTGGGATGACTCACCAGTATTCACTCTGTTGAGTCAAGTTTACATGCTTTGTCATTGACTAGTCCTTGACACATTAATGACAGGTCATGCATGATGTGTCAAGGACTAGTCAATGACTGGATAATGACTAGGCATTAACTGGCTATTGACCCCCTAATTGTGAAGATGAGAATTTTGGTGCAGGTAAATCAATGGAAGAACTGCAGGGCAAGACTTACAGCATCGCGCAAGCTAGCCAAGTACTCGGTAAGTCTGAGTCATCAATCAAGATTTACAAAAAACTGGTGTTGGATGCGTTCAAAAACCAGCCATCGCTTGTGACAGAGCCTAATGGAAGCCTCACAGAGTATGGCCTTGAGCAATTAAGAAAGGCAGCCCGTTTTATCCAAAAGGGCGATCGCTTCGGTTATGTCAAGGCAGTTTTTCAGGCGAATCCCTCTCTGGAATACCCCTTGACTGACCCTAGCCAGTCCACCCAGTCAATGGGCGAAAACGGCGACTATACGAGCGTTCTAAGAGGAGGGTCACTGGTCAGACGCCGCTCAACCGCGATTACGACGCGGTTTTCCGAGTTTGACGAAGGTGCAGCTCAGCAAGACTTGGCGAAAATTCAAGAGGACATTGCCGCTCAAGTTGGCAACCTCGACGAACTGTTTACTCGATATGGAAGGGCAAAAGTCAAGCAAGCCTTAGCCGAGATTGACTTGACCGTGGAAGCGCTTAAATCTAACGCTCTAGCTGAAATGGGAGCAGTTAGTGGCCCAAAGTCTCACAACGCCCCTCAAAGCGCAAACGCCCCCTAGGACTGTCTCTTTTGCTAAGTGCGATCGCCCTCGCGATCGCGCTCCCCTTTCTGCTGTCTACCCCACAAAACCATGACAACAACAACCTCCGAACCCCAAGCCACCCAAACCCTCGACCTTGAGGCCACCCTGCAAGCCTTAGTAGAGCAACACGGCCTGGACGCTGTGGGCAACGCTTTAGTCCAACAGCACGGACGCACCGCCGCGATCGCTGCTGTACTGGGCTACCCGTCCCCTCACGGAGCCAACTCTGATGCACCTGCGTAAACCCCTGCGACCAACCCTATCGGCTCTGGCTGGAATCGCCATCGCCAGCGGCATTTTTGGCATCCTCGGCTCTGGCGTGGCGGGCCTCATCGCCGGTAGTGAAGCCCACAAAAACCGCGCCAGCGATATCGCTCTGCTGAGCACCAGCATGGGCATCGCAGGTATTGCCGGGGCCATCACGCTATCTATGACCCCACCTGAGAACTGATGCTATGCCTACCACCACCGCAATCACCCAGCAATACCAACGCTTCTGGGTCATTACTGAATCCCTGCCCCCGCGCCTTTATGGCCGCTCAGCGCTAGAAGATGCGATCACGGAATTTCAGCGCCTCTTAGGAACCGGCTACTCCCCCCGCTTTCTGGGCGAGCAAGCCGACGATTCCCCGCACGATTTGAGCTTGCCCAAGCCTGCGATTGCAGCTCACTAACCCCTCACTCACAGGAGCACCCTATGCCAACCACAACGCTCTCCACGCCTCGCCCTACGCCCCGTCAGCATCACTCCCCAACGCCTGGTCATCAAAGAGCACGGCCTCGCTGAGGGCCAGCAAGAGGCCACCGGGTAGCCCCCTACCGATGCCCTTAATCCCGCCATCGACCCCCTGAACACCCCCACGCAGGGCTAAGCCTATGCCGACTACTTCCCAGCAAAGCAACAACCGATCGCTCACGCTCGATGGGCTCAATGCCCTGTTTTCTGAGGCTGGCATCGTCATCGAGCGCAATGACCATCTCGCCATCTACGAAGCCAGCTATCGCGGATTGGACTATCAGGGCAAAACCTTGCTGGACATCGGACGGCAATTAATCAAAGCGATCGCGGACGAATCCTCCTTTCGCAACTGAACCACCGGAACCCCAATCACCATGCGACTCCCCCTTGCCTTACGCATTCAACGCATTGACCTCAAGCATTGGTTCTGGCGCAAGTGGCTCGACCTCAAATATCGCGCCCTGGATGCCTGGGACGGCTGGAGCTGGTTTGTTCGCTATTTATACGACGCTTCCCCGGCCCTGATTGCCGGACAGGGCATCGCCGCTGCTTTTTTAATCTCTGCTGGTCTGGTGGTGCTGAGGTGGCTCGCGCCTGTGATTCACGCCCTCGCCTGGGCCTACGGCCTCACCTTGCTGGCCCTGGCAGTAGTCAAAGCCCTCAACAACCGCCGCGATCGGTAAACCCTTTAATTTCAGGAGCATCCACATCATGGAAGAAAGACAAGCGCAAGCACAAAGACAAGCCTTAAACCTCAACCTGAATGAGCCAGGTCAACTCAAGCAGACGGGCTGGCGGCAATACACGCGCAACCCCAAGGTGGTTGTAGGCGCGACCAGCGGCGTGGTTTGTTTGCTGGGGGTCGGCTTGGCCCTGCTCAGCAGCGCTCCTGAGACTGACGTGTACGAAGCGGAGCCCACCGCGCAACTCGACAAGAATGCCATCGTGACGGGAGCGCAGGACAGTCACGCGAACACGGTGTTTCAGTCCACTGAGCAGCTAGAGCAGTTCGAGCAACAGTTACTCAGCCAGGAAGCCCAGCGTTACCGACTCGAAGCCCAACGGCAGGTCACAGACCCGAATGAGCCGTGTTACTCGCAATCGGTGAACTGTGCCCTCGACCAGTTCCAACGGGACGCCGTTGCCATGATTGAGCAGGCACGGGGGGCGCGGGATCATCAAGCCATGTTGCTGGCGATCGCCCGTGTGGAAGCCGTGGAGCTGGCACGGGAGGCCACTGCCCCCACAGAGCCAGAGGTCAACCTCACTCAACTGGCGATCGACAACCTGGTGGAATCGTACCAACGCTACCGGGGGGCATCTGCCGAAGCGAAAGCGTGGGAGGTTCAGCAGTCCGATGATTAGCCAAGCCATCAAGTTAACGGGTGCCGCTGTTTTGGGTGTGGCGTCAGTGGGCGTTTCGATCAGTGCTCCGACGCTCACCAACCTTGACGCTAACGATTTGTCGGCATTCGCCAATGGTCAACGGGTCGAGGTGACGGCCTATCGCCCTGGGCGCGCTCTTGCCGCTGGTTTAGGCGCGGCTGGCTTGAGCTTGCTGGTCTGGTGGCTGTATCGGGAACTGGCGGGGGATGCCTCATCGGGGGGCACACGGGCGGCAGCGCCCGCACCGATGCCAGAGGATGCAGCCGCTGTCATCACGCAGCGCTTTGATGCGTTGCGCCAGCGGATTTTTGACAGCCTCAATGTGCCTGACTATGCCTGGATCTTGCAACTGATGGAATGTGAAACGCTTTTGGTGGTTGGGGGCCAGGGGTTTGGCAAAACTCGTTTTGTCGCTTCCCTGTGCTATCTGCGCCACCTGCTGATGGGGCATCAGCTCATCCTGGTGTCTCCCCACGGGCATCAGGATGACTTTTGGCTGACCCTACCCATTGGCAGTCATGGGGAATATGAGGCGATCGGCACGGCGATCGCGGCGTATCAAAACCGGCTCAAGGAGAAAGACCAACAGTCTAAGCACCTGACCCAACTATGGGACGAGTTCACCCAATACGGGGGGCAGGTCAATAATGCTGAGCGGTTGTTTACGTCGGTCGCGACAGAACCGCGCAAAGCGAACGAACACCATATTTTAGTCGCTCACAGTGAGGCCAAAGGGATCGCTAACGGCGGGGGTAAAGCGACGGGTTTTCAGGATCTAAAAGATGCGTGTATCGTGCTCACTATTCACGGAAAACGGGGAATTACGGGTAGAGCAGAGCCCGCTTTCAAAGGTCATTTGAAAGGCTTCAGTTATGACGATAAAGGTGCTCCTGAAACGGTGCCCGTTGTCTATCCAAAATGGATGCACTACCCAGAAAAGCTGTTAGCCGTTATCCCGACTTATGACTCTTCTACACCGTCTTCCGCAGATCTTCCGACTGAGGAAGACTGGAAGAGCCAGGAAGAGGTCAGGAAGACGCTGGAAGACACCCTGGAAGACACTGGAAGACAATCGTTGCGGGGATTACGGGGCGATCTGGAAGACCTGATGGAAGATCTTCCAAAACTGGAAGACATTGCGCCGAAGCCGCCCTACCCCCCCACTCGCAATCTGTTGTTCATTGAGTTTGCCTCCCTATTTGTCGAATGCGACAGCCTCCGCAAGATTTTCAATGACGTATGGGGAGAAGGGTATGGAGATGGTAGCCGCTCCATCAAATTGAAAGAATGGTGCAAGCTGGCATTTTGCGAATGGCTACCTGCAAAACATCTTTTACAAATTAAACAGAAACACCCTAATTTGTTCACCTAATTTCTGAGAGGAAAGGTCAATGAGTAATCGCAGAAGAAGCAGTAACAACAGCAATAACCCCGACATCATTGATGCGGAATGGGAAGTCGTTGGCGGGGGCAGTCAACTTGCCCCCACGCAGCCCCAGATTATTACCCCCAGACGCAATAGCCCTCGCTCTGCGATTGGGGATGGGGGCTATTTCGATGCCACTGGCAAGCGCCGCCCGGTGTATACCATCCTTCCCGGTGACGACAACATGGCGGCATTGATGGCAATCCGGGCCTGGTTGTCATCACTCCGGCACAAGCCCTTGACCACGCTTGGAGTCACAGGTGCCTCCCTCTGGTTTGGCTTTGCGGGTGCCTCTGGCGGCCTCAACCTGCTACGGGGCGATGTGGTGTCCTGCTCTGGCGATAACTGGAACCCGGTGGTCGCCGGGTGCAATATTGCCGCCACGCTGGCCGGACCGAGCCAGGGGTTAGCGGGCTCTGTCCATGACGTGATGTTGGGCCAGGACGATGTGACGGAAGAAATCGAAACGCGACCGAAGATCCGGGCAGTGCGGGTGGAGGAGTAGCGTGATGAAAACCGAAACCTGCCGAATGGCTCGCATTTTAGTCTTTGAGGCGTTGGTGCTGACGGCTGCGATATATGCCGCAGTCGCTCTGACGACTCGTCACTACTCAAAACCCTATTGGGTTAGCCAAATTGCTGCCGTTGTAGCGCTAGCGGCTTTGCCAACGAATGCCTACCAGGACGGAAAAATCCAATGAAACGACGCACCAAAGCACTGCTGGCGATGGTGCCCTTAACCGCCCTTGCCCTTTGGCTGGATGTCCTCGAACCGGGGCAAGGGGCTTTCTACAATCCGATGTTTTGGGCCAGGTCGCAGTACGCCAAGCTAACTGATGGTTGGGCCGAACGAGAACCGTTTAACCTTGCCGATCCACTGCTCGAAGAATGCCAATCGCTAACCAGCGAAAACCAGATTAAAGAAGCCCAGCTCGAAGCCCGTCAAGTCATCACCGGGAAATCAGAGTCCTTTGCATTGTCACAACTAGGGACTCCTACTTGTGCCCTGGGCGATGGCGTTTATCGCTGGGTGAGTGAATCAGGTTTGGCCCTTGATCTGACCTTTAACGAGGAGGGCGTAACCGATGCTCAGCTTAATCGCTAAGGCGGCTATTGTTCAGAAGCTCAGTAAGCCTCAACCAACGAAGCCGGACTTTGATGCGCTATCACCTGACCTGCAATGGCAGATTGTTCGCAGCCGGGAACGCGCTGAATTGCTGGTGCAATTGGGGGCGATCGCTTTGGTGGGTATCCTGCTCACACCGATGGTTGTCCCCCAACTCAATCAGCACATGGACACGGTGCTCCACGATGGCGTCAAGGTGAAGGTGGGGCCGATTACGGTTTGGGAATCAGAGCCCGTTTTAGAGCAAATGGGTGTTCTACCGCCCACGTCCCTGGAACCCGTCGAGGTAGGGGACGAGATCGGCGGATTTCGCGTCAATTCTGGGTACGGAATGCGAATCCATCCGATCTATGGCGATGAGCGAATGCACAATGGCGTTGACCTGCCGACGCCTACGGGAACCGCTCTGTATACCCCTGCGGCCAGATCATCACGGGTCAAGGTGGACTGCAAAGACCAGCCAGGAGGCGCGGGTAAGTATGCGGAAATCACCAGCCCTGACATTCCCGGCAAGGTTTTCGTGGCGATGCACCTATCAAAATGCATCACAGGACTGCATCACGGGGGCGCGGTTATCGCTGCGACTGGCAACACCGGAGCCAGCACCGGGCCGCACCTGCATTGGGAACAGATTGATAGCGCGACTGGACAGCGGGAGCATCCCCAGAAAGGTTTCCTGCAATGGGCACTCACAGGACAACAGCCGAAGACGCTAGAGCAAATCAATCAGGGCGCAGTGCCGTTGCAATCGCTGATTGATGATGAGTTGCTGAAATGCGCGATCGGCAATGCTGAGGGCACGATGCACGATGATTGCTCGAAGAACCCTGCCTACTTTGGGCACACCGATCCGGGTAACGGTGCCGCTAACCTGGGGGCCTTCTCCTATCAGCACGGGGCATCTTCCCCACAGGAAGCCGATGCCAAGCAAATCGAACGCCTTCGCAAAGCCGAGCAGGGCATCCAGCAAAAAGCTGTAGAAAAATTTGGGCAACCCTTGTCTCAGGCTGCGCTGGCGAATGCCCTCGATCTATGGAATCAGGCACCGCTGGCCGGGGATGACTTTGTGAAGCACCTGAGAACGGCTGATCCTTCTCCTCAAGAAATTATTGATGCCCGCAGCCGTAGCTTTGTTGATCCTGAGACGGGGCGGCTCGATGCACCTGGCTTGGGAAATTCAGAGGAGAACATCAGGCATGACCAGACCAGGCGTACCGATGAAGTTTTGGAGCAGGTAAATCCATGAAGGTCTCCGTTCCCGCAGAAGTTGCCTTGGTGATGGCCCGGTTTCAAACCTTTGAGGTGCTGATGGAAGAGGGCACCAGTGATTTAGTGCTGGCGGTGCTGGTGCTGGCCTCATTCCTTGCTGCTGACGATTAAAGCTCTAGTCGTGCTCGCTTTCGCTTCGATGCTGTGCCCTTTTTATGGAGAGGTGATCAATGGAAACCTCAACTTTTCATACAGACCTGGAAAAACAACGGCTTGAGAAGCTGGCGAGAGAGTATCAGGGTCGAGGCTACTCCGTCATTATCTTGCCGACTGACGATTTCTTGCCGGACCCCTTAAAAGGGCTTGTCGTTGGCATCCTGGCGACCAAAGGCGATGCGCTACTGCTGGCGGATGCCAGAATCCGTGAACATCTGACGCTGGATGGCGCGGCTGACTTGATGGCCATCTCTGAACGGATTAAGCAGTTGCCCAATGCTCTCTGGGAGCTGGTCGTCGTCAATCCGAAGCGGGAAGGAGGGCGCGATGAAAATTCTTCCCGCTAATTGGAAAAAGTGGCTGATTCATTATTGGGCAGGCCGCTACCCCGAACGGCTGGGCCATCTCTGGTCGCCGGGGGGCACTATCACCGTCTATCCGCATCTTGCCTATGCTCTCGATAACGGTAAGTTTGCCGCTGTGATGGGCGATCGCCTTTGGGATGAGTCGGCCTTTCGCCAGCATGTAGCGGCAGCGGCATCATTCTCCAAACCGCCGGAGTGGTTGGTCGTCCCCGATCAGCCGTTCGACCCGAAAGCAACCTTGGAGTTGTGGCAGTGCTGGGAGTCAGAGCTACTTGACCTGGGCATCCCTCTGGCCTTTGCCGTCCAGAACGGCCATCGCCCTGAAGATGTGCCGGAGTCCGCCTCCGTGGTTTTCCTGGGTGGCACAGACGAGTGGAAGTTTGCCAATCTTTCGCGGTTTGTTGCGACCGGAAAGCCTGTCCACGTCGGTCGGGTCAATGGCCGGAAGCTGTGGATTTGTGAGCGCGAGGGAGCGGCCTCGGTCGATGGTTCGGGCTGGGGCCGTGGCGATATGCGCCAGCTTGCCATTCTGGAGCACTACCTGAGATGCACCGCAGGCGAGGCCGATCCACCCGAATCGCATCAACTCAGCCTGCTCGAAGCGGACACGATCGCCGAGTCCTTTGCTCAGCGGTTAGAAGCGAAACGGTTTCCCATCAC
>NZ_JACSWC010000216.1 GCF_016888165.1 Halomicronema sp. CCY15110 | reverse complement strand
CTGCTCTGGTGACGGCTGCTGGATTTCAAGGGGAGAGGCAGACATGGGCAAACACCACTCAGCGTGTCCCTAGTGTAGCGGAGTCAGAAATAGGGAGGCGCGATCGCTACCGCCGATAGGGCTCCAGATATTGCAGCAGGCCGCGAGTGATCGCTTGGGCAATGTTTTCTTGCCAAGCGGGGTCGCGGAGTTTGGGGGCGTCGTTCGCGCCCGTGACAAACCCTAGTTCCAGCAGGGCAGCGGGCATGGCAGTATTGCGCAGGACATAAAAGCGAGCTTGCTTGACGCCGCGATCGCCAAATCCCGAAGCCGGCAGCACATTCGCATGAATAATGCTCGCTAGCTGCTGCCCCGCTGCGGAGTAGTAGTAAGTCTCGACACCGTTCACATCCGGGCGACTCATACTAATCGCGTTGGCGTGAATGCTCAAAAAGACTGTGGCGTTGGCGTTATTGGCAATGGCGGCGCGGGGTTCTAAATCCAGCGTGACATCGGAAGTGCGGGTCATCACGACATCGACCCCCGCTTCCCGCAGCAACTGCGCCACCCGCTGCGACACCGGAAAAACGACGTTCTTTTCTTGTAGGCCGCCAATGCCCACGGCCCCCGGATCGCGTCCTCCATGTCCGGGATCGATCGCCACTCGAACCCGGACATTATTCACCACAGGCGGAAACGTGGGTGTGGTCGGCTGCGGTGGCAGATTGGGTTGCGGCCTTGGGTTAGACGGTGGTTGGGCCGTGGGGGGCACTGCGATCTGCGGATTGCCCTGAGTCGGATTATCAGGAATCGCGCTAATGGAGACGCCACTGGGCGGCACCAGCACAATGCCAGTTTGCGTACCAATATTAGTGGGAGTGACTTCCCAGTCGGGGCTGCCCGGCCCTAGAGTCATCACAACCCGCGTCACGTTGCGCTGGGGGTCTTGGGTAATATCCCAACGACTGACGCTGTACCGGCTGTTGGGCAACGCTTCGGCTTTCAAAAAGGGCGAAATAGAGCTATCAAAGAGGTCAAGAATAATTTGCCGTTCGCCGCCCGGTTGGCCTGTCCGCTCTAAGTTAATGGTCGGAATTTCGCCGCTGGTGCGGATAAAGAAGCCATCGGCGGTGGTCACCACTCCAGACAGAAACGTCATGGCCCCATTGGTTGAATATTCGCCCGTGACGGAGTTGCCGCTGGGGCTAGTCGTGGCACCACCAGATGCCTGGGGTTGGGGCAACTGCACCACCCATTCATTACTTCTGAGGCCGCGCACTTCGACCGCCCGAGGATCCAGGGTATAGCCGGGGGCTAGTTCAATCACCAGGCGGGCCGTTTGGGCGTCAAATTGGCCCGATCGCACTTCCCGAATTGCGCCCCCGACCGCTTGCCGCTGGGGAGGACGGCCCAGGGTTGTCCCCGGCAAGTCAATCACGACTCGGGTCGGGTTAAAGACCATTTGGGCGCGGGGCTGCACGGGCGAGTCGGTGTTAAAAACCAACTGATTGCGCTGCTGGTCAAATCGCCAGAAACGCAACTGGGTCGCTTCGGCAGGCAGGGTATAAACCAGCGCACTGGTCGCTGCCAGCCCCATGGGAAGTAGCCAATCAACTCTCAATCTGGTGTCTCCTTTCGGGAAACTGCGTAGATATAGATGACGTTACCGTGGACGCATCGGTGCCAGCATTTCCTGACAATTTCGCAAGTTTCGCACCTCGCGGCTTCAAAGTCTAGCGCAGGAAATCGCAATCATGAGTCCCTGAAACGGAAATTTCCGCAATCTTGCGGGGTTATCCTGAGCCCTGGCTTGGGCGCACTAAAGGCAGTCGC
Source organism: Halomicronema sp. CCY15110 (assembly GCF_016888165.1). Lineage (GTDB taxonomy): Bacteria > Cyanobacteriota > Cyanobacteriia > Phormidesmidales > Phormidesmidaceae > Halomicronema. Next base: position 11,683 of record NZ_JACSWC010000216.1, on the reverse strand, counting down.
TTCTTCACAGGGCCAGGGTATGCATCTCACACGTCAACAACGGCGTCTCGGCGGTTTGCTGCTGGGCGCAATTTTGCTGGTATTAGCAGCTCATCATTGGCTGTTGCCGCTGTTTACGCGCCCGTCGCTGGCGTCTCCCTTACCGCAAGATCCTTACATTCAGGTTTATCTCAATCAGTCGCCAGCCAGCCTGTATACCGACCCCTATCGCCAGATTCGGCGGCAGGGGGACGATTTGGAGCAGGTGATTTTAGATGAGATCGCCGCCGCCAACACCTCTATCGACGTGGCAGTGCAGGAAATCACCTTGCCGAAAATTGCGCTAGCGTTACGCGATCGCGCCCAATCTGGCGTTGACGTGCGTATCATTGTGGAAAATCAGTACAACCGGGTCTGGCAGCCGCTGAATGAGTTCCAGTCAGGGCAAGTGGACGAGTATCAGCAGTCCAAGCATTCCGAAAAGCAGCGGCTGATTGATGCCAACGGCAACGGTAAAATCACTGCTGAAGAAGTCGAGCAGCGCGACGCCATCCGCATTTTGACCCAAGGCCAGGTGCCGCTGTTGGATGACACCGCCGATGGCTCGAAGGGCAGTGGCTTGATGCACCACAAATTTATGGTGGTGGATGATCGCACGGTGGTGCTCGGTTCCGCTAATTGGACGACCTCTGGGATTCACGGTGACTTTGCCTCGGCGGAGAGTCGCGGCAACGCCAATGCCCTGCTGCGCATCGACAGTCCCGAACTGGCGGCAGTGCTAGAGGATGAATTTGACCTGATGTGGGGCGATGGGCCAGAGGGCAAAGAAGATAGCCTGTTTGGGTTGCAGAAACCACTGCGATCGCCCAGCGTTGTCAGCCTCCCCGGCTCCCAGGTCACGGTGCAGTTTTCCCCGGTGTCAGAAACGGAACCCTGGAGCCGCAGTGTGAATGGGCTAATCAGCCAAACGTTAGACCAGGCCAGCAGTAGCGTTGATCTGGCGCTGTTTGTCTTTTCCGACCAGGGGATTAGCGATCGCCTCGCCCAAAAGTCTCAAGCGGGTGTCACGGTGCAGGCCCTGGTGGATCGTGATTTCGTTTACCGCAGCTACAGCGAGGCTCTGGACATGCTCGGCACGGCCATGCCCGACCACCGCTGTAAGTACGAAGCCCATAACCAGCCGTGGACGCAGCCGATCGCCACCGTCGGCACCCCCAATCTGCCAGCAGGGGACAAGCTGCACCACAAGTTCGCCCTGATCGACAATCACACGGTCATTGTCGGCTCCCACAACTGGAGCGCCGCCGCCAACCACACCAACGACGAAGACTTGCTGGTCATTCGCAACCCCACCGTCGCCGCCCACTTTCGCCGGGAGTTCGATCGCCTCGCCGCCGATGCCGAGATGGGCTTCACCAAGGAGTTGCAAAACCGCATCCAGCGCCAGCGCAAACAGTGTGGCGGCTGATCAGACACGCGAGCAGCACCTGCTCTGACTGGATTGTCATGCGACTTACGCCGAGGAGGGGACGGGTCCCTGTCGGCAACCCCGATCAAATCAGGTGGAGTACGAGGGACCCGTCCCCTGATAGATCCCCCAATCGACGGGACACCGCTAGTTGGCGCTACTGCCGAGGAGAAACAAGCCCAGCATGGTGACACTATTCCAGGCGCTGTGGAGCAGCATGGGGGCCAGCAGGTTGCGCGATCGCGTATACACAATCCCCAACACGCCGCCGAGCACCGCCAAGGGCAACACTTCGGACAGGCTGAGGTGAGCGATCGCAAATACCAGACTGCTGACGGCGATCGCCCCCCCAACGGGCATGTAGCGCGTCAACGACGGCAGCAAAAAGCCGCGAAATAAGAACTCTTCAAACAACGGGGCGGCGACCGAAGCAGTGATGAAGAAAATCGTCAGGGCGAAGGGATCTTGGGCTTCGAGTACCGTTTGCAGCAGCGGATTGCTGCCGCCTTGTCCCTGCCAAATCTGCTGGTTCAGCACGGAGACGGTCAACATCAGCGGCAGCGCCGCAAAGTAGCCGCCGAGTCCCCATAGCCACCACCCACTCCGCAGCTTGACCTTAAACCAGTCGGGCGGCAAGGGGCGATAAGACCGAATCGCGAACCAGAGGACAGCGATCGCGCCAACCGACATCATTAGATAGTAGGTCAGGGCAAACAGTGCTTGTCCGCGAATGCCTGCGCCTGCGAATAAGCCCCGCAGGGGACTAATGGCGACGGGCACCACTAACTGCCCCATAAACAAAAAGCCACCCACCACCACGAGCCAAATTGTTTCCGCCGACCAGGGCACCTCCCAACCGCGATCTCGGTTTTGCGCCAGCAACGCATCGGCTCCTTTCACCCAGCGCTGGATGCCGAGCCCAATGAGCAACAAAATGCCAGTGAGCGCCCCCACCGCTGGAAACACGCCCACCGCCGCTAGCGTCAAAATCAGCCCTTGGGCCTTTTCGGTCTCGGTTTGTTCTAAGACCGTCAATGCCACCAAGTCTTCGGTGCGTCGATAGTATTGTGCCAGTGCCCGATTCTGAAACCATCCTTGCAGCGTGGCCGTAATCAGCGTTTCGCTATCATCCGGTAGCGCCTGATCGCGCCAAATGGCGTCCAGGGTATCGGCAGTACGCCAAAGGCGATCGCCCCGCGCATGGCGCGATTTCACGGCATCCCAGCTCGTTTGTGCCGCGTCTAAGGCTTCCTGCTCCGCTTCCAAAATGCCTAAGCGCAAATCGAGCGCATCGAGCAGTTCCGACTGGCCCGCGATCGCATTTTGTAACCGGGGAGAGGCCGGGATGCCGTCACCGACTGAGGCCGCATTTTCATCTAGCGTACTGACTGCCGTGGCCCGCACCGAGGCGTAGTTTTTTTGGGCATTCGCAATGGGGTCGGCTCCCAACAAATTGCGCCGCAGCGTCTCTACCTGCTCTACGGGCAAGCCATCGCCTTCCCACGCGGTGGCCTGCAACAACAAATCCGTTTGATACAGCTCTAAGCGACTGGCGACTTGGGGCTCGTTCCAACTCGCGACGAGGGCACTCCCCATAATGACGCTGACCAGCAGGGTGATCACCACCAACCCGATGCGGCGGAGGGTACTGGAAAACTGGGGCGCGAGTTCAGAGTCCATAGGGTTTGGCAAAGTCATTAAGGCACTGTTCTCCAGAGTAGCGGGTTATTCCCATCCCTGGGGACATCCAGATGCCCGCATCGACCACCGGTAGCCCCGTTGCCCGGTCTCTCCACAGCCGGGAAGATTGCCGCAGGGCCAAGGGCGGGTGACGGCAACGGCGCAGCAATATGACGCTGATCCCGAAAATGCCGTAGCGTGATCCCAGGCGCGTCACGGGAACTGGAAAACATGCAAAAATTTCGGCGCGATCGCTCAAAAACGACAGTTAAAGTATGGTTGCCACCAGTCAAAGTTGGGACGCAGAATCCCATCATTTTCAGGTAGCGATTTATCAGTGAATCGTGACGGCTCGATGCACGGTAACGATTGATTGCCCTCGTCTACAATTGCGGCAATGGACTGACCAGCGTTGGCCTGGAAGGACTTGTGCGATCGCGGCGAGTTTCAATACAGTGATTTCCACCCCAAATTCTCGCAATTGTCACGATACTCGACATCAACAGGGGCGACTGAACTACTTATAATTGGCGGCAAATATCGTCGGCAGCATTGCCGTTCTGAGAGAGTTGCTGTCTACCGACAAAGTTCATGGAAATGTCTGCTGTTACTTGCTGTTGAATTAATGTCCTCCTCTTTACCCACAACGAATTTGCCATTGACGCTGAACGGAGCGGCGATCGCCCTCCATGATGTCTCACCGACCCAAACGTTGCTGAGTTATTTGCGGCAGCACGGTTATGTCGGCACTAAGGAAGGGTGTGGCGATGGGGACTGTGGGGCTTGCACGGTCGTCATGGTGGGGGCTGATGCCACGGGGCAGCCTCAGTATCAGGCAGTGAATAGCTGCCTGCTGCCCATCGGCAGTTTGGGGGGGCGGCATATTTACACGGTGGAAGGGATTGCGAACGGCCATCTGCATCCCGTGCAGCAGGCGATGGTGGATTTGGGCGGTTCCCAGTGCGGTTACTGCACACCGGGATTCATCATGAGCTTGTTTGCGGGGTATTACAGCGATCGCGTGGCGGCTGAGGTCACGGTGGAGGGCAATCTCTGTCGCTGCACGGGGTATCTGCCGATTCGGCGGGCGGCCCAGCGGGTGGCGGCGGAATCCCACGGGGACGATGGCTTTTCAGCCCTGTTGCGTCAAGTCCCCACTCAGCTAGAGGGCACGGCCTACAGCGCCCAGGGGCAACAGTTTTATCGCCCCATCCAGCTAGCCGCAGTGCTGGAGTTGTTAGCGGCGCATCCCGACGCGACGTTGGTGGCGGGGGCCACCGATCTCGGGCTGGAAATGAGCTGGTATCGCCAGCATTATCCCGTCATGATTGCCCTAGAAGCAGTGGCTGAGTTGCAGCAGCTGGAGCAAACGGATGACGTTGTGACCATCGGGGCGGCGGTGCCCCTGAGCCAGATTGAAGAGCGGCTGCGGGGGGTGTTTCCCAGTCTGGATGAAATGCTGTATTGGTTTGCGGCGCGGCAGGTGCGCAACCGGGCGACGCTAGGGGGTAACTTGGGCACTGCTTCGCCCATTGGCGATCTGTTGCCGGTGCTGTTGGCGCTGGACGCGACGATTCACGTGGCGAGTGCGACCGGCCAGCGGGAAATTGCGATCGCGGACTTTTTCCAGGGCTATCGCGTGACGGCTTTGCGGACGGGGGAGGTGATCGTGAGCATCACCCTGCCCACAACCCAGCCGATCGCGGTGGCGCAGCGACTCAGCCAGTCTTACAAGGTGGGCAAGCGGGGCACCGACGATATCAGCATTGTGGCGGCGGCCTATCGCGTTGATTTGGACGCGCAAAACCGCGTGGTGGCGGCGCGACTGGCCTATGGCGGCGTGGGGGCGACTCCCGTGCGGGCGATCGCTGTCGAAGAGTGGCTGGTGGGTCAGCCCTGGACGTGGGAGACGGTGTTGGCGGCCAAGGAACAGTTGCGATCGGCCTTTACGCCGATGAGTGATTTGCGGGGCAGTGCGGACTATCGCCAGCGCCTGATTGCCAATTTGTTGGAAAAGTTCTTTGTGGAGTTTGCTCCTAGCGAGCAAGGGGAACGGGTGGGATGAGTAACCGTGATCGACAACAAAGCCATGAAAGTGCGATCGGCCATGTTACTGGTCGGGCCGTTTACACCGACGATCAGCGACCGCCATTTGGGCTGCTGTCGCTGTATCCCGTCCTGTCGCCCCACGCCCATGCGCGCATTCTCACGGTAGCAACGGGGGCGGCGCTGGCGGTGCCTGGTGTCGTCACAGTGCTGACGGCGGCGGATATTCCGGGGCAGAACAATACCGGGGTGATCCGCGCTGATGAACCGCTGTTGCCCACGGAGGAAGTGAGTTATTGGGGCCAGCCGGTGGTCTGGGTCGTGGGCGAAACGGAACAGGCGGCGCGGCTGGGGGCCGAACAAGTGCAGATTGAGTATGAACCGCTGCCCGCCTTGCTCACGGTGGCGGACGCGATCGCTGCCGACAGTTTTCACAGTGCGCCGGATGTGTGTCGCCGGGGCGATCCGGAGGGGGCGATGGCGGCGGCGGATCACGTGCTGACCGGGGAAGTGGAGATGGGGGGACAAGACCATTTCTATCTCGAAACCCAGGCGGCGTGGGCGATGCCGGCAACGGATGGCACGTTTCAAGTCTATTCCTCCACCCAACACCCCAGCGCGACCCAAGCCGCGATCGCCGAAGTGTTGAAACTGCCGCTAAATCAGGTGGTGGTGACCTGTTTGCGCATGGGGGGAGCCTTTGGCGGCAAAGAGTCCCAGGCGAATCCCCTGGCGGCGATCGCGGCCCTGGCGGCTTACCAAACGGGTCGGCCCGCGCGGGTCAGTTTTCGCCGCCACCAAGACATGATCGTGACGGGCAAACGCCACGGCTTTGTGGGGCGCTACCAGGTGGGGTGCGATCGCGACGGCACCCTCAAAGCTTTGGTGCTGCACCTCTACAGCGATGCTGGGTGGAGTTTGGATCTCTCGCCCCCGGTGCTGTTGCGGGCCATGCTGCACGCCGACAACGCCTACTACATCCCCCATGTCGATCTCAAAGGCTATCTGACCCAGACCCATCGCGTGTCGAATACGGCCTTTCGCGGCTTTGGTGGCCCCCAGGGCATGCTGGTGATCGAAGACGTGATCGATCACGTGGCGCGCACCGTCGGGCGTCCGGCCCACACAGTGCGGGAGCAGAATTTTTACCACGGCGAGGGCGAAACGAACACGACGCACTATGGTCAAGTGCTGGTGGATAATCGCATTCAACGGGTGTGGACTGAGGTGAAAACCCAGGCCCGCTACGAGGAGCGAGATCGAGCCATCGCGGCGTTTAATCAGCGGAGCCGCCATTACAAACGAGGTCTCGCCATTACCCCGGTGAAGTTTGGCATTTCCTTCAACAAAAAGGTCTACAACCAGGCGGGGGCGCTGGTGCTGATCTACACCGACGGCAGCATTCAGCTTAATCACGGCGGCACGGAGATGGGGCAGGGGTTGCACACCAAGATGCAACAGGTCGCGGCGCGATCGCTGGGCATCCCGAGCGATCGCATTCGGATGATGCACACCAGCACCGACAAAGTGCCCAACACCTCCGCCACGGCGGCTTCCAGCGGTTCTGATTTAAACGGTCAAGCGGTGAAAGACGCCTGCGAAACGCTGAAGGAACGCCTGTGCCCCGTTGCCGCTGAGCTGCTGCGGTTAGATGGCCCCGAAGAAATGGTGTTTGCCGACGGGCACGTCCACTGCCTCACTGCGCCCCATCTACGGGTGCCGTTTACCGAGGTGGTGCAGGCGGCCTACAACGCCCGCATTTCCCTGGCGGCGACGGGCTTTTATCGCACCCCCAACATTAGCTGGGATCCCGAAACCTACAGCGGCCACCCCTTCTATTACTTTGCCTATGGGGCGGCGGTGAGCGAGGTCGAGGTGGATGGCTTTACCGGCACCTTTAAGCTGCGCCAGGTCGATATCGTTCACGACGTGGGGGAGTCGCTGAATCCGCTGGTGGACCAGGGTCAGGTCGAAGGCGGCTTTGTGCAAGGGTTGGGCTGGCTGACGATGGAAGAACTGGTGTGGGACGACGCGGGGCGTCTGCGCACCTTTGCCCCCAGCACTTACAAAATTCCCACTATCAGCGAAGTGCCGGCAGCCTTCCACGTTCACCTATTAGAGCGGGCCGCGCAGGATGGCACGATCTACGGCAGCAAGGCTGTGGGCGAACCGCCGTTGATGCTGGCCTTTTCGGTGCGGGAGGCGATGCGGGCCGCGATCGCGGCCTTTGGCAATGCGCCAGACTGGGTACCGTTAACCTCGCCCGCCACGCCCGAAGCGACGCTGAAAGCGATCGACGCGATGCGCCAGCCGCTCTCTCAAGCTACGGTTTCCGTGGCTAGCTAATTTGATTGCCTCTAAGTGAAAGTGATGGATTGGCGATCCCCCGCTGTTGCCGCCCCCTTGTTGAAGGGGGCTATCAATGTTCTTGGCTGGAGTTTCACTCTTTCATTCTCATCGGTAATCTGGGTTTAGAGAGCTGACATAACCTGGCCGCAGGTCTCCACATCAAATTGGCATGTCAACGAGTTTGCAATTTTTTCAGCGGGTAGCGGCGGCGCTGACTCGCGGCCCGGTGGCGATCGCCACCGTCATCCACACCAACGGCTCCACCCCGCGCGAGGTCGGGGCCAAGCTAATGCTCGCAGCGTCCGGCGAAACCTTTGGCACCATTGGCGGCGGCGCGGGCGAGGCTAAAGTGCTGCAACAGGCCCAAACGGTTTTGCAAACGGGTCAGGCCCAAGCCGTCACGGTCGATCTGTCCGGTGCGCCGCATCGAGAGATTCAGGGGATCTGCGGCGGTCACATGCAGGTGTGGGTGGCCCGGTGGGTCGGGGAGGAGGCGATCGCGATCGTCCAACACATCATCCAAACCCTCGAAAGCGGCCAAGCTGTCACCCTCACAACCGTCCTCAACGCGGCTGCGCCGCCCACCGTCGCCACGGCTAATGATGCCGATCCTTCAGCCCCTTGGGAATCTTCTCCCGAGCGCTTCCAGGAAACGCTGCTGCCGTCGCCGCTGTTGCTGATTGTCGGCGCGGGACACTGCGGCATCCAACTCGCCAAAGTCGCCCACCTGGCGGGATTTCGCATTCTGGTGCAAGACGATCGCCCCGAGTGGGCCAGCCCCGACAACTTTCCCCAAGCGGAACGGTTGTTTCATGGGCCGATAAGTGAAGTGGTGGGGGCGATCGCTCACCACAGCCAGCTCTACGCCGCCCTCGTCACCCGTGGCATCGACTACGACCTGCCCGCCCTGCAAGCCCTCGCCACCCGCCAGCCCCCCTGCACCTACCTCGGCATGATCGGCAGCCAAAAGCGCGTCACCAAAGCCCTCCAAGCCCTGCAATTCCAGGGCATCGATCCTCAACAGGTCTCTAACTTATATGCCCCCATCGGCCTCGACATCGGTGCCCTCACCCCCGCCGAAATCGCCATCAGCATTTGCAGCGAGCTGATCATGGTGCGGCGCGGCGGCACCGGCCAACCCCTATCACTCAAAAGATTCGGGTAACAATCACTCAGTTAGGAGGTTCTGCCAGAGATCCGCTGCCACAAACCTCGATAGATGCCCGACATTCGTTGTGGCAATCACCACATCAGAGTCTCCCAGTGTCTGAGTTTGAGCAATCAAAATCATGTCACCGTCAATCGTTTTATCTCCTGCCGTGGGCTGCCCTTGCTGTCGTGATTGTGCCCAAAGGGCTGCTGCTTGGCGCATAGCAGTCGTGGTAATCGGTAAATACTCAAGTCCTTGACACAAACCCTCTAATCGAGCCAAGCCCCTCTTTTTGTCAGCTCTTAACAGTTCGCGACGGACTTCGTAATCAGCAATTTCTGGCACAATCACGCGATCGCCTGCTTTGAGATGAACCTGGAGCCACTGGTTACAAGCAATGCCCTGGGAGGAAAGCTTCGGATTCGTGATCAATCCGATTGGCCCTGTATCTAATACGATCGCCCGAACTACCACGTGATTCCCTGCATCTCCAGCGGAAATAACTTGCGCTCAGACAAGCGATCTTCGTCCAGTGCCTGCACTAAATATTCCCCAGTTTCCTGCTGGTCGGCGACATCTTCATCCTCAAGCCAAGACTCCAGCATATCGACAGTCTCAGCTTGCTTCTGTCTAAGTTGCAGCAGTTTCGTTAAGAGCTGTAAGGTCATTGCCTCAACGGATAACCCTTGCTGTTTGGCTTCTTGCAAAAGGTATTGCTCTAGTTCGGGTGGCAGGTCGATAGATAGAGTCATAAGCCGTTAAACGTAGTCGATTCCAATTTTAGCGCTTGTACTTTTCTCAAGAGGCATATCGTCGGGGAAATGATTTTGTAACACTCAACCGATGAGCAGCATTGGGTTGTCGCCTTTTTGAAATTCATAGTGGGTAGGGACGATCGCCCCCTAAATCCCGCTTGCGAAAAGTGATCGCGGACGGGATCGAGGTAGGGCGATCGCGTGCCGGCTAGGGTCAGGAGGGGAAAGATGCGGACTGCGGGGGTGAGGTGGGTCGGGTTTGGCGCGATCTCCCCACCGAGTCTACCAAGGACACATAACTCGCCCCTCAAAACTTAAATCCCTCTCGTTCAAACATGGACGAGAGGGCAAATAGGCTTGATCAGGTTTTCCAACAAGTTTTACGCCCCGTGAGTCGGGCAAAACTAGGCAACATCCCTTGACCATTGGCCCGGATTAATGGCAGACACGGGACGAGCAACCCCAGAAGCATTAGTGGCATGAGCCAGGGCCTCAGAGTAGTCACGACAGCGGATATCGACCCATACTTGATAACTGCTGCTGTCAGCAGCGATGACAGTTTGGTAACTCTGGCCTAGCGCTGATGCAAATCGGTAAGCCACATCGCGATCTTGGCTGGAGAAGAGCTTTGCCTGGATCATGATGAGGTTTTGATACATGGTGGCTTCATGAATTTCACCATCATCGTAAAACTTGAAGAGCTTTAACTGAAAGACAGGACAGACAAAAGGCAGAGGCATAAGCTCACGCTATTTACAGCAAATACAGCAAAACGAGCTTGTGTAAACGACTGTCAAAAACGCAGAAAAATAATTTTTATGTACATCATCGTAAATAATAAGCCGTCAAAAAATAATCTTCCTTGTGACAGATAAAATTATATTTGATGAATCAATGTCTATTCTGTAAGCCAGGAAGGTAGATCGCAGACATACCGAAAGCCATCAGGTACATAACTGAAAAGACTTTTGGATGGCTCCATTGCCTTCAAATCATCACCAGAAGAGTTGAATTGCTCAAAAATATATTTTCCGCAACAACTTTATTTATTTAATTTTTTCTACAGGTCGTATCTATTGTTACCGGAGAAGCTTCCGGATATTGCGATTCCTGACGGATTGTGGAAAGGCTGTGAAGGAGAAAAGCCGACATTACTGATCGGGGGCCGCTTGTTGATGACGGGATTTAAGTTGACTGTGTGCAGATGGAATCAGTAATTCAGAGGGTGATTCGAATTGTGTCTGATTCCCTGTGTGCTGACGACTGATGATGGGTGGCGGGAAAGTGCCCATGGCGCGACTCGGGAGCCGCTGCCAGGTAAGTCCCTGGATCAGTTTCAGAGTCAGTCTGGGCAGCAGTTGGTAATGGATACAGATTGCGATCGTAGCTGGGTGACTCAAGACATCTCTCTCGGTTCTCAAAACCTATCTGCCCCCTCGTCCATGTTTGAACGAGAGGGCAGATAGGTTTGGTCAGGTTTTCCAACAAGTTTTACGCCCCGTGAGTCGGGCAAAACTAGGCAACATCCCTTGACCATCGACCCGGATTAATGGCAGACACGGGACGAGTAACCCCAGAAGCATTAGTGGCATGAGCCAGGGCCTCAGAGTAGTCACGGCACCGGATATCGACCCATACCTGATAACTGCTGCTGTCAGCAGCGATGACAGTTTGATAACTCTGCCCTAGCGCCGAGGCAAATTGGTAAGCCACATCGCGATCGCTGCTGGAGAAGCGCTTTGCCTGGATCATGATGAGATTTTGGTACATCATGGCTTCACGAATTTCACCATGATCGTAAAACTTGAAGAGTTTCAACTGAAAGGCGGGGCAGACAAAAGGCAGGGGCATCAACATTAGATTCTATCGACGACATTTAACAAACACTATGTAACTAATTGTAAATAAAAATCTGGCAGGCAACAATTAATTTTGCTTAAACCTAAAGGAGTTGATGAGTTGAAAGGGCGATCGCGATCTCTCGAACACGTCCCTCTATCGGCTGTGATGTCAGGAACCCATGCCAGTCATTGCGTTCATGCTTCAATATGCTCTTGGATGTGATTTCAAGTGACGAGTTGCCCGCCAGGGCTCAGAGGATATACTTGCGTCACTTGTTTGATTTTTTCTTTATATTTCTGATATCGCTCACGTCAATCAAGTCGCAATCAGGTTGGGCTAAGTAGGTGGACACAATTATTTCGCAGACGGGTTTCGACTCCGCTCAACCCTCAACCTCTTACCTGGACAGTGATA
>NZ_JACSWC010000215.1 GCF_016888165.1 Halomicronema sp. CCY15110 | reverse complement strand
AACCCTAAACATCCTCACGTTTCAACGGCAAAGCTGTTAGAGGAAAAGCAGAACAAACGTTCACCTTAACAGGGGTACCATTACTCGACCTGGACTCCGGAGACTTTTACAGAAAACCACCAATTGGTTCTGGATAAGTTACATGAATACTATGGAACATCAAAATAGACGCAACTCTGTGTGAATCTGTTTTCTTGCCAGTTTCTTGAAAGTCTTGCACATTGGCTGACTAAAAGAGTTACCAGTATTGAACAGAGAATTTTTCGTTGAGGTTGTCTAGGAATCTGTCACCATCACGGTAGGTCGGCCACTGGCGCTCTAGGGTACGGAACTGGGGCGTGTGGGCTTGCTGGAGATAGAGGTGCAGATATTCGTGCCAGAGGAGATATTGAATTACGTCGGCGGGTACGTCTGGGCTGTCGAGTAAGCGGTTGATACGGATGGCACCAGAGCCGAATGGATTACCCGGCAACCAGGATGCCTGACCGTACCAGCCCTTCACAATATTTTGGGTCCAACGAACGGAAAATTGCTCAGAGGGGCGGGTCACGAGTCCTAAAAGGTTGGGTGCCTGAGCCATGACACCTTCCATCAATGCTGCTAAGTCATGGTGAGGACCAGAGGTAAGCTGCTCTGTGGGGCCAGGATTGAAGATGGGAATGGCGCGATGCCGACGATTGGATTCTTCTGGATGATCCAGCTCAAACAGAGCATCATCCACTGCGGCTTGGAATTCACGCAGGTTGGAATAAATTGCCTGGGCAAGTGGAGTGTAGGCAGCTTGTATCAGGTCAGAGGTGGCCTTGCGGGTCAGGTCTTCGGTGTGAATTTTGTGCGCCAGTTTGAACGGATCGCACTCGTCGCGCTCTTGTAGGGAATTGAATTCGGGAATGTCACCGCCCATTCGCCAGTGTTCGATAACTTTGTCCACATCATGTTGAGAGGGCCAGGGATGGTCACAGTCAAAGAAAAATTGGTCATAGAGTTCTTCGTCTAGGGCGGCGTTGATGTGGTTATGATCGAGGGGGGAAGCGTAAAGATGGTCAATCAGGGCTTGCCAGCAAGGTCGTTGGTGCTCGTAGACCGGAATGCTCTGGTAGATATCTTCACCGTCTTGATCGCGGGAGAGGACAAACCAACCGTGGGGAATCGCTTCAAAGACATCGGCTTCGGAACCGGGGCCTTGTTTAGCGATCACCGCTGCAAACTCTTGAATAAGATCCCACGGTAAGAACTCCAGGATTTTGGCGGTGGGCTCGGTCTCTTTGCCGGGTTGGGTTTCGAGGGGTAGGATATCCCCTTCAACCAACGCCAGAGGGCTTTGCCATTCGCGGAAGCGTGCCCAATGGTCTTCAAAGGAAACGACATAGGCTTCGGCGGTGCCACCGGCTTTTACCCCTCGGAGGGCGCGACCAATCATCTGGCGCAGCAAGATTTCGCTGACGGTGGGCCGGGTCAGAAAGACGGTTTGGATGTTGGGAATATCAACGCCTTCGGTCAAAATCTGGACATTGATTAAGACCTCTAAAGTGTCTTCACCAGTGGCATCGCGAAACTGCTGAATGATGTCGTAGTTGTTGACCGGTTGTCCTCCCAGACGATAGCTGGCGATGTAATCTGCGTTGATGCCGTGGGCGCGGAAGCGTTCAGCGAGGAGTGCGGCATGGGGGACATCGATCGCAAAAATTAGGGTCTTGCCGTATTTGGTGCGGTGCTCTAGATAGTGCTGGACGATGACATGGTTGCGTTCTTCCATGTGAGCGATACGGTTTAACCACGCATCGCTGAGGTCGTGAAACTGGGCCAAATGTTTTTCGTCGGCTGGGGTGACGCCAGCCTCGGCATCTACTTTCGTCGCGACTCGAATGGGCAACGGTCGAGCTAAAAACTGACGCTCGATCAGGGTACGAATGGAAATCTCGAACAGGATGCGATCGCCAAACAGGGCTGACAGGGTGCCGCGTTCTTTTTCGGCGGTGCGGGTGGGGGTCGCGGTCAGGCCCAAAATGTGCCTTTGCTGCTCGGTGCCTAGCATATTGATGAGGGCGCGGTAGCTCTTGGCCACGGAGTGGTGCGCTTCATCAATCACCAAAAACGTTTTGGGGTCGCCGAGGAAACTGTCGATCAGATCAGGGCGGCGCGACAAACTGCTCACTGAGGCAATCACCACCTGATCGGCAGGGTCAATCTGGGTGGTCGCGCAGTGAACACCGGAGACAATGCGCACCCGGATCCGGTCTTGGGCGGTGGCCAGACCGGCCAGGGCGTGGAACTCGCGGGCGGCTTGGTCAAGCAGTTCATAGCGGTGGGCTAGCCAGATCAGCCGATATCCGCGATTGATGATGGTTTCGGTGAGCCAACGGGCGGCGGTGAAGGTTTTACCGGAGCCGGTGGGCATGACCAGCAAGCCTTGAAAGATCCCGGTGTTTTGAGACTCAGCCAGATGGGCCGACAGGCAGTTCCAGGCATTTTGCTGATAGTCGTAAGGTTTGCGAGTATCGGCGGCCTGCTTTTGGGGCTCCAGGATGGCAAACCGGGGAATGTCGTCTTCGAGGGGTGCGTCTGTGGCGGTGATGTCTTGGTCACCGTAGCGCAGCATGGCTTCGAGCAGACAGCGCTGAAGGGTGGCGGCGTTGCGGCAGCGGCGGATGTATTGCAGGTATTCGGCAGGGGTTTGTGGGTTGCCCATGGGGCCGATGCCCGCATCCATGAGACGCTGCACGATATTGCCAGTGCCGGGATAGATGGGCAGCCAGGTTTGCTCTAGGGTCTTTTTGACCTGGCGGATGAAGTCTTGGTTGGGGCGGGGCACGGTGGCGGTGAGCCAATCGCGGGGGGCGGCGTGGGCTTGGCTGGGGAGCCCGATATCGCGGGCGAGGGTGGCAACGGTGCCGTCATCAAACGCATCCCAAGAGAACCGATACTTTCTTGCCATGAAGTGACCCAGAGCGCAGTGGCAGCTTGCGACAACGAAGCTGCTTTATGCATGTTGCCCAAGCTGATGCTGTGAAACACGAAACTTTTGAGTATATTTACTTGTCTCGTTTTTAAGGAGTGTAACGGGGGGAAACACCGCATGGGTGCGGCGACTGGACAAGACCCGGCTAAATGCAAGCTACGCCATCAGCAGGTTTTGGAAGGGGTAGGTATTTTTCCAGCAGTAGGCGTTGAAGTCACGCTGATCGACGGAGAAAATGCGCCCGTGGCCTAAGTGCTCGGCCAGGATGACCAGAGAGGCGTCAGCTAAATCCATGGGGAGATCAGCGTACTGCTGCATGAGTTGAGCTAGCTGGGCACCGTGTTGGGGTTCTAGATCGAAGACGGTGAAGAGATTTTGGGCATAGCTTTGAATAAACGTAATTTGGGCCTGAACTCCTTTGCGGGTGAGCAAGAGATAGCCGGTTTCGGTCATGACCGGCCAGGTGGTAATTAACGGTTCGTTGTACTTTTGCAGGGCCTGTTTGGCGGCGGGGTGATAGGTATCTCGGTCATCGGCCAGCGCTAGCCAGAAGCCAGTGTCAACGATGATCATATTTGTCGTTTAATTGGTCGGCGAGGACTTGTTTGTAGGTGGTGGAGAGGTCGGTATCGACGGAAGCGCAGCCGATGAGGCCGCTAGGTTGGAACTGCTGATATAAGCTCTGGTTGGGGGCTGCTTCTGAGGGGGGCGGTGGGGCGTAGCGCTGTTTTAAGAAGCTGACAAATTCCAGGATGAGGCGCTGGGCTTCTTCGGGGAGGGCGGCAACCTCTTGGGAGAATCTTTCGGCATCAAGCATGAGACAAGCCTCAACGGAGTCACTTGGGCTAGGAAGAGCGCTGTCCATACTTTAGAGCATCTGACTGGAACTGCGGCTGAGCATCGCCCCGGTTGCAGGATGGCGAGGATGCTGAGAAATGAGGATTGAACAAGTTGGGATGGTCGTCTCGGCTGTCCAAAGCTGCCTCAACAATTTGGATGTTAGAGGCATCGCATCGGCAGGGGAACTGAGGGCAGTCTAGGGGAGGAGCCTGACTTGGGAGTTGGCGATGTTTTTTCCAGAGACGTTGAGGGCGCTGAGCATTGCGGGGCCGTATGCTTACGAGATTGCCATTGGGTATAAGCCGTCGGAGGGGCGCAGTTGGAAAACGAGTTTTCGGGGGTTGGTGTTGCTGCATGTGTCGCGCAGCCAGGAATATGGCCCATCGCAAAGCCCGGATATGGTGTCGGCGATTATCGGGGCGACGGAGATGTATGATTGCCAGCCGAATTTGACCTACGCCGGATACTTTGACCACTTCATGCGGTATCCGGTATTAGACGACAATGAGCCTGTCGGCTGACGACAACTAGAGAGGCGGATTTATTGATTTCGTCATCTGGATCCAA
>NZ_JACSWC010000214.1 GCF_016888165.1 Halomicronema sp. CCY15110 | reverse complement strand
AGGGGCTCAGGAAATTTGAGGCCATCTTTCAGGGATGGTCACTAGCCCAGGAGGGATTTATGTGTACTTAGTAGCCCCTAGGGAGAGAGGGCAAAAGGCGTCTGTGGAACTGACGTGTAACAGGGGCGATCTTTCAGGCCAGGGTACCAATCGAGACTGGCGATTTTCCCATCACCGCACATCCGCACATCTGCTTGTCGCTCAGCCTCCAGTTACTTTGAGCAGAGGTAACGCTGGCCCCTTCCTATGCGACACCGACTTTACGACTTTTCCCTGAGAGAATAGAAATGGCTCTAAAGGACGGGTGCTCATGGATGCTGAGATCAAGGTTTTACCGTTACTGCACATGGCGTCGGGGGATATATTGTCGCTACAGCAATATCGCTTTGTGGGGACGCATCCTGGCAAAGTGGTGTATCTGCAAGCCAACCTGCACGGAGCTGAAATTGCGGGTAACAGCGTCATTCATCAACTTTTGACCTATTTTAAAACGCTGGATGCAGCGGCCTTACAGGGGGAAATTCGGCTCGTTCCGGCCTGCAACCCGATTGGCGTCAACACTCGTGCCCACAACTTTGCCAGTGGTCGGTTTAATCCGTATGACGGGCGCGACTGGAATCGCATTTTTTGGGACTGGGAACAGGAGCATCGGGGCGCACGCACCTTTGCGGCCCAGCATTTGGAGAGCGATCGCGTCACCATTCAACAGACTTATCGCGAGTTTATTCGTCAACACTTTGCGGCGGAGTTGGCGGCCCTTGCTGATCCAGCCGGGGTGCCTGTGCATCAGCGCTATCGCACCCGCCTACAAGAGCAAGCGCTGGATGCTGATATCCTGATTGACCTGCACAGTTCGAGTAATCAGGGCATGGTGTATACCTATTATTTTCGCGATCGCGCGATGTCTGTCCCCTATTTCGATCTGGACTTTGCCATTTTGCTAGATCGGTTTGATGGCAATGCCTTTGATGAAGCGTTCATCAATCCCTGGCTAGAGCTGGAAAAAGCCTTTGCTGACTTGGGGCGATCGCTGCGCTTTGGGATTGAAGCTTGGACACTGGAACTGGGCACAGGCATGAAGAACGACGCTCCAGCTATTAAGCGCGGCGTCAGCGGCATTTTGAATTACCTGCGGCAGCAGCAGGTTTTGCTCGATGGCGTCGGCGTTCTTCAGCAATCAGTACCCCTGACTCGCGCCAGCCAACTCCAGAAGTACTACGCCACAGCGGGCGGCTTTGTGCAACAACGAGTGGCGATCGGTACCTGGGTGCAGCGGGGCGATGTGCTGTATGAACTGTTGTGTCTCAACAAAACCGGACAGTACCCACAGGTAATCACCGTACAGGCCCAGCAGCCAGGCTTGGTCTATGACTTGTCCATCAGCGAAGGGGTGAGTGAGGGAGAATATGTGCTCGCGGTGATGGTGCCTGACGCATCAGGATGATCCTCGACTTTCAGGCACAAGAATCGGGAGAGTCGGCGAATGCGATCGCTTTACCATCAACGCTGAGCAGATGATCAGCCCGAATAATCGCGCCAGTTTGCAGCTTGATAAAGTCTGCGCCCCCTTGCGCATAAACATCGACGATGCGGCTTCCCACGCTCTGGGTCGCCCCATTCCCATCTCGATAAACGATTTGGCACGGTTGGCGGAGGGTGGCCAAGGCTTCTAATTCATCATGAAAGCCACAGGCGATGAGGCGATAAGAGGGCATGGTTGAGCTGCGTCTGAGGGCGGGAAATACGATCCCTGGCTGAATTGAGGGCACTTAAATGAGCAAAGACAGCGCGATCGCGGGCGCAATTACCCAAAACAGAATCGCCTGAAAAACCAGGCGTCCATGACTTTGTTCTCTCACCATAAGGCTATGACTCCTGCTCATGATTGAGCATAAATTGCCGCCGAACTGGAAATCGATGCAAAATTCCGGGTTTAAATAACAACTGTTGACCAGGCTGCCCAAGACTGTGCAACAGGCGATCGGGCCTTCGTGAATTTAGCAAAAACTACTGAGTTGTCAAAAAACCTGTTCTGAAGGATAAATCTCAAAATCCGTATTTGTGCTGTTTTGGTAACAAAAAATACAAATTTCAGTGATGTTGCCGCAAAGACAACTTAGATTTGATTTGACGCACTGCTACAACTCACAGACAAAAGGCCAGTTTCAAGTCGGTCCAAAAGTATCCACATTGAACAACTGACGTTCAGTTAGGCCAAACTACAGGCATTAAAGGCCATCGCAATACATTTGCCGCTCCAGTACGGGTGAGAACTTTTGAACTTGTGATTCAGGCTATATTGATAGCTCAAAAGCTTGAGAATTGACAAGGGGCGGAACTTTTTCTTTGGGATCGCTTTGCAACTGTAGTGTACGCTGCCATTCTTCAGGGGGCCGACCAATCCGGGCCGAGCGATCGCGGCCCGAGGTGCTCAGCGTCGCCGTGAACAGCATCGCGAGATGAACCAACCGTTCCAACTAAGCCTGGGGTTCACTTAGGGATCTGCGGCTAAATAAAGTGCCTATTCAACCCGGTTTCGACTTCGCTCAAACTACCAGTATCGAGCGTTGAGCGGAGTCGAAACTCGGTTTATGGGGATGCTCTTTGCACACGAGTCTCTTACGCCGCTGTACGGCCAGGAGTTGCGGACAATATGTCCGCCCCAACCTACTGATGATTTTCAGCCTGGGATACGTTCTGGTTTAATTGCGATCGCTCAAACGCTGCAAAGAGATGCGGGCCGCTTCGGCGACTTGGAAATGGGCATCTTTCTCTAAGAAGCGGAGAGCCGATTCGGTTTTGGGTGATGGCAGATGTCCCAACGCTTCTGCCAAGCGCTGACGCACTAACCAGTCTTCTGCTTGGGCAAAGGCCAAAATTTGTTCCACGGCTTGGATATCGCCCACTTCACCAATGGCCGCGATCGCTGCTTGCTGAATCACCACTTCCTTGCTTTGCAACGCTTCGACCAACACATCATGGGCGCGGGGATCTTTCAGATTCCCCAGCGACACCGCGGCGCTAAATCGCACCAGCCAATCAGTATCTTCGTAAAAGGCCCGCACCAACGTTTCAAACCCACGGGGATCTTCTAAGTAGCCCAACGCGCCAGCCGCATCGGCGCGAATACCGTAGTCGGGATCAGTTTCGACCAACTTGACCAAAATGTCGAAAGTCTCGGCGTCGGGCTTCAACCCCATGGCAAATACAGCCATTGAGCGCACCTGCAAATTGCTGTCGTAAATCACTTTGCGCACGAGGGGAGCCGCCATAGAAGGATCGACATCACGCAGCATGGCCAATGCCAACATGCGATCTTTCGAACTTTCGCTCTCTAGTTGGTGAGAAATTTGCTTCAAATCCAGAGCAGTCATAGTCAACTCACGTCACAAAAGTTTACAGTCCTTTTCATATTAGCGTGTTTGTTGGTAAGCGTTGCTCAGTCAACCGATACAGTTTTGGCCCCAGGAGTACGGATTGGCAGCTCAACGCTGGCTGGTCCCCGATACCCACATCGTGGGCAAGCTACTTTCAAGGTCGGGCGTTACTTCTTGCTGGCCTCAGTACGGCTTTCAGTGCGTCTATTTAGATATGGGTTCCCAGGGATTTGAAGCTATGCTAAGCCCAGTGCGACATGCATTTAAGTCACATTTTGCAATTGGGCGCTTGGTGCCGTTGAGTTGCCTTATGCTGGCGAGGCAATTGCTGAAGCGTGAAGCGGGTAGAGCCGTGGTTGCTTCAGGGGTGGTTTTACAGATTGAACCATGAAGGATTGGGCGATCGCACTCGGCAGTAGCGCCGCGATTTTGGGAACTTGGGCCGGGGCGATGGCACAGGTCATCGATTCGGCTGCAGCCCCGACGGTGCGAGTTGGCATTTATCAAAACCCGCCAAAAGTCTTTGTTGATCCTGCCGGAGATCCGGCGGGATTTTGGGTGGATGTGTTGGCGGCGATCGCTGAATCGGAAAACTGGACGGTGGAATATGTGCCCTGTGAGTGGCAAGCCTGTCTCGACGCCGTCGAAGCGAAACAGTTAGATCTCATGCTGGATGTCGCCTATTCGGCAGCGCGCGATCGCCAGTTCGATTTTCACCAAGAGTCAGTGTTGTCCAGTTGGTCAGTGGTGTACCAGCACCCCAGCAGCGCTATCGACTCAATCTTGGATCTGGATCAACGCCGAGTCGGCGTCGTGCGGGGCAGCATTCAAAAGCCCACTTTAGCCGCGCGCGCTAGTGGCTTTGGCGCAGTGCCCACTTTTGTGGAATTTGATGATTTTGAAACCTTGCTGCAGCAATTATCAGCGAGGAATATTGACGCCGCTGTGGTTAACCGTTTCATTGGGGCACAGGCGGAGACTGAATATGCCATTGAGCCAACGAATATATTGGTGTATCCCTCACAGCTGTATTTTGTGACGGCAGAGGGGCAAAACGCGGCGTTGTTAGCGGCGATCGATGAGCGTCTGCGACAGCTGCTAGCGGCTCCCAATTCGGAGTATTACCAGGCTGAGCAGCAATGGCTCACGCCCGTAAATGAGACTCTACCCAGCCTGAGACAAGCGCTGTTAGACGGGTTAATTTATTTGCCCTTCATTGGCATCGTAGGCTTTGCCCTATGGAACTATGCCCTGCGCCAAGAAGTTAAGCGACGGCTACAAACTGAAAACCGTTTACAAACGCTGACCAACAACACCCCCGGCGTCACCTTTCAATATTTGCTGCGCAGCAATGGCACGGAGTCGCTGCTCTATGTCATACCAATTCCCTATGAGGTGAAGCAGAATATAGGAGTACTGATTTCAAGCACAAAAGATGGCTCGTCCACTCAA
>NZ_JACSWC010000213.1 GCF_016888165.1 Halomicronema sp. CCY15110 | reverse complement strand
AGGGGCTCAGGAAATTTGAGGCCATCTTTCAGGGATGGTCACTAGCCCAGGAGGGATTTATGTGTACTTAGTAGCCTCACGCACCGGGAGGTGGCAGCGCTCACGGCGCTTTGTCCTCGGCAGCTTCACCAGTTCCGACGTTCCTGCCCAAGGGCCAACCGATTGCCGCTGGCCGCTGTGAGCTGGACTCGGGATTCAAATTCAGTTGATGCGTCGATTACTGACTGGTCTCAACAGCCTGCGTTTCGAGATATGTCTAGACCATTAAAGATTATTTGAACCAAGGGGTAGCGATCGCTCAAAAAACTGAGCGGGATATGAAATTTCCAGATTCTTTGACATTTCCTAGATCCTTAATTAGCGACCATGATTGAGGGTACATAACTCTTAATCATTTACTTGAATGATGCTTGCAGGCTTGGAACACAGTCTTTCGGCACAACTTCAAGCAGGTTTTACTCACTGGCTAGATGGCTGTTAGCCCAGATTGCCGACATGTGAGGTGGACTACTAAGGTTCAAATTTTAATCAGCTATGATCGCGCCAACATCTCTCAAAGTTGCCGTCTTCTACAGACATTTCATAAGCAACTAGGTGAGATATCGGATCTACTTTTAGGTTTGTTTGGAGAGTACTGTGACTATTTACATCGGTAATTTGTCATTTCAAGCGGAGGAGGATGATCTCCGGGGAGTGTTTGCTGACTACGGCGAAGTTAAGCGCATCAGCTTGCCCACCGATCGGGAAACGGGCCGCAAGCGGGGATTTGCCTTTGTTGACATGGCAGAAGACGCCCATGAAGATAAGGCGATCGCCGCGCTAGATGGCGCTGAGTGGCTCGGGCGTGAGTTGCGAGTGAATAAGGCTCGCCCCCGCAATGACAACGGTGGTGGGCGACGCAGCGAGGGCGGCGATCGCTTCAGGAGTAATCCGCTCTAAGTCATCGCCTGGGGAACGGTAACAGAGTTAAATATGACGAGGTAGACTCAGCCTTGCTCGGAATTTTGCCAGACGGCCCCACGGCGAAAGTTGCTGAGGACAATACGGGCAACCAGATGCCCGCAGTCATTCATGATGTAGTTTGGGTGAGTTAAAAGCGGTGAGTTGCAGACGTTCGCCATTGTGAATTGCTGTCGGTCACCGCTTTTGCGCTGTGGGGGCGGTGCTACGAGCAAATTCGGCTCGGGCGGGGGGCGATCGCGTCATTATTGCCCCGTACACTAAAAGGAAAGCTGAGGCAAAAAATCACGATGGGTACGACAGCAACAGGCGAACCGTTCATCAAGTTAGATCAATTCCTAAAGTGGCAGCAGGTCGTACAATCGGGCGGCCAGGCTAAGCAACTGATTCAAAATGGTGAGGTGGAAGTCAACGGCGAAATGGAATTGCGGCGCGGTCGCAAGCTGTTTGCCGGGGATGTCGTTGCCATTGACGATTTGGTGTTTGAGGTACACATGGCGGGAGCGGCGGAAGCTAGCGATTCATGAAGTCACGCCAGCGGAGCGTTGCCAAAATCGCAACATTGGCCTGCTCAGCGTTAACGGCTGGCATGGTAGAGACAGTTGTTGCTGGAAGTAGGAATCGTGAGGAAAGTATTTTCGACTGCTTGTTTGGGATGGGCGCTGTGGGCCGGGGTCGGCATGATGGCTCCGATGGTCACTCCGCCCGCGATCGCGCAAGAAGCCGCCATGCGAGTATTAACCGTCACTGGTCAGGGGGAAGAAAATATTGCAACCGCCATTGCTCAGGTGGATTTGGGGGTTGAGGTTGAAGCCGCAACCGCCGAAGCGGCCCAAGCTGAGGCCGCCCAGCGATCGACGGCAGTGGTGGCCTTGCTCCGCGATCGCAACGTCGAGCAGCTACAAACTACGGGCATCCGACTCAATCCCCAATATCGCAACTTTGACAATCAGCGCGACTTGACGGGATACATCGCTACCAACACCGTCAGCTTTGAAATGCCCATCGACACCGTGGGCGCGTTGTTGGATGAGGCTGTTGCGGTTGGGGCCACCCGCATTCAAGGGGTAAGCTTTCGGGCCAGCGATGCGGCCATTGAGGTGGCTCGCAATGTGGCTTTACAGCGGGCGGTTGCTGATGCTCAGACTCAGGCTCAAGTCGTGTTGGGCACTCTAGATTTCAATGCCGAAGAAATCGTCAGCATTCAAATCAATGGTGCAGCGCCGCCGATGCCCATTCCCCAACCCCGGTTGGCAGCGGCGGACTCACTCGCTGAGGCGACCCCGGTGATTGGCGGCGAGCAAACCGTGAACGCGACTGTCACGTTGCAAATCCGCTACTAAACCACATCCAGTTCAGGAACTGTTTTGGCGTAGTCGATTTCCGGTCTCTGACGAGGGCAACGCCTTAATTGGGGCAAACTGGCCAGGTACCGAATTCACCTCACCCTAAAACAAGCCGCCGGATGAGCCACCATCTGGCGGCTTGTGGCTGTCATGTCCCCGAGCGCAAAACGACACGCAGAGCTAGTCCCAGAATTTTGTTCCCATCGTGTTGCTGTGAGCAGCGTTAAGCTCCCCCAGGTCGGAGAGTTCGAGATCGCCCCACTGGTGACTATTTCAAAAATGAGGTAAAAATGAAATATGAAACGATTGTGAAAAGCATTTCCTCGTTATGGCAACATCACTTTCTGTCAAAGGTATATTGGTGGCCTCTGGTCTGGCGCTCGGGGTCTGGCTGACGGGCTGCGGAACCCCCGAAACGACTCCCTCTTCGTCATCTCAAGATATCGTGGCAACGCCTGAATTGGCCGCAGACACCCCTTCAGAGGCCGAATCTACAGGCAAAAAGCAGGTGCTGACCACCTTTACCGTGTTGGCCGACATGGCGCAAAACGTCGCTGGCGATAAGCTTGACGTGCAGTCCATTACTCGCATCGGGGCCGAAATTCACGGCTATGAGCCGACCCCCAGCGACATTGTGAAGGCTCAAGACGCTGACTTATTGCTCTACAACGGGATGAATCTGGAGCGCTGGTTTGAGCAATTTCTCGGCAATGTGGCAGATGTCCCCGCTGTGCTGTTGACCGAAGGCATCGAGCCCATTCCCATTGCCGAGGGGCCGTATACCGATAAGCCCAATCCCCACGCCTGGATGTCGCCCCGCAACGCCCTGATCTATGTCGAAAATATTCGCCAAGCCTTTGTGGCCCTCGACCCGGACAATGCGGACACCTACAACGCCAATGCCGCCGCCTATAGCGAAAAGTTGAAAGCGATCGACGCGCAACTCTCCGCTGATTTGGCGCAAGTGCCCGATGACCAGCGCTATCTCGTCAGTTGCGAAGGAGCCTTCTCCTACCTCGCACGGGACTACGGCATGCAGGAAGTCTACATGTGGCCCATCAACGCCGAGCAGCAATTCACCCCCAAGCAGGTACAGACCGTCATTGAACAGGTCAAAACCAGCGACGTACCCACCATTTTTTGTGAAAGTACCGTCAGCGACGAAGGGCAGAAACAAGTCGCCGAAGCTACCGGAGCCCGCTTTGGTGGCAACCTCTACGTCGATTCCTTGTCCACGGAGGAAGGCCCGGTGCCCACCTTTCTTGACCTGTTGGAATATGACGCGCGGGTGATTGCAAACGGCTTACTGGCCGGGACGAATGCGGAGTAAGCCGTCAAAGGGCCAAGGGGCTGGGCACCAACTCTAGTTACCAGATCAACCCACAGTCCTGAATCCAAAACCAAAAATTCAAAATTCAAAATTCAACAATTTACTTGCCATGCCAACCCCGTCTCCTCGTTTTGATATTGCCGTTGATAACGTCAGTGTGACTTACAACAACGCGCGCTTAGCGCTGTATAACGCCAGTTGTACCGTTGAGCCCGGTACGATTACGGCGTTGGTGGGGCCGAACGGGTCGGGAAAATCAACGCTCTTCAAATCCATCATGGGATTTTTGCAGCCGAACCAGGGGCGGGTGCGGGTCGGTGGCTTGCCGGTGCAGAAGGCGCAAAAGCGGCAGTTGATGGCCTATGTGCCCCAGGCGGACGAAGTGGATTGGAACTTTCCTGTCAGCGTGTTTGACGTGGTGATGATGGGGCGCTACGGCTACATGAATCTGCTGCGGATTCCCAGCCCGAAAGACCGCCGTTTGGTGATGGAAAGTCTAGAGCGCGTGGGTATGGTCAAGTATCGCGATCGCCAAATCGGGGAACTTTCGGGCGGTCAAAAGAAGCGGGCTTTTCTCGCCCGGGCCTTGGCCCAGGAAGGCAAGGTGATCTTGCTGGATGAACCGTTTACCGGGGTGGATGTCAAAACCGAGAAGCGCATGATTGATCTGCTGCTGCAACTGCGGGCAGAAGGCCACACGATTCTCATTTCGACTCACGATTTGGCCTCGATTTCGACATTTTGCGATCGCGTTATTTTGCTCAACCGCACCATTTTGGCGGAAGGCAACACCGCAGACACCTTTACAAAAGAGAACTTGGAAATGACTTTTGGCGGTTTGCCCCTCACTAAACTGCATCAAGTGTTTGATGGGGTTGAGGTGCAGGCATCGTGAATCAGCTCGTGATGGCCTCAGCCCTGTGGGATTGGCTGGTAGAGCCGTTTCAATATGCGTTTTTGGTGCGGGCAATTTGGGTTAGTGCCTTTGTGGGGCTGGTCTGTGCGGTGCTATCCTGCTACATCACCCTCAAGGGCTGGTCGCTCATGGGGGATGCCATTTCCCATGCGGTGGTGCCGGGGGTGGTGGTGGCTTACGCGCTGAATATTCCCTTTGCGATCGGGGCGTTTGTTTTCGGCTTTGGGGCGACGGTAGCGATCGGCTACATCAAATCCAAAACGCGACTCAAAGAAGACGCCGTCATTGGCATTGTCTTCACCGGATTTTTTGCCCTCGGACTGGTGATGATCACCAAAATTCCGAGCAATGTGGATCTGTTTCACATCCTCTTTGGCAATGTCCTCGGAATCTCTCGCTCAGATATCATTCAAACCTTGATTGCCGGATGTTTAACGCTGATTGTGATCTTGCTGCGCCGCAAAGACCTACTGCTCTACTGCTTTGACCCCAATCATGCCAAGGCGATCGGGCTGCGCACTGGGGTGATGTATTACACCTTGCTCAGTGTGTTGGCTCTGACGATTGTCGCGGCGCTGCAAACCGCAGGCATCATTTTGGTGATTTCCATGCTGGTGACGCCGGGGTCGATTGGGTATTTGTTGAGCGATCGCTTCGACCATATGCTGCTCTATTCCGTCGGCAGCAGTGTTTTTTCCTGCGTCTTTGGCACCTACCTGAGCTACCACTTTGATCTATCGACCGGTGGCACCATCGTTGTCGTGCTCACGGGGCTGTTTATCCTGGCGATGATTTTTGCCCCCAAGTACGGTATTTTGGCCCAAGCATTGCGTCAGCGATTGTCCTCTGGACAGGCTTCGCCAACACCCTACTCACCCGACGAAGAATCCAACATCATGGCCGATCACCCCTAGAAAAATGGCCCTTAGCAAAAATCGAGCTGATGGAATTAACAACAGGCGCATCAACTAGGAATATCGCAAAATCCAAAAGGCAAAGTTCAACATTCAAAAGTGAAACCCTCTAGGCACAAGGCTTTTGAGATTTTAAGGTGCGCGAACCTAACAGCGGATTGCTATCTTCCATGAACATAACCGCCGCCGCCAAGTTGCGAGCCCAGCCTGGAACCCTATGCAGTTTGTAGGCTGGCAGGGTCAGAGTTCGCAGCGTTGTGGCTGGGCTTTGGGAATGCCTGAAAGCACTTTGTTAGAGAGACCTGTGAGGAAACAAGCAGTGGGAGCGGGGCATCAAGCGCATCTGCAGACCCTTGAGGATAAGATTCGGTTCGAATGAACGAGCAAAATTCAGCATTTGCCTCCCTTCGTCGCCCCCATGCTGATACCATTGGCGAAACATTTTGCAACCAATTTAGCCGCCGTCAGCCCGATCATCAATTGACCAGGCTGAAAGCCAAAGTTCTCTCAATAGGACTGATTTGAGCCAGAGTCCACTTTAGTGAATGGTCGCTTTGAGCCTCGCACTTGAGTTCTAGACTCACCAGGGATTCAGCGTTCAAACCCCGTATATTTTTGAAAGTTGATTTCGCCTTCCTAATTCTGGGAACCCAACGGCAAAATCTTCCCATCGAGGGATTTAATGTGACCTACTCCCGGGAAATGTCCGCTGAATCCCTTTAATTACGGGCACAAGCGCAGAATCTGATCCGCCATGGCGAGGCTTTCTTGATAAAGCACATCTTCACCCCAGCGCTGGAGTTGCTGGCTCAAGATCAGGTCAGCCCGTTGATCAGAAATGGCACTCACCTCTTCGACGCGGCAAGCCTGGGCACCGCCGCCAGCCTCCATCCGCATACAGCCCGTTGTTTCTGAACAGAGGATGGTACAGCAATCAGCTTCTTGATTGTCGGAGGTCAGCCGAATGCCAATCAGGTCGCCAATGACTTCGCCAACGTCCGCCACGGGAATCGCTGCTAACTCGGCTTCTACCTCACGTTGTCCCCCCAAGCTGCTTTGCAAATAGACCTTCCGAATGCCGTAGTCACCGCCTTCGTGAACATAACGGGTGGGTGTCCAACCGAGACGACTAGCAAACCACCCGAGGAATAGCAAGGCCTGCGCGGCGTTGCCAGGTTCATGATCGATGCTGATATGGTCAACTTCGGCCAGGGCATCCCGCCGCTCGGGGGGATCAAAGGCCTCCGCTGTCAGCTCCTGCCAGGGGAAAAGGCGATGCCAGTTGAGGTCGGCGATATATTTACCCGTTTCGGTAATTTCTTGAATCTTATTCAGTTCCGACTCGGCGTCACTGAAGTAGCTGGAATCGACGATTAGGCAATTACTCGTCTCAGAAAGTTGGCTGAATAAAGTCTGTTCGGGATTGGGGGTTGCCTTCCACCAAACAAACTTGGGTAGATCGCCAATCATCAGGGAGGAGACGATGCCAGCGACTTGATCAAGCGCTGCCTTAGATCCGCGCAGAGTGATGTATTCACAGCAAATCAGATTGCTCACGTTGCGCTTTTGCACGGGGCAATAGGCCGAGACTTGGGCAGTAACGTTGTCGTCATTCCCATCCAGAGTCGGACACAGGGTAATAACGCGGCAAGGATTTTGGGCCGCGATCGCCTCATTCAGATTAAACCCCCGCAAATCAGCATTCGCAAACGCTTGCTGGCTATCGGATAAGTTGGCATACTCTTGCCGCAGTCGAGATAGCGTCACTTCATCGACTCGGCCTGTCACCCGTAGACCGTAAGCCATTTGCGCTTGGCGAATCGCCTCCCGCGTTTTCGGGCCATGCATGCCGTCGATCACCTCCTTATAGAAAGTCAGCGCGGCGAGCAATTGCTGAAACTCTTCCGGTTCGTAAACCACAATGCTAAAGGTGCTGGCACGGGTCGCCATCGGAGCCGTGGCCCCATCGTTTTGACTCCGCCAAATATTCCGCAGTTCGCTCTCGATTTCCTCGATCGAAATGCCTTTCGGTTTTTGTAGCGCAACAAGGGGGGTAGTGGTCATATCAGCTTCAGAGATGAGGGACAGAGTCGAGCTAGTCTTCTAAATCGTCAGTCAAATCGAGTCGCAATGCAGTGTCAGATGCGCACTTATGCTACCGGATTTCTCCCGTAGTCCGGAGAACTTAAGGATGATGCTAGAGTCGTCGCCAGCGGCGGTTGTCGCAATTCAACAATAATTCCGACTCCACTGGTCCCCAGGTGCCTGCTTCATACATGGGAATCACATCAGGATCCGCTGGGGCATCCCAAACCTCCAACAGCGGCGTCAGCATCCGCCAAGATGCTTCCACTTCATCCCCTCGCGTGAACAGAGTTTGATCGCCCAACATACAATCGACCAAAAGGCGACCGTAGGCTTCCGTGCTGGGCTTACCAAAGGCCGCATCATAGCGGAAATCCATCTCTACTGTTCGCGTCCGCAGCGAGTTCCCCGGCGTCTTCACTTCAAAGCGCATCGAAATGCCTTCGTCGGGCTGAATCCGCAGCGCCAAGACATTGTGGTTCAACTGCTTCGCCGCCGACTGAAACATCATGAACGGCACTTCTTTAAAGTGGATGGAAATTTCCGATACCTTCTTGGGCATCCGCTTGCCCGTCCGCATGTAAAACGGCACCCCTTTCCAGCGCCAGTTATCGACCATTAGCTTCAGGGCGGCATAGGTCGGGGTCGTCGAGGTGTCGCTGGCCCCCTCTTCAGACCGATAGCTGGGCACCTGCTTGCCGTTCATCCAACCGGGGGCATATTGACCGCGGACGGCACACTTAGAAAGATCTTCCAAGTCGGCCAAATGGGTGGCTTGCAGCACCTTGACTTTTTCACTGCGAATGCTGTCGGCATCGAGCGAATTGGGCGCTTCCATCGCTGTCAAGCAAAAGAGCTGCATCAGGTGATTTTGCACCATGTCGCGCAGCGCCCCCGAGGTTTCGTAGTAGCCCGCGCGGCCTTCCAAGCCCACCGTTTCCGCCACGGTGATTTGCACGTGATCCACAAATTGTCGATTCCACAACGGCTCAAAGATGGCATTCGCAAACCTGAAGACCATCAGGTTTTGCACCGTCTCTTTGCCCAAATAATGGTCGATGCGGTAAACTTGCTCTTCTTTGCAGACCTCCTGCACCACCCGGTTGAGCACTCGCGCTGAACCGATATCCTTGCCAAAGGGTTTTTCAATCACCAGGCGCTGCTTGCTGGGGTCGCTGAGCATCCCAGCTCCGCCGAGCTGACGCGCCGCTTCGCCAAAGAATCGCGGTGCAACGGATAGATAAAACACCCGATTGCCGCGAGTCCCGCGCTTTTCGTCCAGCTCTGCCAAAAAGGCTTTGAGCTTCTGATAGCTTTCTGGTTGGTCGATATTGGCGGGGCAATAGTACAGCCCGTCAGCAAAGTTGTTCCAGACCGCTTCGTTGCCGAGACCGCCCCCAAATTCTTCCACGCCTTCTCGCATGTGCTCACGAAAGAATTCGTGGCTCCACTCACGTCGGGCTACGCCGACAATGGTGAGTTCGGGAGGCAAGCGGCGATCGATCTTCATCTGGTATAGCGCGGGCACGAGTTTGCGCTGGGTCAGGTCGCCAGAGGCACCAAAGATGACCAAAATCTGCGGGTCGGGAATGCGATCTTGTTGCAGGCCAACGCGCAAAGGATTTTCGAGCAGACTAACCATAGATATTGCGGGGGGCTAAATGAACAGAAGCAAGGCAAACGAAATATGGAGCAATTAATCCGAGCGTTTAGCAAAGTGAATTGCCGCAATCTAGACATTTGTGGGCGCGATCGCTACCCAGATGAACTTAGGGAGCCGAGATCGGCGCTTGTTCGCGCAGCCGCTCTTGCACAAACGATTCCACTAGGGCCACATCTTCCGTGCTGCCGATGACTAGCGGCGTGCGCTGATGCAGTTCCGCTGGTACCACGTCGAGCAAGCGTTCCGTGCCGGTGCTGGCGCGGCCACCGGCTTGCTCAATCAAAAATGCTAAAGGCGCAGTTTCATACAGCAACCGCAACTTGCCGGCGGGATTTTTCTTGGTGCCAGGGTACAAAAAGACGCCTCCCTGCATCAAGATGCGGTGAAAGTCGCCCACCAGAGCCCCGCTGTAGCGTGAGGAATACCCTTGATGTCGATGCACGTAGCGGGTAAAGTCGCGAATTGACTCTTCCCACTGCCAAAAGTTGCCCTCATTCACGCTGTAGGTCGGCCCGTGCTGAGGTACCTGAATATTTTCGGCGGTGAGAATGAATTCGCCCAAACTGGGATCAAGGGTAAAGGAATGAACGCCGTTACCAATCGAATAAACTAGCACCGTCGTTGGGCCGTAGAGAATGTAGCCGGCAGCGAGTTGATCGCGTCCGTGGGTCAACAAATCAGCCGCCGTCTGATCCAGATCGTCATCAGTTTGGCGACGGATGGCAAAGATTGACCCCACATTTAGGTTGATGTCAACATTCGAGGAACCATCAATCGGGTCATACAGCAGGGTGTAACGGCCAATGGGGCAATTTTCTGGAATGTAGTAAGGCTCGTCCATTTCTTCGGAGGCCAGCCGACACACCAACCCGCTTTGCTTGAACACCGAGATAAACACGTCGTTAGCAAAGACGTCCATTTTCTTGACGTCCTCACCCTGCACATTCGTCTTGCCCGTAAAGCCTAGGGTGTCAGCCACCAGACCAGACCGGGATAGGTGACGCGAAATAAGCTTGCCGGCCAAAGCAATGCGGTTCATCAAGGCGCTTAGGTCCTGGGCTTCGGGGCCAAAACTTTGTAGCTGCTGGAGCACGTGGCGCGACAACGTCGTGCAGTCACGGTCAAGGGTATGTTCGGAAGACGGTTGATAACTTTCAACCATGCAGGACTCCTGTGAGGACGGCAATCACGAGAAACTGGCCGTGCAGGCGATGATGCCTCATTGAGCGGGCAGTCGTCCTAGCGGCCAGTCGATCTCTAGTCTTTATAGTAAAAAGCTTGTCGCCAAAGCCCGGAAGTCTTTATGTCAGCTAAAGATTAGCCTATGCAGAAGATTGATTTTTTCGAGGTGCGTTAACCGGAGAAGACAACCATCATTTTCAAGAGCTCGGTAATATCGATAGTCGGAACAGTCGTGTTGAGGGTAGTTTCCTGTCCTTATATTCCTAGTCACTTCCCGGCTGAGATTTTTCTCCATCAAAGTGATTGACAGTTAGGAGTGGAGTCGCTATATTGGTAAAGCGCTGAAGGGGAGCGACGCCAAAC
>NZ_JACSWC010000212.1 GCF_016888165.1 Halomicronema sp. CCY15110 | reverse complement strand
GGGGAGTTCAGTCATGACCAAAGCCTAACATCCTCTGCTAGCTCATCGCTTGAGTCAACCTGGTTGAGCAATTACTATGCGTAAGTTGGCAAAATTGGGTTTGTGGTGTCTGTCTGGAGTGGTTGTGAGCTGGCTGCTGGTCAATGCCGTCCCAGCTGGGGGAGCGATTTCCCCGACGGATTCATTACCGACAGAATTAACGACTCCGCATCTGGGCGATCGCGCGATCGCTCAAAATCGCACTCGCCTCGGCATTCCCCAAGATCTCGACCCGGCCACGCTGCCCGATTTTCCTTCTCGTGACTTGCAAGGCAATTCCCGCGACCCGGCCGACCAGATTGCCCCGCCGGGGCTGTTAGTACGCCCGGGCGATGCGCCGATCTCTTACTTTTTCGGCATCCGCATGGAACAGGAATTAGATAGCCTCGTGGGGCGTTACGAAAGTGCGCTCTTTGCGGCCAATGCCGCGACCCAGCCCATCGAAGTCCGCCTGCCAGAAGAGAGTGAATCGATCGCTTCAACTGATAACAAAACTCGCGTAGCGAGTACCGAACTCGCCGCCGTGAGTACCCCCGCCCTCGAAACAGCCCGCCAACTCAAGCAAGACTGGCCCGACTTACTCGCCACCGAAGCCTATGGCGAAGCTCGCCGCCGCTGGCTAGACGTCCGAGATGCCCTGTGGGCGGGCTTTCCCCTCGATCGGCCCTTTGCCCAAGCCGAAATTCGCGCCATGTGGCTCGATCGCGGCAGCATCGTCCGCGCCGGCTCCCGAGCGGGCTTGGCTCGCCTGTTTGACAACATGCAGACAGCGGGCATCAACACCGTCTTTCTCGAAACGATGAATGCGGGATTCCCGATTTACCCCAGTCGGGTCGCGCCCCAGCAAAATCCGCTCACCCAAGGGTGGGATCCGTTAGCCGATGCGGTGGAACTTGCTCACGCGCGCAATATGGATTTGCACGCCTGGATCTGGATCTTTGCCGCTGGCAATTTACGCCACAATGCCATTTTGGCGAAGTCCGATCAGTTTTTAGGCCCGTCGCTGGCAGCTAACCCCGATTGGGTGGGTTACGACCAAGCCGGGAGTCCGATTCCCCTTGGGCAGACCAAACCGTTTTACGATCCTGCTAATCCAGAGCTGCGCGATTACTTGCTGCGGTTAGAAGCGGAGATCATCACTAACTACGACGTGGATGGTTTGCAACTCGATTACATTCGCTATCCTTTTCAAGACCCGTCGGCTGAGCGCACCTACGGTTATGGTGACGCCGCCCGCCGCGCCTTTCAACAACAAACTGGCGTTGACCCGACCAATCTCACGCCCCTGGTGGATCCCTGGTTGCCTCGGGAAGAACGCGATCGCCTCAACGACCTCTGGCAGGCGTGGAACGACTTTCGCATCGAGCAAGTCACCAGCTTTGTCGCCGAAACCTCAGAATTGGTGCGTCGAGAGCGTCCCGACATCACGCTCTCGGTGGCGGTCTTTGCGATGTCTGAGGAAGAGCGACTGCTCAAAATTCAACAAGACTGGAATACCTGGGCCGAACAAGGACTCGTCGACTGGATTGTGTTGATGAGCTACGCTCAAGACGCCAACCGCTTTTCCGAATTAATTACCCCGTGGGTGGTTGATCAGTCCTATGATTCCACACTGGTGATTCCGGGGTTGCGGCTGCTGAGTATGCCGCTGCCGGTCATGATTGATCAGCTGCAAACCCTGCGGGATATGCCCGCGACCGGGTATGCCTTATTTGCCACCGACAATCTCGATGACCGCATCCGCTCCATGCTCAATACCACCCAAGGCCAACATCAAAGCCTGATCCCTCAGCAAACGCCCTATGCCACCGCTGCCGCCCGCTACCGAGCCTTGCAACAGGAATGGAATTGGCTGCTGGTCAATGGCCTCATCACCCTGCAACCGCGCCTGGCGGAACGCTGGGTGACTGAAGTGAATGCGGTCGGAGCCAGTCTGGATGCCCTGGCAAATGATCCTGGTGGATCCGTTGCCGCCGTACAAGCTCAGGTCACGGAGTTGCAGCGCACGATTGGAGCGGGAGTCACCCTCTCTACCACCACCACGCCGGAATATCGGTTAAACACTTGGAAAAATCGCCTGGAAGCCATCAATCGCTTCCTGGCCTATGGCGCTCAACCGTAGCCCGCTTTGGGGCTGGCTGGCAAATGAAATATCCGTGAATCGAGCTTTGCCTCCGCTCAAAGATCAACCCTAGCAGGTTGAATGAAAGCAAAACCGGGTTGAGCGGAGACATCATTTATTCCGCATCCGTTTCTAGAATCCCCGATTCCCCGCAAGGCTAACAACGTTGGCCCGGAGTCTATCGAAGGGCTTCGATAAGCTCAGCCCGTCCGGAGTCATGGCTGAAAACGGGAGCAGGCTAATCGGATTTATTCTTAGCGGTCGCTTTTAAGCGTCGGTCTGTCGATCGCCCAAGGTCCCCTGCCAAGGGCAAGCTTTGGGCGATCGACAGCACCAGTGCTGGCATTTACAGCGATCGGTAAACCCGGTAATTGATATTGGGGAAAATATTGTCGATCGCTTCCAGCTTCACCAGCCAGCCCGAGTCGATTTTGCCCGCGTTAATGTCTTCCCAGAGCTTGGTAAAGCGGGAGAGGTGCGATCGCGTTCGCCGTACGGCATAGGGCACCATCGTCCCCGTCCGCATAATAAAGGCCCAGTCTGACGATTGCGCCAGCAACAACTCGCGGGCAGCCTGATTCAGGGCTCGCCATTCCAGGTCATCGGCCGGTTCCCGCTTCGCCAGGTCAATCATCCGCTCCGCCGCCTTGTGCAAATGCGGATAAATCCAGGAATTGGTTTCGTTCAGCCAATATTCATGGAAGCCCTTGTAGCCCCAACTCGACTGGGAAGGCTTCGCCACTTGCTGCGTCGGATTATGCTGCAAATAGTCCGCCAGGTGCGTCATTTCATAGGTGCCCTGGTCAAACCAGGTCTTGCGGAAGAGATAGTCGAGGAACCATGGCCCCTCATACCACCAGTGACCAAAGAGCTCGGCATCGTAAGGAGACACGATCACCGGGGGACGTTGCATAATGCCGTGCAAATGCTCGACCTGCCGCTCCCGGTTAAACATAAAATTAGCCGCGTGCTCCGCCGCTTTTTCCCGCGCCCAATAGGGGTCGTACCAGTCTTTGTCGGATAGGCCGAGCCCCTTGCCCGTGATTTTGTGATACTTAATGCCGACGTTTTTGCGCTGCCCATTCGGCATCACATAGGGCTTGATGTACTCATACTCGGCATCCCAGCCCAGGTCACGATAAAACTCGCGATATTCCGCCGCGCCCGGATAGCCCACCTGAGAAGACCACACCTGCTGCGACGACTCATGATCGCGACCAAAGGCGGCCACCCCAGTTTCCGTATAAATGGGCGAGTAGGAACCAAACCGGGGCCGGGGTCGGGCATACAAAATGCCGTGACCATCCGTTAAGAAGTAGCGCAGTCCGGCATCAGCCAGCATCCGCTCGACGCCTTCGTAGTAGGCACATTCCGGTAGCCAAATGCCATTGGGAGGGCGATCAAAATGCTCAGCATAGCTTTCCACCGCCACTTGCACTTGCGCCCACACCGCCTCGGGATACATCTTCATCAGCGGCAGGTAACCGTGGGTGGCTCCGCAGGTAATGATTTCTAAATTATTGCTGTCTTGATATTGTTTGAAGGCTTTGACGAGGTCGCCATCGTACTGCTCCCAGATCTCGCGGACGTGACTAAATTCCTGGGCATAGTGCTCTGCCAGATAGCGCAAGTGCCCATTATGCTCATTGCGGTCTACCTCCATCTCGATCAGTTTTTCGAGCTGGCTGAGGTGCTCGTCATAGCGCTCTTGCAGCAGCGGATCTCGCAGCATCGACACTAAGGGCGGTGTCATGCTCATGGTCAACTTAAAGTCAACGCCATCCCGCTTCAGTCCCTCAAACATGGTGATGAGAGGAATATATGTCTCCGTGATTGCCTCAAACAGCCACTCTTCTTCCAGCACGAAGTCACTTTCTGGGTGACGCACAAAGGGTAAGTGAGCGTGCAAGACAAGGGCGAGATATCCGGTACTCATAGCGGTTAATTTTCTCTACTGGATGGATGGAGACGAAGCTGGGCTGACACCACGAAAGTATTGGACAGATTGTAAAGCAAATCTAAACCTTCGATAAGCCTCTCAACGAATCGCTTGTGCAGTCTAGATCCTGAGCGGAGTCAACCGCGATCGCCCGCGGTCAAGTGCCAGAGCTGCTACCGTTGCCGCCGCCTGCCGCTCAGTCATCGCCATCTCTCATCATTTCATCCAAGGCCGCCGACTTTTCTTCACTGAATTGCGACTAGTACAGCTCGGCGTAAATTCGCTCACCCATTGGCCCACTCTTCGAGAAGCCGCTTTGCGTCTACACCCTAAATCTCTCGCCCAATGCTGGGAGAGGAACTTCAAGCCGCTCGCTCCCCTTCTCCCAGTTTTGGAAGAAGGGGTTGGGGAATATAGAGCGATGTAGAGCTTTGCTCTTCCCGAAGAATGGGATCGGGATCGAGATTTATGCCGCCGAGTACTAGGCATCATCAAAGATTTGATCAGCCAGACTTATCAATTATCAGCCAACGAGTTGATGCTAACGAAGGAGGAGGTGACGCTATCTACCACTACTTCGCCATAGCGCAGCTGATTCACCCATGCTTGCGTCCAGTCACTCTTTAAAGATGCGTCGATTTATGCTTGAGGTTCTCCGTTATCATCGCCCCTTGGACCAAAGAGCTACGAACATTTTGCCTCAAGATCCCCTTCTCAAAAGAAAGAGAATTAGGGGATCAGTCCGTAGGAAAGTAAGTTAACCAGATATCGCTTTATGGGGCAACTGATTCCACTCCGGTTTTGCAGATGGGCACCAATGCCCCTTGAGGCGTCAACCCCAGCAGCATGGCATCGCCGGGGGCGATCGCTTGTCCCGTGACCAAACATCGTTCGGCGCGCTCCGCCGTCGCAGGAATCGTGGCCCGAATGTCTTGTCGTTGCAGGATCCCCGTCGGTCTGCCCGATTGCTGTTCCACATAGGCCCATAAAACTTCCCGAATGAGCGCTTGATAGCCGCGATTGCCCGCGATCGCCTTCAAGCTTTCTTTCAGCTCTTTTTCCAGGCGGATGCTAGTCACTTCCATATCAGTGGTGGATGCACGGGAAAGGGTCGGCATGGGTGAAGACATCTCCAAAGACTCAACGATGTGTTCTGAATAGCTACTGTATAGTCTAATTACTTTTATGCTACAGGTGTAGTATTCAGCAATAAAGTAACAGATTTTCAGGCTGTGGTGTGAACTGCTTATTGCTAACCGCCACTGGCGAGCGACCGGATGCAGCTCGATCATTGACGCTTCCCAGCCGTTCCTAACAGGGAAGTTTGCAAAATTTCATGGCATAACTACTAATAATGACTACCTTCAGGTCGCGGTCGTACCTCGAAAGACCCTCTATGCGACGGTTTGACTGGCTTAAGCAGGAAGCTTGCGATTCCAAAAGTCCTGCCTTATACTTAGGGCTCAAATTCTGAGTAACCCACTGGGAGGTTTCCCATCGCTGAACAGCTGACCCTGACCGTAAGTTTAAGAGGCACCAGAGAGGTTAGGGCTAATTGTCAAATATTTCGCCTCACTGGACTCTTGGACGCTTTCTCAGAACCGACGTTTCGTAAGGTGATGGGAAACTACGTAACCCAAGGCCCCAGCAACTTGGTTCTGGATCTTTCTGGAATCGATTTCGTTGATAGCTCTGGCCTGGGAGCGTTGGTGCAACTGGTCAAAAAAGCTAAGGATGCTCAAGGCAGCCTACAGTTGATTGCGAATCCTCGCGTGATGCAGACGGTCAAGTTGGTGCGTCTGGAAAAATTTCTAGCTATTCAACCGTCGGTGGATGAGGCGGTCGCTAACCTCGGTTAGTTTTAAACCTGTGGGTAGCACTTTGGGCAGAGCTCAAGGAAACTTTATGGCTCAAGAATCCCAAAACGTCCCTGTCACCAGTCTGGCCATGGACTTGGGTGACTTGTTGCGGCCCGCCTACGGGGCTGATCAGTGCCCAGAAACGCAGCTGCGATCGCTATCGCCCTTGGCGCTAGCCTATGTGGGTGACGCCGTATTTGAGCTCTTTGTGCGGAGTCGGTTGCTTTGGCCCCCACAGCAGGTGCGCACGTTTCATCGGCAAGTGGTCAGCCATGTGCGTGCTGAACAGCAGGCACAGTATTTAGAGTGCCTGCAACCGCACTTATCGACGGCAGAAAAAGATATTCTGCGTCGGGCTCGCAATGCGGCTTCTGGACGCAAGGTGCGTTCTAGCCTGCGCGATTATCGGCAAGCAACTGCCTTGGAAGCATTGCTAGGCTATCTCTATCTCACCGATGCCCAGCGGTTAATCGAAGTCTTGTCCTATCTGCCCATCACTCCAGACGCGATGCCGGCAGGGGCCTCGCCACCCTCCTGAACCTGGGCTCTTGAATCTGGGCAACCGGAGCAGCTCTAACCTGCTAGTCCGCGTGCCCCTATCTGTCTTATTTGGATGTAGATGTTATGAGTGATCGCCCCAAACCCATTAAAAAATCTGCTGGCTCTGGCCCTTCGTCTAGCCGACCGCAAAAACGTAGTGGTGGTAAACGGTACAGCCAAGATCGCTTTTCGCGTAAGCCTCGGGGTGATCGTCGCTCTGTGGGGCCGCGTCGGAGCGATCGCTCCCGACCCGCTAAACCCGTGAAGCGCGACCAGCCCGAACCCGTTGTGCAGCACGATCCCCAGGCTGAAATCGAGGGGGTGCAAGAATCTCCCGATATGATTTTTGGTCGCCACGCCATCCAAGCTGCCCTGGAAGGGGAACGCACCCTTAATCGCCTTTGGATCAACGATCGTTATCGATTTGACGGGCGGTTTTTGCCCCTGATTAATGACGCCAAAGCCAACGGTGTGGTGGTGGATGAAGTCGATCAGCGACGCCTCAACCAACTTGCTCAGGGCCAAAACCACCAGGGGATCATTGCCCAAGCTGCGGCCTATGACTATTGGGAACTCGACACCCTGATCACCCACGCCAAAGCAGCCACCACACGCCCCGTGTTGCTGGCGGCGGACAGCATCACTGATCCCCATAATTTAGGGGCCATCATTCGCACCGCCGAAGCCCTTGGTGCCCAAGGGCTGATCATTCCTCAGCGGCGGGCGGCGGGCGTCACCTCAACGGTGGCCAAGGTCGCGACCGGAGCGATCGAGCACCTGCCCATTGCGCGGGTCGTGAATCTGCGACAGGCCCTCGAAACCCTAAAAACCGAAAACTTTTGGATTTACGGCCTCGCCGCCGAGGCAAATCGTTCACTACACACAGTTGAATTTAGTGGTGCTACGGTACTCGTAATAGGAGCAGAAGGCGACGGGCTGAGCTTACTGGTGCAGCAAAGCTGTGACGAAGTTGTCGCCATTCCCTTGGCGGGCAAAACGGCTAGCCTAAATGCCTCGGTTGCTACAGGCATGGCCCTCTACGAGATTTATCGTCAACAGTGGATGGGACGGTTAAATCTAAATTCTTTGCCAAAAGCAAAGTGACAGAGTATAAACATTCTGGAATAGGGTAATTCCCCTGCTCCAGTCGAAATTGCAGAAAGCAGAGTTTGATGGGTACACAGTATGGCAAATCTGTTTAAGAAGCTAATTGGTTTATTTAGTGGCTCGGGGCAACAGTGGTGGCTTGAGATTAAAACCGCTGAACCCGCTTGCACCTACTATTTTGGGCCGTTTGATATCGAACAAGAAGCCCAGATACAGCAAAAAGGGTACATTGAAGACCTACAGCAAGAAGGGTCAAAGGTGTTGTCTGCCAAAGCGGTCGCACTAGACACGCCGCCCCAGCAGCTCACGGTTTATGAAGAGGGCATGGATGGTCAAGCGCCCGATCCCACCCCAGTTTACAGTGGTCAATCATGAAGACACGCCCCTGGGAGCGGCCAGCAAGGCCAGGTTGACACAGTAGTCATCGCTAAATTTCAGAAACGCGGAGCAGATCATGGTCTACTTCGCATTTTTGCGTGGATCGCCGCCCGCCATTGACGTGATTTATGAGCCATCTCTATACCCAAGGGCAGAACTTCCTATCAGCAAAGGGTGGTGGCGTTACGTCCGGGCGATATACTGATCACTGTAACGAAATGCTTACTAATCGCTGACGTATTGAGACTTTCGCATGAGCCAGGGAATTGATCTCCAAGGAAGCTTTGTCGAACTCTTGACCCAGTTCGGTTTACCAGCAGGGGTAGCCAAAGCTATGTGGCTACCCCTGCCCATGACACTGATCCTCCTAGCCGCAACGGTCAGTATTTTTGTCACCGTCTGGCTAGAGCGAAAAATTTCTGCCGCGGCCCAGCAGCGCATCGGTCCGGAATTTGCAGGGCCACTGGGCACGTTGCAAGCCGCCGCCGATGGCATCAAGCTTTTATTTAAAGAAGATATTGTGCCCGCTAAGGCCGACACCATTTTGTTTACCCTAGGCCCGGCCCTGGTGGTGATTCCGGTGTTCCTTTCCCTCCTCATCATTCCTTTTGGCCAAAACCTGGTCATTACGGACATCGGTGTCGGCATTTTTCTTTGGATTGCCCTATCCAGCATTACGCCGATTGGTCTGTTGATGTCGGGCTATTCCTCCAACAACAAGTATTCCTTGTTAGGGGGACTGCGGGCGGCAGCTCAATCTATTAGCTACGAAATTCCCCTAGCGTTAGCTGTACTCGCGATCGTTCTCATGTCGAATAGCTTGAGCACCATTGATATCGTCGAGCAGCAGTCAGGTTATGGCATCTTAGGCTGGAATGTCTGGCGACAGCCCGTGGGCTTCCTCATTTTCTGGATCGCTGCTTTAGCCGAGTGTGAGCGCTTGCCTTTTGACTTACCGGAAGCGGAAGAAGAATTGGTGGCCGGTTATCAAACTGAGTATACCGGTATGAAGTTTGGCCTATTCTATGTGGGTTCCTATGTCAATTTGGTGTTGTCAGCGCTGATTTTTTCCATCCTTTACTTGGGCGGTTGGGAATCACCGATTTCCGTCGACCTGTTGTCTGGTCTGTTTGGCGTCAGTGAAACGACGCCTTGGCTACAGGTCATCACTGCGGCGATCGGCATCGTAATGACGGTGGTCAAAGCCTACCTGCTGGTCTTCTTAGCGGTGCTGCTCCGTTGGACGGTACCCCGCGTGCGGATTGACCAGTTACTCGATTTAGGCTGGAAGTTCCTACTGCCGGTGGCTCTGGTGAATCTGTTGCTCACTGCTGCCCTCAAAATCACCTTCCCGGTAGCCTTTGGCGGCTGATCGGCGATCGCCCAACGCCACCCTTCATTTGTCGTTATTACCCAGCAACCAATCACCATGTTGAACTTTCTAAAACAAGTCGGCGACTACGCTAAAGAGAGCGTTCAAGCGGCTAAGTACATTGGTCAAGGGTTGTCAGTCACCTTTGACCATATGCGGCGGCGGCCCGTCACCGTGCAATATCCCTACGAAAAAGTCATTCCTTCTGAGCGCTATCGCGGTCGCATTCACTTCGAATTTGATAAATGTATTTCTTGCGAAGTGTGTGTACGGGTCTGCCCGATCAACCTTCCCGTGGTGGATTGGGAATTTGACAAAGCCAGCAAGAAGAAAACTCTGAATCACTACAGTATCGATTTTGGCGTCTGCATCTTCTGCGGAAATTGTGTCGAGTATTGCCCGACTAACTGTCTCTCAATGACTGAAGAGTATGAGATGGCTGCTTATGATCGCCACGAACTGAATTACGATAACGTCGCTATGGGGCGTCTGCCTTATAAGGTCACCCAGGATCCGATGGTGACGCCGTTGCGGGAGTATGCCTACTTGCCCAAAGGAGTGACGGATCCCCATGATTTACCGGCGGGATCTCGACGAGCGGGTAAGCTGCCCCAAGAGCTTCTCGAAGAAGCTGAGTCAGCCACCAGTAATGCTGACAGCTAAGTTCCTGATCCCTCAACTATCGTCGAGGGATGATTTAGATGCCGTTCATTTGGAGTCACAACCGTGACACTTGCTGAAGGAGTTCAACTCGTACTGTTTGGCCTATTGGCCGCCCTGGTGATTGGTACAGCCCTGGGGGTTGTCCTGTTATCAAACATTGTCTATTCCGCCTTTTTGTTGGGAGGGGTATTCCTCAGCATTTCAGGGCTCTACGTTTTGCTGAATGCAGGCTTTGTCGCCGCCGCTCAGATTTTGATTTATGTCGGAGCTGTCAACGTTCTGATCCTGTTTGGAATCATGCTGGTGAATAAGAGCCAGCCATTTACCCCTGTCCGTCGTGGCTGGATTCGGCTTATTGCCACGGGTGGCGTTTGCTTGGGTCTGTTTGCGCTGCTATCCACGATGATTTTGGGCACGTCCTGGCAGCTTTCGACCGAGACACCGGTCGGCGACGGAGCAACGGTGCTGATCGGCATGCACTTTTTCTCTGACTTTTTATTGCCCTTTGAGTTGGCTTCGGTACTTTTGTTAATGGCACTAGTGGGAGCGATCATTCTGGCCCGCCGTGAGTTTGTTCCCGATGAGCCGCCCACTGATGCCATATCAGACGCTCTGAAACTACCTGAGCGACCCCGTGAATTAGTGCCAGCGGGGCGAGAGGGCAGCGAGTCGCCAGAATAGGATTGACCTCCCCTTCTGACCTGCGGCTTTTCTACAACAGAGGCAGCAGCTCATAGGGGCTCAGCAACCGCCTTTGACTCAGTTTTTTGCATAAAATTGCCCATCGTTTGGAAAAGGACAGCCTCGAACCATGATTCCTCTGGAGTTTTATTTGCTGTTGGCAGCGGCGCTATTTTGCATCGGCATTTACGGTTTGGTGACGAGTCGTAATGTTATTCGCGTCTTAATGTCGATTGAGCTGTTATTAAATGCGGTCAATATCAACTTGATGGCGTTTTCGAACTATCTTGATCCGGCGACTGCGACAGGTCAAGTGTTTACCGTATTTGTGATTTCGATCGCGGCGGCAGAGGCTGCTGTTGGGCTGGCGATTGTGCTGGCAATCTACCGCAACCGCGATACGGTCGATATGGAAGAATTCAACCTGCTGAAGTGGTAGGACTCGATTAACGTGCAATCTGAGACGACATCCTTAAAATGAGGGAGAACTCATTGGGAGCGATCGCCCGGTTGTGGAGTTAAATCAGGTCATCATTGCCTATAAGGCGGGTAATCAATTAAGCAAGAGCCAAGCCGAACTGTGTGCTCAGCAGTTAAACGAACTGGGTTGTAAAACCTTGGTCGGACCGAGTGGTCCCCGGGATAATCCCTATCCTGTGTTCTTGGCGTCGGCAGAGAAGAAAATAGATCTGGCCATCGTGCTAGGGGGAGACGGTACGGCTTTGGCGGCCGCGCGTAACTTGGCGGCCGATCATGTGCCCATTCTGGCCATTAACATCGGTGGCCATCTTGGCTTTCTAAGTGAGTCGCCCGAAGACACGGAATTTCCAGAAATGTGGCAGCGGGTCTTGGGCGATCGCTTTGCCGTACAGCGGCGCATGATGTTGCAGGCCCAGACCTTTAATGGAGATCGCTCCAACTTGGAGCCGGAAAGCGACACCTACCTCGCCCTGAACGAGATGTGCGTGAAGCCAGCGTCGCCAAATCGCATGATCACCTCCATTTTAGAAATGGAGATTGATGGTGAAGTCGTGGATCAATATCAGGGCGATGGTCTCCTCATTAGCACGCCGACCGGTTCGACAGGGTATACCGTAGCCGCCAATGGTCCGATCGTTCACCCCGGCATGGATGCACTGATTGTCACCCCGATTTGTCCCCTCAGCCTATCGAGTCGCCCCATAGTGTTGCCACCGGGTTGTGTCGTCAGCGTGTGGCCCTTAGCCGATCCAGAGCACAGCACCAAGTTATGGATGGATGGCGTGATGGCGACCGCCATTTGGCCGGGGCAACGAGTTGATGTACGGGTGGCCCCTGGCTGGGCAGAATTCATTATTTTGTCAAAAAAATATTCTTACTACCGCACCCTGCGCAGCAAACTCCAGTGGGCTGGGGCGCGGATTCGCTACGACAACAATCATCGCAATTAAGACAGTAGTAAGTGCTCCAGGATGGCTGTCCAGCCTTCCCCAAGTGCCTGAAATAAGGACGATCACTCTCAGTCACACTTCGCCGTTGCAGCCAAGAGTTGGCCGACAAAATCCAGAAGGTCGAGAGGTTCTAGGTCACTAAAGTCATCGTATGAATACAAATTCCACAATTCTTCGTTATTTAACTCTTCCTCAATTCAGACGATTGCTGCAATCAGGGTATTAACCTGCAGCGACCGAAAAATTGGATTTAGTGGCATCCTGTAGCATCTTTAATGGATAAGCAACTGGGCCTAGTTAAACGGTAACCTGATGGCTGATTTCGACTCCGCTCAATCAGCGATATTGCTGGGCAGTTCAGAAGTTGAAGTTTGAGCGGAGTTGAAACCCGTTTGTGAAATAATTATGCCTACCTACTTACAACCATGCACAAGTCTTAGCACCAGAACGAATCTTTCTTCATTACCATCGCAATTTATGGGGAGCGCATTTCTGCTTAGATAGGCCCATTATGCATCGGAGGTTTGATAGGCAGATGAGACCTCCGGTCGCAGGCTAAGATTGGCCTCTTCTGAAGGTGAAAAAAAGATAGAAGTTGCCAGGCTCAGCAAGGATAAAACGATTGCGCCTACCATAAAGCCGATAATTTTGTCTTGCCCTACTTGTGTAGCCTTATGTAGTTCTAGAGCCTGGACTTGCTTTTTGAGCGATTTAATTTCCTGTTGCTGCTGCTCAATTTGATACTGCTGCAAGCGAGCTTCAGATTGAATATTCTGACAAAAATTAGTCAATGATTCATAGTTTCCCGATGAATTAGAACTCAAAGAACCTGGAT
The DNA here is from genome assembly GCF_016888165.1 of Halomicronema sp. CCY15110. Lineage (GTDB taxonomy): Bacteria > Cyanobacteriota > Cyanobacteriia > Phormidesmidales > Phormidesmidaceae > Halomicronema. Next base: position 7,807 of record NZ_JACSWC010000212.1, on the reverse strand, counting down.
TAGAAGGATTAGAAAGTATGTTCATTTTTGTAGATGATGTCCCTTGCGGTTACATCCGAATTCTATGACCAGTAAAATAAGAAGCGATCAGCAAAAATAACTAATTTTTAGTCGCTGTCTCGTCAATATCCTCATCAGTAGTGGTGTCACCCCTCATGTAGTCATCACGGAAGAAACCTAAGGTATCTTCAAAGATTTCATCGGCAAAAGCACGGTGAGTTGAGTGATCTGTTCACTCCCATGGCGAAAACTGTTTCCAAACAGAGTTAAAACAGGCGCGCGATCGCTACCTTGATCGAACAGCTCAAATCCTAGAAGAGCTAGTGTCGCTAGCTTTTCGGCTTCGAGACGAGTCATGAATTGGACGATGAAGGGCTTTCAGCATTTTGACTGAGGGCATTAACGCCAGCTTGCATAAAAACACCGAGACACCCTGGCCGTAAAATTACGGTGGCATCGAAATTTAATTTACTCAAATTTCGAAATTGATACGGATGCCGGAGGATTGAGTTTGTTTTTTATGCTGAGCCAGGATCTGAAAACGGGTGACTTCACTGAGGACAGAGGCCGACAGTGCATAGATGTGATGCTGCGATCGCTCTTTAAGATATCTTCAGCTCAGGTCTGAGATCTCTTGGCTTCATCTGAAGTTTCGTCTATTCATGAGTTGCGCTGCTAGATCAGGTGGCGTCTCTAGATCAGACGGAGGGAGGCTGATGCTGACTCGGCGATCGGTATTGGCGGGCGAGTTGGCCCGCATCTCCTCAGGCAAACGCCACGGCCCCACCGCGACGGGCATCGCCAGCACCATGCAAGTCGCCCTGGGCATCGACCCCCACTGCATGAACGCCGCCGAAATACATATTTTGCTGCTGCCAGGGAATGACGGTGTCGGTGTCGGGTAAGTTGTTCAACGCAGTGAGGGGCAGATTTTTCCCCGGTTCTAGATGCAGGGTGCCCCGTTCCCAGTGAATGCGGGGGGCGGCGATCGCTTGCTCTAAGGGCATGCCAAAGTCCACCACGTTGGCAATGACCTGCAAAATTGCGGTGCGAATGCGATTCGACCCGCCCGAGCCGAGCACGAGTTCGGGCTGGCCATTTTGCAAAATCATGGTTGGGGCCATCATCGACGAAATGCGCTGATTCTCGGCCCATTGATGAAAGCCGTGGGGGTGCAGGTCTTCTTCACCCAGCATGTTGTTCAGCATCATGCCCGTCTGCGGCACGATGTAGGAAGAGCCCTCGCCATTGGAGGTCGTCACGCTGGCGGCGTTGCCCTCACGATCAATGACGCTGACGTGGGTGGTGCTGCCCAGGCGGTTCACCCGCTCTGCCAAGGTGGCTTGATAGGGCTGCAAATGGGCCTGCTGGAGAAATGCCGCCGCCACGTCGGGGTCGTACAGGCAGTGATCAAAGCCATGCCGACGAGCCGTATTGGTTAAGGTCATGACCTGACTCAAGCAGGCGAGGTGGCGATCGCTCCCCGGTGGGGTGCCCCCCCAGTCCAGCTGTTCCAAAAGTTTGAGGGCAAAGCCAATCAGCGTGCCGCCGGAACTGGGGGGCGGATTCGTCAGGAATGTAGTGTCGCGATACGCCAGACTTAATGGCTGCCGCTCGATGACGCGATATTGTTGCATATCCGCCAGGGTAAGATAGCCTCCTGCGGCGCGACAGTCGCGATCGATCTGCTGGGCGATCGCCCCTTCACTAAAGACCGCCGCCCCCTGCTCCACCATCAACTTCAGCGTCTTGGCAAAGTCGGGCATCGCCAGGGTATCGCCCGCTGTGAGCAGGTGCCCGTCCTGGGTGTACATCGCCTTAGCCGCCTCAGTAGCCGTCAAAATCGGGTCGAGTAATTCATACACGTAGGCCAAAAACGGATTCACCGTGACGCCCTGCTGCGCATGGTGAATGGCGGGTTCGGCGATCGCGGCCAGCGGCAACTTGCCCAAGCGTTCATGCACGTGCAGTAGGCCGACCACCGCTCCGGGTACCGCCATCGACCCCAGCCCAATGTGAAACTCCTGCACGGTGTCCCCAAAGTTGGCATAGATCGGGTAAAAGTTGGGGGCTTGTGAAAGACGATTACTCCGGGGCGTTTGGCTAAAAAAGTCGAACAGGCAGTTGTGGCCATCGCGGGTGTGGGCAAGCAAAAAACCGCCGCCACCAGCCGAAGTCAGCACCGACTCCGTGACCCAAGCTGTCATCACCGCCGCGATCGCCGCATCAAAGGCATTGCCCCCCTGCCGCAAAATCTCTGCCCCTGCTGCTGCCGTCAGGGCATGACCAGCGGCGACCACTCCCTTGCCAGTACCGCCGCGATGAGCCATCGTCACGGGTTCACCTCACAACGTCCAAAACCGTGCCCCTTACTCTACCGCTCTCGCGGAAATTCGAGCCAGGGGAATTGGGGATGACAAATTTGATTGGGCAGGAGGCGCAGGGCGACGGGGCGGGGTGGCTTGGTAAGATCGGCTCCACCGGGCAGGATGGGAAAATAGCGCTTCTGGGGAGGCAAAACGTGAACCAGCGTCGGGTGTTAATTACAGGATGTTCATCGGGGATTGGCCGATCGCTCTGTCAAGAATTTCATCGTCAGGGCGATATCGTCATCGCCACGGCCCGTCGGCCAGAATCCATTGCGGATTTGCAAGCGGCGGGCCTGTCCACCTATCCCTTGGATGTCACCGACGCCTCGCAGATCGGCCAACTCGTCGAGACGTTGCAGGCAGCGGGCCTGGTGCCGGATGTGTTGGTCAACAATGCGGGCTATGGCCTGTTTGGCCCAGTGATGGATTTGTCCCCTGAGGCGATCGCCGCCCAATTCGCCACCAATGTCACGGCCCCGATCCAGCTAGTGCAGGCGATCTCGCCTTTGATGAAGGCGCAAGGCGGCGGCCTAATTCTGAATATTGCCAGCGTTTCCAGTGTGTTCACTACGCCTTTTGCGGGGGCGTATGCGGGGTCGAAGGCCGCGCTACGGGCGTTCTCCGAAGCATTGAGAATGGAACTCGCCCCGTTTGGCATTCAGGTGGTGACGGTGCATCCCGGCGCGATCGCCTCTCAATTTGGTGACAATGCCCAGCTGCCAGCTGCCCCCTCCTGGTCTACAGACTCTTGGTACGCCCCCATCGCCGACCAAATCCAACGGCGAGCCACGTTATCGCAGCACAACGCCACCGCTAGCTCAGTCTTTGCCCAACAGTTGGTCAAGCGGGTCCATCAAGCCTCAATGCCGCCAGAAATCTGGCTGGGCAAAAAGAGTCTGCAACTGCCACTACTCAAACGTTGGCTGCCCACTCGTCTCCTCGATCGCTGGCAATCAAAACGCTTTGGCCTGAACCAGCTCGACTAAAGCGATCGCTCCGGGCGAGGCAAAAAAAAGATCCTACCGCCAAAGCCGCAGGATCTTAGAATCAGGGTGCATCTACCAGTTCAATAACCGCCGCTAAGCCCCCTGTATCCGGAAAGCGATCGAGAGTTCATCAAGGCTTTAAAAACCGGCTTAGGCATGGGCATTGAATAGGCATCGGCATTGAATTTAGTTAGAACATTGAAAAGGATGCAATTTATCTATTTCTTTGATGCAACCTGTTTTATCTGGAGCCCCCTGGTTAATTGCCCATCGCTCAATACTGGGCATCAACAAACCCTACCGAATCACCCTCAATGGTCGTGACTACGTGCTTTGGCAAAACACTCAAGGGCAGATATCAGCCTTAGAAAATGTCTGCCCCCACAGGCAAGCGCCCCTATCAGCAGGGTGGATTTGCCAAGAGCGAAATACCATCACCTGCCCATTTCATGCCCTAGAGTTCAATGCTGCTGGTCATCTCTACCAAAAAGACACCGACATCTTGAGTGCTCAGCCCCTAGCACATCCCTTAGACCTGACCATTCGCGACGATTTTATCTGGACCTACGGCAACTGCTCGCCGCCCAACCCATTACCGATCTGCCGAACCGCCTTACCCAAAACATGACTTTTATCGGTGTCGCCAGCAACCAACAAATTCAAGTCGATTTGCTGCGGACACTCCAAATCAATTACGACTTCAACCACGTCCATGTGGTGCATGGAGAGGGGAGCGTTCTGATACGAAGCTTTCCTTATTAAGTCGCCGTTGAGGTTGATGACCAGGCACCACACTGAAGCCGCAACTCAAAAACGGCTTGGCACCCGTCCATATTCCAAAAATCTCAGGAGAGAAAAGTAAATACATGATTTTCAAGCTTTTTGTCCCGTACTGAGTGCTCGGATACATTTCCTTACGGGGGTTTAGGGAGCGACCAAGAGCGGCCAAAACTCGGGAAATGATGACCTGGGGGAATAGGTGAGGCCGCGATCGCCCTGGACTAGCTGGCTAGCGGCTGGGGATGGCGAGCAACGGCCTCTCAGGTGAGATACAATTCGCAATCAAGCTGGCGACTATTATTTAAATGCGTTGAGGAGTGAGCGAGCGACTATGTGGGATCGGGTTTTAAATGGCCTCAACTGGCTACTCGTGGCCAATTTGTTCTTTGTGTTAGCGAGCTTTGGCTGGTTTGCGACCGCTGTGGTGGGGCGCAGCTTTAACGTCAACTTGGGATTAGAAACTTGGTACAGCCTCTGGATGCCCCTCTTTCAACCGGCGATTGGCGTTTTAATGGCGGGTGCGATCGCGATCGGAGTGCTGCGCTGGGTTGCCAATAAGTTAGAAGCCCTACGGTCTAGCTAGGGCGACCACTGCTACATGGAAATCTTTTGATAGAGCATTTGGGCAGCAGTGGCAGCGGGCACCGGGGTCGAAAACAAATAGCCTTGGCCCTGCTGGCAGCCTAATTGTTTGAGCCATTCCAATTGCTCGGGCGTTTCGATACCTTCGGCAATGGCCTCCAGGCCGAGCAGGTCGCTCAGTGCCACAATGGATTCGGCAATTACCTGGTTGCGGGCGTCGGTTTTGTCGGGGTTCACAAAGGCGCGATCGATTTTGAGGTAATCGACGGGTAGGCGACTAAGGTAACTCAGTGAAGAGTACCCGGTGCCAAAATCATCAATGCTGAGGCGAATGCCGAGCTGCTTGACCTGCGTGAGCAAGTCCTGCGTGATCTCGATGTTTTGCGCCAACATGCTTTCAGTGAGCTCAAGCACCAGGGTGTGGGGAGCAAGCTGGCTGGCGGCGAGCACGGCTTTGATTTGGCAGAGAAGATCAGGCTGTAGCTGCTGTACCGATAGGTTGACGCTCATCTTCAACGGCTTGTGGGGATGTTGTCGTTGCCAGTCCGCTAATTGGTGGCAGGCCGTGGATAACACCCATTGCCCCAGGGGCTTGATCAGTCCCGTTTCTTCCGCGATCGCAATAAACTCGCATGGCGAGACGAGCCCCCGCTGAGGGTGTTGCCAGCGCACCAACGCCTCAAACCCGATGACTTGCAAGGTATCGAGGGCGACGATGGGCTGGTAGTACAGCAACATTTCCGAGCGTTCCAGCGCTTTGCGCAGGTCTTGTTCGAGATGCAAGCGCTGGGTCACCCGGAAATGCATCGCGGGGTCAAAAATGGCATATTGAGCCCGACCGCTATGCTTAGCCCGATACATTGCCAGGTCGGCATCGCGCAATAAATCCACGCCATGTTCGTACTGGGCATCACCGGATACGATGCCGATACTCGTGGTGATGACCACTTCACGGTCGGCCACAATAAACGGCTGGCGTAGCGCTGCGAGAATACGCTCGGCAATGACGACGGCGTCTTGAATATGGTCAATTTCTTCAATCAGCATGACGAACTCGTCGCCGCCCAGCCGGGCCGCAAGGTCGGTGTCGCGAATAAACTGTACGAGCTGCTGAGCCACCGATATGAGCAGTTCGTCGCCGACCAAATGCCCCAGGCTGTCGTTCACTACCTTAAAGTTGTCGAGGTCTAAAAACAGCACTGCAAATTGAAAAGTTGAGTGTTGCTTTGACCGCTTTAGCGCCAAGTCTAGACGTTGCATCAGACGATCGCGGTTAGGCAGCGTGGTCAGACTATCGTGCAGCGCATCATACTTTAGCTGCTGCTCCATCTTCACGCGATCGCTCACATTTCGTGAGGTCGTTTGGACTTGCGAGACGGCTCCCTGCGCCTCAAACACCGGCTGCGATAATGTCTCCAGCCAAAGGTAACCGGCTGTTTTGTGGCGTATCCGATAAATTGCCCGCCCCGTGCGGCCTGCAAGCGCGGGAGCATGTAACTCTCGGCGCACAAGGTCGCAATCGTCAGGATGAATCAGTTCATAAGGATCACGTCCGATTAGTTCACTGGGAGCAAAGCCCAGCAGCGTCTGGCTCGACGGGGTGGCATAGGTGAAATGGCCGTCGAGGTGATGCAGGCAGACGAGATCCCGCATATTTTCAGTCACCAGGCGCAAACGTTCTTCGCTGTGCCGCAAGGCGGCCTCAACCTGCTTGAGATTGGTAATGTCGCGCCCGACGGATTGAATTTCGATGAGTTGCCCGATGTTATCAAACACACCTTCGTTGAGCCACTGAGTCCAACCGATGGTGCCCCCGGCACGGACATCGCGATTCTCAACAAAACAGCGAGGATTCTTGGGGGTTAACAAGGCTAGCTGCTTAAAGGCTTGACGTTGCAGATCATCAGGGTTGGCGAATTCCTCCCATCGCTTACCCACCACTTGCTCTGGGCTCAACCCGAGAGCCTCACAGAGCGCATCATTGGCAAAGGTGATGGTGGTGTCGGGCCGCGATCGCAAGATGAAATCCGTTTGGGCCTCGACCACTTGCCGATAGCGCACCTCGCTTTCTTGCAAGGCCAGTTCGGCCTGCTTGCGATCGCTAATATCGGTCACAAAGCCTTCGAGGTGATGCAGCTGGCCCTGCTCATCCCAAATGCCTTGGCCCCGCTCCCACACCCATTTAGTTTGGCCGGAGCGAGTGACCATGCGGTATTCACATTCGTAGGTCTCTTGGCGCTGCAAAGCTTGCTGCACCTGATGCCACACCCGAGCGTGATCGTAGCGATGTACCTGCTGGCCCAGCGTGATGTGACCCTCGACATAATCAGCCACCCGATATCCCGTCATGTCAGTAACGCCCTGACTAATAAAGTGCACGGGATAATCAGGGTGGTTAGCCACGCGGTAGACAAACCCTGGCAAGTTGCTGATCAGCGTGTTGAGGCGGCTCTCACTCGTTTTTAGAGCGATTTCTGCCTGTTTGCGATCGCTAATATCTATCACCAGCGAATCCCACACAATATCCCCGTTCATCTGCAGTTCCGGTCGCCCCGCCACCGCCAGCCATTTAGTTTGGCCAGAAGGTGTGATGATGCGCCACTGCCAAGACCAAGGTTCCAGTGTCCGCGCTGATTGCTCCACAGAACTCATGAAGGCACTGAGATCGTCCGGATGCACCATATCGCACAGTCTTTGCCAGTTCTGCTGGGCCGCTTCGGCAGTCACTTCCCAAATGTCGTAGCAGCCGGCACTCATATACGTCACGTCATCAGTGCCATCTACGTGCAGCACATATTGAAAGATCGCCCCGGGCAAATTGGCCGCCGTATTGCGAAAGCGCTGCTCACTCTGACGCAAAGCCGCTTCAATCTGCATCCGCTCGGTGATGTCGATGATCAGGCCATCCCAAGTGACATCCCCATGGGGTTGCTGTTCGGGTCGCGCGATGCCCTGCAACCATTTCACCTGACCATCAGCCAACAGCACCCGATATTGGGCTTGCCACACTTGCAACGCTCACTGGTGCAGAAAAGTTTTGGGAGCAAAGTATCGGTAGTCTCATCGTGAGAAAGTCGTCACTTTCGAGAA
>NZ_JACSWC010000211.1 GCF_016888165.1 Halomicronema sp. CCY15110 | reverse complement strand
CTCACAGATGGCTCCCCTTCTCAATCTGAGAATCTAGCTACATCAATACTCTCAGGACTTTTCTGCACCACTAAGGCCTTACCCACTGGCACTTCGCGGACTCTGCAAAAGCTGCATGACCAGCTTCCTAGCACTTGCCGCAGTTCATTTACATCCGCAATCATGAATATCACTGGTCAAAAAGTCCAAGAATTAATCTCACTGCTGCAAAGACGTTTTCCTGATTGGCAAAGCTTCTCGAATCCCCCTGACCCCAAATTTCATCACGAAGAGATTAACTACAAGCAGAAACTATCAGCAGAAGCCAAAAACTTGCTTGCACCACAAGTCTTTGAGCAGGTCTTTAATCAATCAGATGATGGAGAAGCCTACGAAACACTCACCAGTCAAATTGAAGCCGTTGGGCAAAGTGCCAATCTCCTGTATCTAAGCACTCCAGCCCAAGGTGACCTCAACATTCTCTACGCTCCAGAACTGGATAAGCCTACGTTTTGTCGTGCCTTTTTTGACTTGCTGTACGGCGTTGGCCCCTCCGATGAACGCTTGGGGCGCTATCTCGTCTATGTTGAAGAACACAACTTGCCGAGTAAATGGGCTTTCCCGACTTACTACTTATTCTTGTGCAATCCTGATGAAGAGATTTTCATCAAACCCAAGAGCACACGTAACTTCTTCGACTTTATCGGAGAAAAAGACCTATATGAATCCACGCCGACAGCAGAGCGATATGTCGCCTTTAAGGAGGTGTTCCACACGTTGAAATCGGCGTTTTCGGACTATGTGCCTCGCGACATGATCGACATTCATAGTCTGGTGTGGGTAGTCGCTAACAACATTCCCTCCTATTGGAAAATTGCTCCCGGCGAAGGGGCTTGGCAATGGGAAGACTGCCGAAACCAAGGCTTTATTGCCATTGGCTGGGACGAACTGGGTGATATTTCTGGTTTAATACCAATTCTCTATAAAGCTGCATAGAATAGAGCCTCAAGGATAAAGTCATAGCCGGTCAAGGAGGCGATGGCC
>NZ_JACSWC010000210.1 GCF_016888165.1 Halomicronema sp. CCY15110 | reverse complement strand
CCCGCTAGCTGCGCCTGCGTCTCTTGCAGCTGAGCCGTGACTTGCTCGTTTTCCGATTGCAGCGCCTCAAGCTGGGTTGTGAGCTGTTCATTCTCGCGCTTGAGCTGGCCCACCTGCGCTTGTAGGTCAGCGATCCTGGGGACATCTGACTGTTCAGTCTGGGGCGGCTGTGGTCGAGTCTCTAAATCACTGACCTGTTGCCTGAGCGTGTCGATTTCGCGAGTAAACCAGTTAAAGGTTTGCGCCACTTCTCCGACAGTTTCGGCCTGTCGGCTCTGTTGCTCTCCTTTGAGGCTTTCGTAGCCATCCAACAGGGCACCGATGAGTTCGGCTGGGGTGCCTGTCCTGCCTTCCTGGGCCATCAGGTTCATCAAGCGGTCTAAGTCAGCTTCATAGACCTGGGGGCGTTTAATCGGTCGATCCTGCGGCTGGCTCATCTGGGGTTCTTCCTCTGCTACTTCGATCGCTTCATCCGTATCTGTCGTATCTGCTGCCGTGGGACTGTTCTCTGCCGCTGCTTCGTCGCTCTTATCGACTTCGGGCTGAGCCTCCTCTACTGGGTCATCCCGAAAGACGGCGATCACCTCCAGCCCTGGCAGTTGGCCTAACTTGAGGCCCAATCGCCCATCCCGGTTGCCCTGGCCGTCACCGATCGCATAGTCGTCGTAATTCGATCGCGCGGCGTAGTTGGGCAGCTTCTTGCCGTCCTGCGTAATTGTGAAATGGCCCTGAATTTCCGCCTTGTACTGATGTTCCGGAACGTTCGGCGGGCAGAACCAGTGGGCGGCAATGGTGGCGTAGACGGCCCTGAAGATGTGGGTGTAGAGATTGTCTTTATCGCTGCGGTT
>NZ_JACSWC010000021.1 GCF_016888165.1 Halomicronema sp. CCY15110 | reverse complement strand
CGGTGCCAGGTCTCTCTTCTTCCCCCTTGAGTGAATCACACTCAAGGGGGATTATTATTATCATTATTTGTAATTACCATCACCAAAAGCATGTCCAAAACTTAACTTGCGCCCACAACACTCGAAACGTTTGCGCCGAACATCAACTAGCGTTCAGGCCCAAATTCCCGCTTTGGCCTGATCGGTAGCGGTCTACAGCCAAACTCTTTTTTGACCCCATAAAAGCCTGCAATTCATCTAGCTGCGCGACCGCTGGTGGCGTTTCTATTGGGGACGCTTGGGGGAGTGGTTGACCGACTTGTTTTACCCAGCGGATCATCGTGGTGTGATCGAGGCCGTGGTGGCGTTTATTAGCTCGAAACTCCATCCTACTTGAGTAGCATTGAGATACTGACGCTTGACTTCACCGCTGTATCTTTGAGGTGAATAAAATTCAACAAACTGACGGCGACATTCCTTGCACTGGTAGCGTTACTCACCAGGTTGACGACCATTTTTACGGAGATTAGAGGGATGACATCAGGGACACTGCATCGGTGAGTCCTCGAAGCATCTTCTCTGTCACCTTAAGAGATCATCTGCCCATTCAGTAGCGCCCCAGTTGATATCCAGCCCGGCTTTGAGACTGGATTGACAACTCAGCACGACAACTCTTATCGTCTCACTGAGGTCGCCCAACTCCCGCCTCTGTTGACGCACTACGCCCTCTGCCTTGTGCATGTTTGTGCATGGTGTGGCTTAGGAGGAAGCACCTGTGTAGGCTTGCAGCAGAATGATTAATGTCAGTTGCTCCGGAGGCACCGGCGGTTGTCCTATCTCGCTGTCTTGGAAGAGGTGTGATCTTGACTCAAGAAAGTGGACAGGTAGTTTAAGCGGCCTTCAACCCCTCTAGAGAGAGCCAATAGTTATCTTCAAATTGCACTGGTGAT
>NZ_JACSWC010000209.1 GCF_016888165.1 Halomicronema sp. CCY15110 | reverse complement strand
CAACTCTCGATACTGGTAGGTTGAGCGAAGTCGAAACCGGATTGAACGGGTACTTTATTTAGTTGCAGATCCCTAAGGGGAGGTGCCGCAGGCGGTGAAGTTTAAACCCCAAGCCCCAAAGAGTTACGCAACTTTCAGATCCACCTCTCACCACGACTATCAAGCCAGGAGCACAATTGATGGAATCTCAAGGGGCCAAATCCTCCAATGAACTTGCCCAATACCGTACTGATCTTGCCGTCGATCGCACCCTCATGGCGGCCAGTCGTTCTCTGATGGCCTGGGTTCGCACCGGGCTCTCGATGATTGGCTTTGGCTTCACCATCTATAAGTTTCTCAGTAACGAAGCCCAGGGCTTAGTCAGAGATCCCCGGAATGTCGGACTTTTCCTGATTGTCTTAGGGATTATTTCCATCGTTTTTGGTGGCATCGAATATCTACAGACTGCCAGGGAAATGCGGCGCAACTACGGGGCAAAAAAAATCAGGAAATACCCGCTAATTATGGCCTTGTTAGTCGGCGGCTTGGGACTTGCCTTATTACTGGATGCCTTGATAAACCATGGAAGTTGAAATTGTAGAAGGGTTAGAGCAGGGGCTGTATGCCTTTATTCTCTTACTTAAAGTCGTACTCGAAGCGCTGGCGGCTCTGATCGTTTCCTGGGGATTGCTGAGAACCCTGCAGCATGCGTTCAGAATCCGGCGTAAAAAGGGAAGCAGACAGCCTATTCTGGCTTATCCCTTTGAGTTTAGCGAGATCCGGTTAACTTTTGGCCTCTGGTTAGCCCTGGCCCTGGAATTTCAGCTAGCGGCAGACATTCTCAGCACGACCGTGTCACCGAGCTTCGAAGAGTTGGGCAAACTCGCATTAATCGCCGTGATTCGAACCTTTCTCAATTATTTTCTGAACCAGGAGCTTGAAAAAGAATCTGAAGACGTGAAACTTTCGGCTCGCAGCCAAGCGGAAGTGATTAAAGGGGTTAAGTGAGTAATCGTACAGAAACTTACGCTAAGGCTAAAACCTTTGCATATCAATGCATCCAGAATAGTAAAAAGTCCCGGATTGGAGACTCGTCTTGAGCGCTCGGACAACCTCTTTGGCGAGAGCATAAGCCTTTCGGCTGTTAGTTAGTTCCTTATCGGGACTTTCTGTACGATTACTCATTTAACCCCTAGATCGCCTGTCCAAAGACCTCAGGCAAGAGTTTCCGGGTATCAAAGGCTTTTCTCGCTCAAACCTGATGTATATGCGAGCGTTTGCCGAAGCCTGGGAGAGCGAACGAATTGTCCAAGGGCTATTGGACAATTTGCCGTGGAACCAAAACATTGCCTTGCTCGATAAGCTGGCCAGTCAAGATGAGCGCCTGTGGTATGCCCAGCAAGCCCTAGAGCATGGCTGGAGTCGCAATATTCTGGTCGCCCAGATCGAGACCGGGCTCTACCAGCGAGAGGGCGGAGCCGTCACCAACTTTGAACGGACGCTCCCACCAGTACAGTCAGAAATGGCCCAGCAGGTCATCAAAGACCCTTACAGTTTCGACTTTCTCACCATTGCCAAGGGGGCCAGAGAGCAAGACCTCAAACGCGCGTTGGTGCAGCATATGCGCGACTTCCTGCTGGAACTGGGTGTCGGATTCTCGTTTGTCGGACACGACTACCGTCTGGATGTTGAAGGCGATGAATTTTTTATCGATATGCTGTTTTACCATCTCAAGCTGCGCTGCTTCATCGCAATTCAGTTAGAGATGGGAGAATTTAAGCCGGAGCAATCGGGCCGCATGAACTTTTATCTGACGGCGATCGATGCCCAAGAGCGAGAAGAATACGATCGTCCCACCATTGGCATTATTCTCTGCAAGTCAAAGAACAAGACGGTAGCAGAATATTCCTTGGGCAACCTGCGCAACCCAATCGCCATTTCCACGCATCGGCTACCCAGTCCGGAAGATTTGCAGTCAGAGCTCGATAAAGCGGTCAAGCTGTTAGCGGATGACACCAAGAGCACGGCAGCAGATGAAGAAAGCCAGCAGTTGAGGGGCGACTCCCAGGCTTAGGTTGACCATACCAGCCCTCTAAAGGTGTTTTCAATACCGCTTAATAATTGCTGTCACTCAGCCCGAGAGGAAGACGGAGCTAGT
>NZ_JACSWC010000208.1 GCF_016888165.1 Halomicronema sp. CCY15110 | reverse complement strand
TGCCGATCGCGCTTTGCCGACGACTCATCCGCCTATGTAGTTGTCGCGACACGCCTATGTACTTGACATTTAATAGTATTGGTCGGAAAAGCCTCATCCGTCGCCGTTGCGGCCTTTTCCAACCACTGCTGCACATGGTGAACGAAGGCCGTCGGCTCCACTGGCAAATTCACCTGCTGACCATACGTCTCGATCTGCGCGTCATATTCCTCCCAGGTCACCAACTGACTGTAATAGTCGCCGTACTCGGCACTCCCCGCAATGTACAGATCGCCCGATTGCAGCTCCAACAGGATCTGGGAGAAGACGCAAATCTCAAACTGTTGGCGGTGCAATTGCGTGGGCGGTTCCGAGCGTTGTGAGGACGATTGTCCCGTCACGAGTTGCCACCATTTAGACGGAATCCAGGAGCATTCTAAGGCGGTCGTCGATGATGCCGTACTTGAGTCATCAGGCTGGGGCATCGCCAACCAGGTGCTGCGGGCTGTGCGATGTTGACGAATAAAGTGAATAGCAGCCTCCAGTTGCTGATCCTGAGTGCTGGAATGCAGCGGCACCACGTCGAGGAAGCGGAATAAGGTGGCTCGATGGCTCTTGTAAAAGCGTTGCAGGAACGGCAGGTAATTATTGTCGGCATAAGCCATATGGGCATCACAGTGTTCCAGTAAGGTCTCAGCTTGAGGGCCTAAGACCGTTTCGATACCGGCTAACCGTTCGGCCACGGAGCCTTCCTGTTGGTACGCGACGATGACGTCCCGCAACGTCGTCACCAGGGTATCGGTCCGCTTTTGAGTCTCTTGGCGATATTGCACCAGGGCCTCGCGAGCATTGTGGTGCATCTTTCGCAGCCGTTTGATCAACATCTCGGCCAAGTCATCCAAGGTCCGCGCATGTTGCACCGACAAGAGGGCTGCCGCCAGGGTGTACCGCCTGTGGGGAGCCATTTCCCGCATCTGGTTAGCACTCAAGGTTTGCGCTTCCGCCGCAAACTGTTTCAGCTTCACCCATGGCAGAGCCTTCAGGGCACCAGTGGCGATCTGCCAGTCCTGTAACCAGTGGAGTCGTTCCACCAGGGCATGTAGGTGGCTCAGCATGGGCTTGCCCGGTTCTTGTTTCAACCGATTCCACAGCGTGGTTGCCGTCTCCTCCCGGATGAAGAGCCGGTTCAATTTCAAATAGTCATCGGTGCTCAGGGCGGCAAAAACTTGCTGGTAAAACCCTTGCGTCACCGCTGTGCGGACCTGAAAGGCTGCGCGCTGCAAAGTGCTGAAGGCGGGCAATTCAAACTTTGCTTTGACCAGTTCTTCGATGGCAACGTTAATCAGGTCGGCCAGGTCGTGTTTGGTCTGAGCCGCGGCTGTCATCGCCTCCACCATGACGGCTTGGGCCGCTTCCCCATAAGCCGTCACGCCCAGGTAGTCGCGAATCATTTTGAGATGGCGGCGACGACTACCGGAGCGGTCATAGTTTTCCAAGGCTGCCGCCGAGACGGAGACTGCCGCTGTGGTGCTGATGTGCCGAATAATGCTCGCTGGGAGATCCTTCATCAATACTGGGTAACCCAGTCGCTGAAAGGTTTTCAAGAGGAGCAGGAAGGCGACTTTCGTCACCCGGCTGCGAGTCATCCCTGCGGCTAACACCACTTCTTCCTCGGAAGGCGTGTAGACAGTCGTCAGCGCTTTGGCGGTGAGTTGATGTTTGAGCCGCGGGTAGGCGGTGTCCTGAATGCTGGTCATAGCTGGGGGCTTCGCAGACTGCCCAATCAGCATGTGGGATAGTGACCCCTCTGTCGTTAGGGTTGATTGATAAGCATTGATGATGGTTGAAAGGGGCACTAAAAGTTGCCCGACACGCAACTATTCAACGACCGCATCAGGGTTAGAACCTTAGATTTTTGACTGAAGAATTTCCTAAGCGCGATCTGCTGCAAAATTTAGGCCAATACTGGTCCAAAGTCTCTATTAGGCCGATTTCGCTACATAAGACTAACTGATGATTAAGGTGTTTTGAGGCGGTCAACCAACAGCGGCTGTGAAAGGGGAGTCTACATGGCCAGATGAGGCGGAAATGAACGTGCCGAACTGAAAAAATCGCCTAAATTGAAGCCTGAAACATCTGACATATAAGCATTTCAAGAGATGTGGCCCATTTTTACATGAATCGGTGCCATACCCCCACCAGAGTAGTGATATACCCAGCTTCACCATCCTTCCCGCTCAGGTTTTCTGGGTCTGGTGGGACTTTGATGTGTTAGCTGGGGGCCTATCCTCGCTTCGCTCGCTACGACCTCCAGCTAACTTTGAGAGTTTGAGGCCTTCAAGGTCGCAAAGTCATGCTCGATTGTGTTGAAATCCGGGGAGTAAGGCGGCAGAAATAACACCTGATGCCCAGCAGCTTCGGCAATCTTGGTGACCTGCTCCGGTCGATGAAAGCGAGCATTATCGAGAATCAGGAGCGACCACGGCGGCAAGACAGGACAGAGATGTTTCTCTAACCAGGTCTCAAAGACGATCTCTATTTACTGCGCGAAGACAACATAGCAGGCTCCACCCAGGAGAAAGGTGATCGTTGCCCCAATGGTGACGCCTTTTGCTTGGGCCGTCTTGCCCCGCCGTTCTAGATACAGTATCAGCGGCACTGCGTAGAACAACTGCCAAAAACCGAAGCCCATCGCCGCGTAAATCCAGATAAAAAGAACCGTCATGCCGGCGGGAGAAGTCGGTATCAGGCTGGCAACGATGAAGCCGAGAATGAATAAGCTGACAATAGCGATGATGTGGGCCAAAATCAATATGCCGCATCCCTGGAGTGCGAGATCGGTTTCGTTGGGGTCAGAGTTGCGGGTCATAGATTAGATTCGGCATTCTGGGTGTTTGGAAATTTCGGAGTATCCGAGACCAAGGTACAGGGACAAAACTAGGGTATGGCACCGATTGATGTAAAAATGGGCCACATCTCCTGAAAGCTATATAGACGAATGTTTTTAGAAAATGAAGTTGGCCCTCTTTGGCATTCATTGAGTACTTTTTGCCAATTTCTCTAAGCTTGGCCCATTTTTTTGAGTTGACTGTATAGGCGTCTAAGCTTGCCAGCCTGCTTTCGTTGCTTTAAACGTTCATCGGCTTCTTTGAGGATTGTTTGCATAAGGTCAGGATTGCGATAGCAGGCCAGGTAGCAGGCTTCCAAAAAGGTTTCTATCGTCACACCAGTTTCGTTGCAAAGATCTTGAAGAGCATCATCCAGTGACTCCTCTAAGCGAATGTTGCGACGAGGAGCGACTTTAGGCAGCTGCTCTAGTTGCTCTTCTAACTCTGCTGCTGGTGACAGAGTCGGTTCAGCAGCCTGCTCTGTCCTAGACTCTTGTACAGTTTCTGATGACTGAGAAGCGGTAGCAGATGACTCCCTAGAATCTTGAGCAGATAGCGACGTATCGCGCTGCACCACTGGCCGCTGATTTCGGTTTTTGATTCGGGCCAACATATCGCTCATGGCTTCTGTCCTATCAGTTCACAAATTCGCTTTAGCAAAACCTCAAAGGGGTATTCCAGGTCCGGCATCCCCAACTCTGATAGGGTGACGCCCTTGCTGATGGCCTGTTTGTAGCGCTCAGACTCCCGGATCGAGGGCAGCATCAGCTCTGCGCCGACTTCGTTAGCTATTGCTTCAATACACATTCGGCTTTCCTGCGTTTGGTTTGCTCCTACCCAGCGGTCTCGGAAGGGTATAACGCCAAGGATTTTTGCGCCTGAAGCACCGATTTCTTGTAGCTCGTTCACGGCATCCATTGTTCGGACAAGGGAACCATACCCTTTTACAGTGGCCTCACAGGGAATGACTACTTGCTCAGCTGCCCCAATAACCGACTTGCAAATCTGGCTCCGTTGAGGTGGGCAATCAATCACGCATATATCGAAGGAATCTTGTGATGGTTCCAAGCGCTTCTTCAGCAGTATTGCTCCGACTCCACTACTGCTGAGGTAATCCTGCACACCGTCCAAACCATCATCTGACGGGATGATGAACAGGTTATCGACTTGGGTGGGATAAATACCTTCTTCTAAAGACACCGTTCCTTTGAACACTTCTAAGAGTGTTGGCTCATCTGGGGCCACGTCATGCCCAAGGAAAGTTGTCAGATTACTCTGTGGGTCTGCATCGATCGCCAGCACCGTATGACCAGCCGCAGCAAGATACTTACCTAATAGAACAGAGGTTGTGGTTTTACCCTGTCCGCCAGACAAACTCATACAGGCAATTTTCAGCATACTAAGCCCATTTGGTTAATGACATGATTGGCTCATGCAATATTAACGTCATTAGTTAAAGGTGTAACTAGGTTAAAGCCTAATTGTGTAATTACACAATTAGGCTTTAACACAAATATATCTGTATTATATGAGTTCATGGTGTAAAGAGATAAAGGCGGCACTGCTGCGATTTGAGTCAATTTTGCGTTTCTGTGCTTCTTTCTGATGCCCGTTAACTCCTGAATGGCTTGTGCAGCAATGCTTTTATTTTTAAGGCTCGGTTATTAGCTTTGCTACTTTATGGCCTATGGTCTCGATAAATAGTGATTGGTTCTAGTCTGTCGAGGAGTCTTGACTGTGAGCGATAAGAATGACAATCCCTCATCACAAGATTTAGAGCAGTTGTCTCTGGATGTAGGTGATAGCGATCTCGAACGTGCTCAGTACCGTCAGATCTTAGAAGACGTGGTAGGGCTTTTAGAGTCCAGTCGCCGCGCTGCTGCACGGTCTGTTAACTCGATTATGACAGTAACCTACTGGAAAATTGGCCAGCGCATCTTTGAGCATGAGCAGCAGGGGCAAGAGCGTGCCGGTTATGGCGAATCCCTGGTCAGACGTCTCTCAGAAGATCTCTCAAGGCAGATGGGACGTGGATTTTCTTTTCGTAACCTAGCCCAAATGCGTCGGTTTTACACGCTTTGGCCAATTGTGCAGACACCGTCTGCACAATCTGAATTGGAGTTTCTGAGCCAGCAGTTTCCCTTGCCCTGGTCGCATTACGTCAAGCTCATGTCGGTTAAGTCCGAAGCTGCGCGGTCTTTCTATGAAGCGGAGGCTCTGAGAAATGGCTGGTCACTTAGGCAGCTTAGCCGCCAAATTTCAACCCAGTTTTATGAGCGTACCCTTTTGTCTCGCAATAAAGCGGCCATGCTTGATAAAGGCGCACAGCCTCAGCCTGGAGATGCCCCTCGCCCCGAGGAGGAAATTAAGAATCCCTTTGTGCTGGAATTTCTGAATCTCAAGGATGAATACTCTGAAAGTGACCTAGAAGAAGCGCTGATCCGTCACATTGAGAACTTTTTGTTGGAGTTGGGGAATGACTTCACGTTCATCGGTCGTCAGCGGCGTCTGCGGATCGGTGATCAGTGGTTTCGTCTTGACTTACTGTTCTTTCATCGGAGGTTGCGTTGCTTGGTCATTGTGGATTTGAAACTGGGTGAGTTTACCCATGCAGATGCTGGCCAAATGCATCTGTATCTGAACTATGCCCGTGAGCACTGGACATATCCAGAAGAGAATCCGCCAGTGGGGTTGATTCTGTGCAATAAAAAGGACGAAGCCGTAGCCAGATACGCTCTGGAAGGCTTACCCAACAAGGTGATGGCAGCAGAGTATCAAATGACATTGCCGGACGAGGCAACTCTGGCAGCAGAGCTAGAGAAGACACGCAAGCTGTTAGAAGGATTCCAGGAAGGACCACCTAGCGGTTGAACATAGTTATGCGGATAGTTCCTGCGTTGCTTTCAACGTGAACTGATCGCGGAGGACGGGGTTATAGCCCCTCATTATTATTTATTGAGTCACGCTCTAGCAGGGGCCGTCGAAAACGCCGCCAGAATGAATCCTCATTTTGCCCTGGCACGGATTGCGTTTCCCATAATTCCTGCCTTCCCCACGTCCGGAGGGTAGTGTATGTTTTTGGGTAAGCGGATCCATGAGCAGTGCCAGCCTGCTGCCCTCTCGAAGTGAGATCGCCAACGTCTCAACATGAGTCTCAAAACTCCGAAAAGCGCTTGGCCTAAATTCGGACTAGCGAAGATTTTGTAGTACGGCTGGAACGCCGAAAACTCATGAGACTCACCCCTGCCGCGATCGCCCTGGCCCACCGCTGCAAATCCAGGCGGGTGAAGGCTGAGCGCGATCGCCCCCGATCTGAGGAGTTGCCTCGGAGAGCAAATATTCTGGGTTGGATTTTGCGATTAAATCCCAGCCGCTTGAAAAATGGCCTCGGCGGTGAGGGTCAACTCAGGAAAAGTCATTGAGATGACGCGATCACTACCACGAAATTGCTGAAGCTGATATTCGCCATTCTCCAGAGTGTAAATCGAAATCGTGGGAGTCTTGGGTGAGCCGATGTAGCGTGTCGCACCGACTGCCAAGTAATCGACGATCCAATACTCCAAAATGCCGAGCGCCTCATACTCGGCCAGCTTATAGAGATAGTCGTCCCGCCAGTTAGTCGAGCTAACTTCTACGGCGAGCTGAATGGGTTCCTCCAGCGCGGCATAGGCTTTTGGATCAGAGGTCCAAATAGCTTTGTCGATCACACTCACATCGGGGGTACGACCTTGTACCAGGCCGTCATCACGTCGGGTTTTGACGGACGCAAACCGCGAAACTTTGTAATTGAGCTGGTCGCGCCTGACTTCATCGCGGAAGGCATCATAGATAAAGTCGGCCACATCATCATGGGCGCGGGTTGCCATCAGTTGAACTCGTTCCCCATTGACTAATTCATAGCGATTGCCATCCTCTGGCATTGTTTCCAGAAATTCTAGAAAGCTGAGGGGTGGGGCGAGGGCTTGAGTCATGGCAATTGAGGGGCTCAGCTAACAGTAACCACGGTACGAAGTGTTTCTAGTGTACTGACGAAGGCTCTCTCTATGCTTTCTGATGCAGTGACTGAATGGAGATGATGGCTTGCAGGTTAACTTAGTGTGCCAGTTGCCTGAATCCTTTGAAACCTCGTGGAGTTGTGATCGCTGGCTAAAAGCCGTGCGATCGCCCTCCTCGCCTGGTCTACACGCCTCTAGTGGCCACCAGATTAGTTGCGGGTGTCGCAGCTATTCGATCCGGTTAACAACCGTTGAATGCCTCGCAGGTAAAAGACTTTGGCTTATTGTCAGTTAATGTGAGCTGAATGTCTTGTTTGCAAGTTGTTCGTACGTAATCTGATACGGTTTCAGTTTTGAAATGCCATAGATGGAAACCTGACTATCGCCAGTTAGACATGGCCTATCGGGACTCTGCTCCCAGTTCCAATGTGGGGCGTCCCAAAACTGAATTGGTATGAGCCCATTCGCAAATAGTGTGAGCGGAGGCATCCTCTTATTAGCATTTAATCTGGGCTCAAGATCTCCTTGTTTGCGAGCATAGCGCTTCTAGTTTGCTCTATGCCTTGCTGTAGAGCAACGCTGCCTGATGAAATTCATAGGTATGGGGGGAAACGGGGACAAAGGGGCCTTGGTCGCGTGGTTTGGAGTGACTTGCTATTGTCAGACAAGATATATTAAGTGGCTCCACTGATGTCGACGAAATGTACAAATCGGAGACCAAAATAGACTAACTGAAACAGTGCAACCAAAAAACTAGCCCTCCCAATTTTTTTGAGAAATCCCCTGCTGCTGTAAAAGCCTACAAATGATGCAACAACTACTGAAGCAATAGACAGAAGGATTCCGATGAAAGATAGGACAGTAAAGAGCGCAAGTAAATCACTATCTATTACGCTCAAAGTATCACTTTCTATCTTGTATAGTCGTCCTTCAAAGCCAATCCAAAACATGATAAAAAGACAGAGAATGTTATTAGAAACTAGCAGCATTGAAACTGCATTCGCTATCATCGCTCACCTCTAAGAAGTTGTTCTAGGTTATGCTCACTGACTCTGTCTTGAACAGCTGCTCGTCCATATCCACCAGCAAATCCAAATTCCCAGAGTTCATCTATCGTGTAGCTCGTTCCTGCGTTGTATGCTCCAGCTATTGTCATCAGATCCCTTTCGCTCAACTCGAAACCGTCCTTTTCCGGGAAATATATATTCCTTATGTCGGACAAATGAGCAGCCGCTATGAGTATATTTTCGACTGGGTCTATGAGAGAGTCTATAATTGAAGCTTTTACTTCTGGCTCCAGGTCTTCAGGATCACCATAATATCTCAAAGTACTTGCTGCGGTCGCTATTTGGATACTCATATTTCCGAAGGATGTCGTAGTTGGAGGATATCCGACTTGACCTGGAATATTACCTGTACCAGGAATTCTTCTTACGTTATAAACAAGTGAATCCTCTGCACCTAAACCGCCACCAACTTCTATATGGGCAATTCCAGCGATTAAGATATTCGGTATATCAAAAACAGCAGCAGCCGTATTTATCGCATTTCGATAATCATAAATCCATTCATTCTTGAAATCGTTGATTTAATCGATCCCCAATTGCCATCTAACCAATCCTAGTAGATTCCAATCAACAGCATCATCAGGAATCTCAATGGTGTCGGATAAATCATTGATCTGCTGATGAAAATTTGAGAGAAAGTTATCTTCAGACGCCAAAAGCAAAGAATTGTTTATGAGCGTATTAATATCTTCAGCGATTTGGCTGAGTTCACTATCAGAACCTGCTTTCAAGATTTCCAAAAAGAGTTCATCCCCATTCACTTCTGCTTCTTTTCCACGAATTACAGAGGAAGTAAAGGAAGTCCCTTCAACGAAGAATTCATTTATTGCGAAATTGTTCTGGATAGTTTCTTTTGTGGCGTCAGTTTCATTGAGGACAAAAAACAATTTACCAAGGTAGTCAACACCTATCGTAGAATCAATCGCTACTTCACTAAAGTCAGTGAACTCTTCTTTGAACTCATTAATTGTGCTTTGTTCAAGGTTTCCTGCTTTCCAAATAGTATTGGTAAAGAAATCAAGAACCGTAGTACTTTGGAACTGTTTAGGATCTTTTTCCTCTTCTTCTAAACCGGCAGCCCAATCAACAGCAGCATCAAAGAGTTGCCAGCCATTTTCATTGAATTTCTCAAACTGAAAATAAGGTATGAAGGCAACCCGACGCTCTGGAGCAATCTCTCCATTAAGCAAATTAGCGCCTTTCTCATAACCTAGTATGGGGCTAGATTCCATGCCTGAGCTGCTGCTAAATGTAGCGATTTCTACAGCGTCTTCTGTTGGACGCAAGATATGAACACTGCCATTGCTATCTGGATTAAAGATTTCTACATCTCCAGAAAACCCACCGGCCAAGGGATGGTCTGGAGATGAGATGGTAATGGTATCACCACGACCACTCACTGCAGAATTACCGCCATTAGAGCCCACAGGCCGAATGTCTAGCTCGTCTAGCATGATCGTTTGAAGGGAAATTATCGGGACGGCTAGATCATCCAGAACAGAGTCGCTGCTAAAGATATTGCCGGTGATGATGACTAATTCTTGGTCCTCCACATCGCTTTTTTGAAAATGCCCCGACCACTTCGAGGTGACATTAAAGCCATCGGCACTTAACCGATCCACCATGAGCTGTTCTCCAGGCGTGAGCCGGTACTGGCTCACCAACAGAACATCAATGTCTTCTACTGGTGGAGGGCTGCTACTTCCACCACTGCTGTCGCCAATGTTCTCTTCTAACTGCGGGTCAAGTGCTGCATAGACGCGAGCCAACTGCGTCATTTCACCGAGCAGTAGGGCATCCTCCTCCCGTCCAAAGCCCTGAAATTCATCCGTCAGTGCCGTTGCCTTAAGCAGATTTTCCTCAAAATCAAGTAACTGCTTCCGCTTTTCCGGGGTGAGATTCAAGTCCTGGATGCCCAGGTTCGGCAAGATACCGATATAGCCCAGGCGCGACCAGAGGTCACTGATCGTCTTGACCCGTTCGGCCTCCTCTTTCGCCAATGCTTCCGATTGCGTAAACGGCCCAGTGACGAAGATATCGCTAAGGTCGTCTACCGATTGAGCACCGACTGCCGCTAAGAGCACCTCAAAAACTTCTGGGTCGTCAGTGTAGCTAAAATCTCCCTTGGCGACTCCGAGTGCACTGTCCGCCTGGTCGTGATAAAAGAAATTAACATTGCCAAAGGCCGTTTCAATCGTCTTCGGCTTGTGGACAAAAGTATCCCCAGCTAAATCCACCCGGCCATAAATAACCCGAAAGCCATTGCCATCAATGGATTGAATATAAATGCCTTCCTCCGGGGGTGGAGTCGGATCACCCGGATTGCTGGGACCGCTACTGCCCAAGCTGCCATAGTTCAGGCCTATCCAGGGACTAAAGCCCGAGCCGCCGCCCCCATAGCCCCCACCAAAGCCGCCAAAACTACCCTCACCGCCGCCCGAACTGGGACGGCCATAACGGGGCAGGATATTAGACGACAATGAGCCTGTCGGCTGACGACAACTAGAGAGGCGGATTTATTGATTTCGTCATCTGGATCCAA
>NZ_JACSWC010000207.1 GCF_016888165.1 Halomicronema sp. CCY15110 | reverse complement strand
GGTTGTCTGCCTTTGAGGCGATTTCCCGCGTCCTTACCTCACAACAAGCTGATTGGCTACTGGGTTGAGCAATTACTACGCATAGATTCAGCGCCTCTTAACAGTCATTTCAGTCAGTCAGCCTAGCAGTCAAAGTCAATTGTGGGAGAATTTTTTCTCATCACATTTAACCGCTAATCCACTAAAGCAGATAACCCAGCGGTCGAAGAATTTACTGCTTTAATTTACAGACGATGAGAACGATTCCCCGAAAGATCTTGATGATTATCTGGGTTAGCCAACAAATACTTTGATATGGCGGTATGCGCGCTAATTTAGGACGAGCTTTTGTACTGTTCTGATGGTCTCTATGCGTCCTCACTCCGCCGATGTACGCCAGCGTATCGTCTCCCTTCACCAGCAGGGGGCAGGGTTGATTCGACAAATTGCGAAAGTAATGAGGATCAAATCCACTTTCTGCTCTTTGAAGTATCACCCTCAGCATTAAGGCTGAAAGTTTTTGAAAGAGAGCATTCCAAGCATCAATAGAACTCTTGAATGATTTTTCCGTTTGCTCAATAGAGGGTAGCTATTAAGCAAGCGTTCAGAGGAAACTGCTGTGATCCTCATGGCTTCGTTCTAAATCTTCAATGTGCCAGTTGAAGTGCCGAATGTCGGGTCACTGATGCTCAGCACCAGTGACGGCGATGGCTGCGGATTGCTCGATTATCCGCCGCAATGATAGAGCGTCATTTAGAGGGTATTGGTCCGCATGTTGCTCACCACACCACCAGCGGGATGATCGAAGGGAGAGCCTTCAGACGCAGGGGTGAATCAGAAAAAAGTTGGGCTTGCCTGTTGAACAAGGAGACAATCTGCTGCTTTCGCTAACGTTACTAACTGTCATCGAGACTAACTGTTATCGAGCATTAGTCGATTCTTTCAGCGAGTTCCATCCATCTTTCGGTGGCGGTGTCGATGGTCTGGGTCAGGGTGGCCAATTTTTCGGAGAGCGTCTTTATTTCGTCATAGCCGCTCGCTGAATTGTCATAGAGCAATTTTTCTAGAGCTTCTTTCTCCGCTTCGAGTTCAGGAATTTGGGTTTCTAGCTGTTCGTATTCGCGTTTTTCTTTGTAGGACAGCTTTTGGGGTTGGGGTGATGGGGCGGGTTGAGTGCCATGCTTGGCAGTGGACGACGGCACGGCCACTTCATCATTTGCTTTTTGGGGATTATTGACGGGCGCTTTGGTCGTCTCAGAGGCCGCTGCTTGTCGATAGTCTAAATAGACAGAGTAGTTCCCGGGATATTGACGAATGTGGCCGCTGTCCTCGAAGGCAAACACGGTTTCCACAGTGCGATCGAGAAAGTAGCGATCGTGGGAAACGACGATGACGCAACCATTGAACTCTTCCAAATATTCTTCCAGTACGGCCAGAGTTTGCACATCCAGGTCATTCGTCGGCTCGTCCAAAATCAATACATTGGGAGCCTGCATCAACACCTGCAGCAAAAACAACCGCCGCCGCTCGCCTCCTGAAAGTTTGTGAATGGGGGCATATTGCTGGTCGGGGGGAAAGAGAAAGCGTTCCAGCATTTGGGAGGCGGTGATGATGCTGCCATCTACCGTTTTGACCAACTCGGCGGTGTCTTTGAGGTATTCGATCACGCGCTGGTTAGGATTTTTGATCACGTCTTCGGAGTGCTGATCAAAGTAGCCAAAGTGAATGGTGTCACCAATTTCGATCGCTCCCTGATCCGGCTCTTCTCGTCCGGTAATCAGATTCATTAATGTAGATTTGCCGACGCCATTGGGGCCAATAATGCCAATGCGATCGCGGGGATTAAAAATGTAGGTAAAGTCACGAATCAGCACGCGATCGTCGTACCCCTTCGACACGTCCTCTAGCTCGATGACTTTTTTGCCGATGCGTCGCCCTGCGGTGGCAATATCTACCTTGCCGAGATTTTCTTTGAATTCTCGATCCTGCATTTCATCAATGCGCTGAATGCGGGCTTTTTGCTTGGTGCTACGGGCTTGGGGGCCACGCTTCAGCCATTCCAACTCGCGGCGCAGCACCCCAGCATATTTTTGGCGGCTACTGGCCGTCGAAGTCTCCATTTCCGCTTTTTTTTCCAAGTAATAGCTGTAGTTGCCGGCATAGCTAAACAGGTCGCCGCGATCCACTTCTAAAATCCGATTCGTCACCCGGTCGAGAAAGTAGCGATCGTGGGTGATGAGCAGCAATGCCCCGCGAAAGCCATTGAGGTAGCTCTGGAGCCACTCCACCGATTCCGCATCTAGGTGGTTGGTGGGCTCATCCATCAACAAGGCATCTGGATTCGAGAGCAACGCCGCTGCGATCGCAATGCGCTTGCGGTACCCCCCCGACAAATCGCCGACGCGGGCCTCAAAGTCTTGAATGCCTAGCTGGGTCAGCACCACCTTGGCACTCGTTTCCAAATCCCAAGCGTCCGCTGCTTCAATTTTTTCCGTCACCCGCGAAAGCTGCGACATCAGCGCATCCAAATCGCCATCGCCCCGTTCCATCCGGTGGGAAATATCCTCATATTCTCGAATGAGGGCCATCTGCTTGCCCGCATCGGCAAACACCTGCTCCAGCACGGTGCGATCGCCCTGAATCTCTGGCTGCTGCGGCAGGTAAACAATTTTGGCCCCGGCATTTCGCCAAATTTCACCTCCATCTATCGGTTCGGCCCCAGCGATCATCTTTAGCAAAGTCGATTTACCCGACCCATTGGTGCCGATCAGTCCGACTTTGTCCCCCTCCTCTAAACTAAAGCTGGCATCCCGCAGGATTTCTTTGATGCCGAAATCTTTTTGAACCGATTTGAGGGTGAGCAATGTCATGGCAGGGTGCCGAAAATTCCAGGGATGGCCGTGTTTTAGTCTAACGCTGCAGCTGACCTGCCGGGGACGGCTCTCGGCCCCGATTAAGCCCGTGGGCCTAGCGTTTTTGATCCTGATGCTGGCCAGGCGATCGCCCGACACCGACCTCCCAGTCCAGACTCGCACCTCAGCTGGAGCGCCATCGAGAAGCCTTGAAAAATGTATCGACTTTTACAAAAAACCATCACTACGGGTTACCACAGAAATAGGTATTCCACTCTAATCAGGAGGTTCTGATGAATCAGCCGACAGAACGTGCCCGCGAATTGCTGGCGCAACAGCGTCACGATAGCGATCGTCGCCAAGATACCCTGCACGAACGGTCAGAGGAGGAATTGCATCAGCATCCCCCCGCGACTACCGATGCCAAGGCCCGTGCCGCCATGGCTGAACAGCGGCAGCAAGCCACCCATACCGAAGCCAACTTGCGGGAGCGTAGCGAAGAGTCTGTGAAGTCTTCGTAGGCAGACGATATGAGTGACGATTGACAGGAGTCTGCTCGCGGGAGCCTCCTACCAACCGCTAGCGATCGCGCAAAACCTCAGTCCGGCGAATGTTGGGTGGTTCGCCAGGCTGGGGTTTATTGCTCAGCAGTCGCGCTGATCGACCGCCCATAGAATTGGGCAAAACTAGACGCCAATGGCGGAGAGGCCACAAAAACCAATCCCGCACTTCACTGAGACATCATCATCAACATGCCAGCGAAAAGTGCAAACTGTCGGCCCGCCGATGGCAACGACTGGGTTATGCGATCTCCACCACTTGCGAATCTGCTACCGCTTGCCGCAAAAAAGACACCAACTCATTAGAATCTCGGGTTTCCAGGTCAGACAGCAACATATGTTGCTCCTGACTCCAGCCAGTCAGAGCACTTGGCGACAACAGGGCCTCATCACGACGACTATTCGCTAGGCGATACCAGAAAGCCATTTTCATATTGGTGTCTAGGCCACCATAGGCTTCAGTCAGACGAGTCGGCACACCATGCAAAATCTCTTCTAATGCAGAATGCCGATCTTCTCGAGGCAACTGCTGCAACTGCTTAATCACAATTTGTACAGTTTGCGAGAAGAACGCACTCGGCGTCGCAGTATTGGACGCCCGGTGAATTTTCTGCGCCACATAGTTCAAAACAACTAACTGGGTTTGAGCACTCGCGGCAAAAAAGCGATCAATAGAGCCATGTACTTGCTGGGAATTTAAATTGGCGGTTGTCATCGTGAGATCCTATTTTTTAATGAGTTGTCAAAATAAATCAGACTGATTTCGCGAAAAGGCCGGGTTGGGCAAATGTACCGACCAAACAATGACGCCTTGGGAGTCGGAATCATGGAGCGCCATCAACATACCGCTATGCTTGCCCAAACTGCCTCAGCCGACCCGCAAAGAACCATGAACGCAATTTGGGGATCAAATTTTTAAAGAAACTCAGTTGGGTTGAGCCTAACTATTCTATTTGATCCCCAAAACAAGCTGTAGGTGGAAATCTTTAGGTTTTTCTTCAGCTTCTACCGATGATTTCTTGCTGAGTGTCAAGTGCCGGCTTTGCCCCTGCCAAAGTGACAAATAACAATCGGGGATCAAGGGATTTGGTTTTGAGTGCAAATGTATGTTTTTGTATCCTTAAGCACAAATAACCGCTAGAGGAATTAGGAATCCTGAAGGTTTTGTTGACGGATAAATGTAGATGAACTCATTATTCTGCTATGTTCGGCCATACAGGCGGTGCCATCAAAGTAGTATCTTTGAAAGGATGACCGAATTAGGTCGCCAGTCTAACCGTTTGCTGAGGCAATTACTCTGTATGTTCAGACGTAAGTCCGCTCCCCTACTCACGTATCTCAGTCAGAAAACCGAACTTGAAGGTACGCTACACGCAGAGGGCATGCTGCGGGTAGACGGCATTGTCCATGGAACGGTCGACGTCCATGGCGACATGGAGATTTCATCCACGGGCCTAGTGGAAGGGCCGGAGGTCAAAGCCCATAACTTGGTCGTACATGGTGTGCTCAAGGCTCGTGTTATCGCTAAGGGCAAGCTCACATTAAGCCGCACAGCTCGACTCGAAGGGGATGTGATTGCCGGGGCGTTGGAAATTGAGGCGGGCGCTTATTACACCGGGTTTATTGAAACTCAGGATGCGAAATCTTTGCCCCCTTCCCGCGATTTGCCAGAACTGTACGGAACCACGGATACTCCGTCCCTCAACCCTTAAGGTTCACCCACTAGCCAAGAAATGACGCCCGCGATCGCAATTAGCCCCAACCACATGGGTACACTGCCTAACAAAGCGCCCACATTAGACAAGCTGTCAATGAAAGTAGATAGCGTCCAAGCGATCGCAATTAACATCAAACAGTAGATAAAACTCATTATTAATTTTATTCACAGCCTTAGTGTGTAATTAACGCTGGCTAAGGTACTTTCGGCAAAGCGGTTGATAGTGGCGACCTCTGCAAGTGTTAATCACCATGACACTTGAAAATCCTGTCCACCGCTGAGCCTAGTCTTAGCGTCGTCATCCATCATAAGAATATCCGACGAATCCCTAAGTCAAATAAGCAGAAGTGCCAGCATTTTTGCTTGACCGTGTAGCAACTGAGTGAGAGCGACGACAATGACTTCTCAATTGATTGCCCGGCTGCGCTATCCTCTTGCAGCGCTCAGCGGGTTGGCCCTATTGGCCAGTCTCTCCCCCGTCTTAGCCCAAACCGCTAACTCTGAAAGCATTACCCTAGCGACATACCCACCCGCCACTGCGAGTGTGAGCGGCAACATTGTCGGGTCATTTTCTCTGGCTAACATTGCCAGCAATGACCAACAAGGTAACCTTTGCGCTGGGTTTGCCGATGCCAACCCAGATCATATTTTGACTTTGCAGAGTGATTTTCCAACTCTGACCATTACTGTAGACAGTGGTGAAGACACGACATTGCTGGTGCAAGGCCCAGATGACAATTCAATTTATTGCGGCCAAGACATTAGCCGGAGTAATTTAGATGCCCAAGTGACGGACACTAATTGGCAAGCGGGGACTTATCGCATTTGGGTGGGGGCCCACGAACAGGGGCAAAGATTTAGCTACTCGCTCACCGTTCGAGAGTAGAGTGAGCCCACCCAAGTAAAGAATCAGCCAAGCAAACGGCGATGATTTGACTTTGGGGCATTCCTCAGAAGCCAGAATATTTGGCAATCAACCAAGAATGAAGCGTATTCTTTTAGCATTACTGCTTTGAAATGTGAATGCGAATCGTCCTGCCATCGGGGCTTTTCTGAGCTGAACATGCCGCATAAAAAAAGCGGGGTTGCAAAACTCGCGACCCCGCATCAGAGACTCTAGAGTGCTCAAGGCTTACATCAGACCGATCTGAGACAGGATGCCCTGACCAGTGATGTATTCAGTGGCGACGCCGATGATGAAACCCAGCATTGCCAAACGACCATTCCAAGTTTCTGCAAAATTAACAAAGCCGAACTTGTTTTCGTTTTCCATGACACTTAACTCCTAATGCTTAACGTTGAGCTTAACTCAACCACTTGTTACATACTGTAACGCAGGCAACTTTGACTGTGGATGACACTATCGATGGACTTTTTGATGATGATCATGAAGTTCGTCAATGATCATCCGGTCAGGCAAAGTTGCGGCTGGACAATTTTACGAATCTTAGATTGCCTGAATGCCCTGTGGTTTCCTGATGCCTTTTGAGCGATCGCTACTGTGAGGTCTTAATCGACATGTTTTTGAGTGAACCAGGCCAGGTATGCTGAGTGTCCGCTCGGTCGGCAGCGATCGCGGCGGCAGTCGTTTCGTCTAGTAAGGCAGCGGTGATTGTAGCGTTCGACTGTGAAGCCGATGGGGCGGCGCTCTCCGGTCGCATGCCGCGATGGGGTTCCAGCGCTGTCGCGAGGCGAGTGTAGCTTATGACATTGGCCAAATTAGGCACGGTCGGACGCGATCGCTGAGAGTGGGTAACGCATTCGCCATTCGGCATTACCGTAAATTCCAAAATGGCCTCAGATAATGCTTTGGCATCAATCCGTGCTCCGAAGAGGTTGGCTTTACTCAAATTCGTTCCTTTCAGGTTGACTCCAGAGAGATTAGCGTTTCTTAGATTAGCTGAGGTGAGATCAGCCCCTGACAGCGAGGCCCCACTCAAGTTGGCATTCGCCAGGTTAACGCCTACTAGGTTGGCAACGGATAAAAGCGTATGCCCCAGGTTGGCCTGAGCAAGATTGGCCCAAGTTAAATTAGCGGCCAGCAGGTTGGCATGTTCAAAATTACTGCCGTTAAAAATCGCCCCCTCGAAGTTGGCCCCTGGCAAGACCGCATGACGAAAGTCCGCCCCAGGCATACAGGCTTTGCGCAGACTGATGAATGGGAGTAGCTGGGCCTGCAAGTTAGCATTTTTGATCAGCACGTTGTCAAAGGCGGTTTGCCCCTGGGCAAAAGCGTTCAATAAGTTGAGGAGAGTATGGTTCGTCATTGGCCTTCACTAGGAGTAACGTGAGCTGGGTTGGAATAGTGGCCGGCGGCGATCGCGCCCCCGCATTGAAGGGGTGTGCAACGCTGAAATCCAAGATGGCGCAGGTGAATTTGATTGTCCGAATGACTCAAGTTGCGGCGATGGCCGCCTGCCGTAGTGAAGATGCATTAGTCTCAACATACGGGATTGCTTAGAGGCTTCGACGAATCCGCGATCGCGTTCGCCAGAACTTAATCAACTATTAAGCGACGTGTAAATTCCCGCTGGAAATTACGTGGAATTACTGATGTTTGAGGTGCCGCGTGGCTAACACCTATGACTTGATCTATGCCGTAGTGCGCCAAATTCCCTACGGTCAGGTGGCGACCTATGGTCAGGTGGCGGAACTGGCCGGGTTGATTGGGAAGCCCCGAGTAGTAGGCTACGCTCTGTATCGCGTGACGGCAGCCGACGAGATTCCCTGGCATCGGGTCATCAATGCGAAGGGCGAAGTGTCGCGATCGCCCCACCGCAACGGCACCGACTATTTGCAACAATCGCTGCTGGAAGATGAAGGGATTGAGTTTGATGCCGCCGGCAAGCTGAACTTGGAACGTTATCGCTGGATAGCTGATGCAACGGCGCTAGAAACCGCGATCGCCCGTGTTCAGCAATCGCTGGATGATGCCAGCACTCGTGATTAATCCGTTAGTCGCTCATCGACTCAGTCTTACTGGAAAGAGGTGCTGACCAACGACAATAGGGGAACAGCGGTATCGCCATTCCCCTAGGTTGAGAAGCGGGTCTCCTTTCTATGGGCTGTACTTTTGCAAGGTGCCGTTGAATTAGTCTGCCGCTTCACTTTCGTGTTGGATTGATGCCGATTTGGCCATTCCATTACTGGTAGTAGCGGGCTTCCATCCACACGCGCAGGGCATCTTCGTGATCAAAGTAGCGGGTGGAGTGTGAGACGGGGTCATAAACTCTCCAAAATTCGGTGTCGCCCTTCATTTCTTTGGAAACGCGAGGCATGGAACCGGTGGTTAGCCAATGAACCAAGCCCTGGCTGGTGCGGCTAAGCAATCGACCGAGCTGTCTGGGGTGGTAGGCCGTCTCATAGCGCGGGCGACCAATCAGTGCGCCTAGCCCATGACTGCGGGAGTGAAATTGGGTGGAGTTGTCAGTATAGCTATGCATAACGGTGCCTCTTAAATGCTGGAATGCGATGGGGTGTGCAAAACAGATGACCTGCGGGTCAAGCCCTTGGGTTGGGCTGACAAGACCGGACGAAAGGAGAGGGTTCAGTCAGTTCGCGGCGGTTAAAACCTTGGCCGCTGGTTGACGTAACTTCCGTAGCACCAATCTGACAGCCGCCCTCGATGAGTGGCGATTAATCATCTGCTTTGACCTCAATGTAGCGAAAGCGACAGAAAAGACCCACGCATAATATGCATGTCATGTATGCAGAAAATTGATACTTGAGGCATCAACGATTGAGATAGGGTTGGGTTACGGATATTGGTTGAATACACCTATGAATCCTTGGAAGCTAAAGCTGTCGCAAATCAGAGCTTTGTTGACGGTGGCTGAGGCCGGCAACTTTAGTGAGGCGGCACTCCGGCTAGAGGTGACTCAGTCCACAGTGAGCCACGCGATCGCCACGCTGGAAAATGAGCTGGGCGTGGTGGTGTTTCACCGGGGACGGCATGGCGCACAACTGACCCCAGTGGGCGAGCGCATGGTGCAAGATGCCCGCCAAATTCAAACCTTGCTGGAAAATATCGCAAGCGCGGCGGTACATGAACGCGGGGTGGATGGGGGCACAGTGCGCATTGCCACGTTTCGCAGCATTGCTACCCATGTATTGCCAGAGGCGATCGCTCGGCTCCACCAGGTTTATCCTGCGATTCAAATCTCGATTTTGGAAGTGGATGAGCTGTACCAGCTGAAGCAAGCGCTGAGCCAGGGCCAAGCGGATGTGTGTGTGGCCGAAATGCTCTTGGGCGAAGGGTTTGAAACCATTCACATTCTGGATGATGAATACATCGCGCTGATGCCGCCCCAATACGGTTTGCGAGATGCGCAACTGGCGATGGAAGATCTCTATAAATATCCGTTGATTTCTTCGAGCCACGATAGTTGCTCGGTGCGGATTCGCGATCGCCTCCGTGAGTTCGACAAAGACTTGGAGGTGACTTACCGCATTCGCCACGATTCTTCGATGGCGGGCATGGTGCAACAGGGGTTGGGCATTGCCCTGATGACAGAATTGGCGGCTAAACCGGTTCCCGATGGGGTCGGTGTTTGCCGTTTACCGTTTCCACTCTCTCGTCCAGTGGGGGCCACGCTGTTAAAAGATGCCCTACATAGTCCGGCGGTTTACGCATTTCTAGACGCCTTGCAAGGGATTGGCGCATTTGCTCCGGCTCAAGTGGGGTGAAGCGGTGTGAGGGCGGTGGGGTAGCAGGGTGGCAGCGCGGCTGGGTAATTGGCTGCTTGAGTGGCGGTTGGTGGGTCATGCTTGGCATGCTGAATTGCCGTAAAATCCACGGATAACGTCACGAGGGAACGACCAGTGCGATCGCTCTACTTTTTGCTGCCGGGCACAGATGGCAAGTTTGCCTGCGGGGGGCTGTTTGCGGAACTGAAAACTGTGGAGTTGGCGCGACAAGTCTGTGACGTGGCCGTGGTGACCTATCAACAACGGGAACCCAACACCCTGTTTCTCGACGATGTGCTGCAACAGGACACGCGCCATGTCATTTTTGTGGTGAGCTGGGGGTTTCACGTTTCCCAACTGGTCAAGCGGTTGCTGGGCAGAGCGGTGGTGTATCACGCCCACAGCGCGGGCTATGGCTTTCGCGTGCCGAGTCAGGTGCCGATTTTCACAGTGAGCCGCAACACGATGGGCTATTGGGGGCAGCTCTGTCCGAGTTCACCCATTTTTTGGTTGCCGAATCAAATTTCGCCGGAATTTAGCGATCGCGGCCAGCCCCGCGATATCGACGTGCTGGTGCAGGTGCGCAAGTCGTCAGAGTATTTGTTGAAGCAACTGGTGCCCGCCTTGCAGGCTCACTGCAATGTAGTGTTGCTGGATCAGTTTGTGGACGACCTGGCGGGTCTGTTTAACCGCAGCAAAGTTTACCTTTACGACACGGCAGAATATTGGGCGCAATACAAAGTCACCGAGGGCTTTGGCCTGCCGCCGATGGAGGCCCTGGCCTGCGGGTGTCAGGTGTTTTCCAGCGTGAATGGGGCGCTGGCCGACTATCTTGATCCGGGGTTTAACTGTGAGGCGATCGGTACCTATTCCACTGCCTATGATGTGGAGCGGATTTTGGCCGCCCTCCGTCCTCCATTGGCGCATCCGGTCACTGATGACTTTTTTGATCCCTATCGCGAAGATAAAATTATCCTGCGGCTGCGGCAAATCTTGACCGCGGTCAACCACTTTTTTGACCATGTGGAGCAGCATTCGGCTGATGTGCCCCAGCTTTCGCCCCAGCGCATCTGGAAACTGCGATGGCAGCGCTTTTGGCAGAAGGTGAGTCAAAAACTTCGGGCGGGGCGCAAATGAGCGGCTTGCTGAAGGGGACGGTTCCCGGTCGGCCATTCCGATTACGTCGTCTTGAGACCGAGGGAACCGTCCCCTGGGGAGTCCCCTGGAGATTGTCGGTTACAAAATGCGCCCCGAGGCCGATCGCTTAATGTATTGCCCCATGCCCGCGTGACCGTGCCACTCGTCACCATCGACGATCAACTCGCCGCGCAGGAAGACCTGTTTCACCTTGCCCTGCACCTCGCGGCCCTCAAACAGGGAATAGTCCACGTTGGAATGGTGGGTGGCGGCGCTGAGGGTGTGGCGCTCGTTCGGATCAAAGAGCACGAGGTCGGCATCGCTGCCCACGGCGATCGCCCCCTTCTGCGGAAACATCCCGAACATTTTGGCGGGTGCGGTGGAGGTCAGTTGCACAAAGCGATTGAGGGTAATGCGGCCCCCGTGGACACCGCCGTCGTACAGCAATGGCAAGCGAAACTCGACCCCTGGCGCGCCGTTGGGAATTTTGGAAAAGTCGTCTTTGCCCAGCTGCTTGGATTTGAGCAGACCAAAGCGATTTTCGTTAAAGCAGAAGGGGCAATGATCCGTCGCGACCAGTTGCAGATCATCAAACTTGAGCCCGCGCCATAGGGCATGTTGGCACTTGTGATCCCGTAGGGGCGGGGTCATCACAAACTTGGCCGCATCAAAGCCGGGGCGATCGTATTCTTCGTTCGTCAAAAACAGGTAGTGGGGACAGGTTTCGGCAAAGGCATGGATGCCGCGATCGCGGGCTTCGACCACCGCTTCCAGGGCTTCCTCTGCCGACAGGTGAACGATGTAGACGGGCACTTCCGCCAACTCAGCAATGCGAATCACGCGATGGGTGGCTTCCCCTTCCATCAGTTGAGGGCGGGTGAGCATGTGATATTTCGGCGAAGTGTTGCCCTGTTCTAGCGCCTCTTCGATCAGGGCTTGAATGACGACGCCATTTTCAGCATGTAGATTGACCATGCCGCCGTGGGTGCCCACCTTCCGCATGGTGCGGTAGATGTCGGCGTCATCCACCATCAGTACGCCGGGATAGGCCATGTAGAGTTTGAAGCTGGAAACCCCATCTTGATTAATCAGGTCGGGCAGTTCGGCCAGAGATTCTGAATTCACGTCGGTGAGGATGACGTGAAAGCCGTAGTCGATATGGCACTGGGGTTCGGCGGCGGCGAGGCGGCGATCGAGCGCGGCCTTCGGGCTTTCCCCATGGAACTGCTGGGCAAAGTCAACAATCGTGGTGGTGCCGCCAAACGCTGCCGACTTGGTGCCCGTTTCAAAGGTGTCGCAGGTGTAAATGTCGTTGCCCATGGGCGTTTCCATATGGACATGGACATCAATGCCACCAGGAAACACCATTAACCCGGTGGCATCGTAGGTGGGCACATCCGCCGCCGGAATTTCGCGGGCGATCGCTTCGATCCGGCCTTGATCGACCAAAATATCGGCTACGTAGTCGTCCACAGCGGTGACGATGCGCCCGCCTTTAATTAGCACTTTGCCCATCGGGATGCTCCAAACTGATTGCGCAGTTCGGGGAAATTTAGGCTTGCGGTTGCGCTTTGTACGCCGCCCAGCCCCCGATATCGGAAATATCGGGCCAGCCATGCTCATCGATCAGTGCTTTGGGATAAAGCATGGCGATCGCCGTTCCCCCGTCCTGCAAGGACACCTCAGCAGGATACATATTGGGGGGCTCAGTCGACACAAGATGGTTATATTGCTCCACAGACAGTTGATAAAGTTCACCTGGAATGGAAATTCCGTCAGCATCTGTTTCATAAATGCCGGGGTGCCAACCATCTTTGACTGCGTGCAGGCGGTATTTGGGCGCGGTTTGGGCCGCTTTCACAAAATCAGCCCCCTGCAAGTTGCCGTGGTCGGGCTGGCCGCGCAGCGCCGAGCCACAAATAAAGACGAGTTTCGTTTCAGCCGTTGTCATTCTTTCTACCTCTGGAAATCGGGAAAAGTGAGTCAGCTCTATCAGCGATGGCCGCCGATATTGGTAAGGGGGCATCCTTCAGGACGACTGAAGGTAGCCGGGGCTAATGGAAGCCAGCCTCACCTCGGTTGCCGTTGAAGCCCGCAACTTCAAAGCTTTGATATTTTGCCAGATCTTGCCGGTCTCGCCAGATATTGAGCTTTATTTAGATCGCTCTGCTGGCGACAGTCGTCCCCCATCAATTGAACGCGGGCGTCGTCTCTCAAACCGACAAGGCGGCAAAACGATACTGATTGCAACCAACCTAAACATCCGTTGAAGAGGAGGGTTGTAAAGCTTCTAAAGCCGTCACTACCCGCACTTTGCTGGCGTTTAAGTGAGACTCAATAGCGGCGATTGCGGTGGCGGCATCTCGCGTGGCAATGGTTTCGCAAATTTGTCGATGCTCACGGCAAATGTCCAACACGCGGGGATTGTGGCGGGTCGTTTGCACCCGCAGCAACATCATTTTGTCGAAGACTTGATCCAGCAAATCGGTCAACCAGGGATTGCCCGTGCTCTCGGCAATCTTGCGGTGAAACTGATAGTCCAAATTCAGCATTTCAAAGGTGTTGAGGGTCGAGGCGGCGCGCTGCACGGCCCGCTCGGACTGCGCAATGGATTGTTGCAGGTCATCGAGGGTGCGATCGCTGGCGTGCAGACAGGCTTCGCGCACCGCCGCTTGTTCCAGCGCAATGCGGCAGTCGTATAAATGCACCGCATCGCTCACTGAGACCGAAATCACCCGCAGGCCGCCGCTGGTGTCCACCGCCACCAGTCCCTCTCGCTGAAGCTGGCGCAGCGCCTCGCGAATGGGGGTACGGCTGACCTCTAATTGAGTCGCCAACTGGGTCTCTACCAGGCGATCGCCAGGAGCCAACTCTCCCGACAAAATACTGGTGCGTAGGGTCTGATAGGTCTGCTCATGCAAAGAAGCGCGGCGCGGCAGCGGATTTGATAATGTCACCGGGGTCAGCGTCCTTAAGCGAAGTAGAAATCAGTTCAGGGTGTTCACAGGTTGTAAATCATTTTACAGAGGGTCTATTGTATACAGTATACGCTTCAAGACATGAAGTTCTTTAATGAACAGTTAACAGCAGGATTCCTGCAAAGAGGTTTGTGCATGGTTTACCAAGTAGCTTCTACCCTCGCGGTTAATGGCGATCGCCTCACCGCCATGATTCGCCAACTGGCCCAGCTGGGAAAATTACCCAATGGTGGCGTACAGCGTCTCGCCTTTAGCCCCGACGACTGCCATGCGCGATCGCTGGTGCGCCGCTGGATGGTGGAAGCCGGGATGACGGTCACCATTGACGAGGCTGGCAACATGATTGGCCGCTATGCTGGTCGGTCCCAGGATGCCCCGCCGCTGGTCACCGGCTCTCACATTGACACGGTGCCCAATGCCGGACACTACGACGGGACCTATGGGGTGCTGGCGGGCATTGAAGCGGTCAAGACCCTGTCTGAGCAAGGACGACGGCTCGATCATCCGCTTGAGGTGATTGTGTTCGCCGACGAAGAGCGGACGATGGTGGGCTGCAAAGCGATCGCGGGTCGTCTCCTCCCCGATCCCGAGCTATATCGCAGTCGCGATGGCGACTCCATTCAAGACTGTCTCGAACGAGTGGGCGGTGACTGGGACATCATTGCACATGCCCGCCGCACCCCGGAGTCCATCGCCGCCTTTGTAGAACTGCATGTGGAACAAGGCCCGGTGCTGGCGGCAGAACAGAAACAAATCGGCGTCGTGACGGGTATCGTCGGTCAGCGCCGCTACTGGATTACCGTGGAAGGTCAGTCAAGCCATGCGGGCACCACCCCCATGCCTATGCGTCAGGATGCTTTGGTGGCCGCTTCCCAGATTGTTTTAGCGATTAACCAAGTGGGTAATCAGCCGGGCGATCAGGTGGCGACGGTAGGCCGCATGGATCTGCACCCCAATGTGCCGAACAGCATTCCTGGCCGAGTCGAGATGAGTTTGGATTTGCGCGATTTGTCCAGCGATCGCCTCGATCAACTACTTACCGAAATCCAGCAAGCGATCGACAAAATTGCCGCTGAGACTGGCACGAGTATTTCGCTGGCCCAACGGCTCGACAACGAACCCGCTCCCGCCAATTCCCACATCCAGCACGCGATCGCCCAGGTGTGCGAAGACCTGAACCTGAGCTATTGTCACCTGCCCAGCCGGGCTAGCCATGATGCACAGGAAATCTCTCGGGTCACCGACATGGGCATGATTTTTGTGCCCAGCGCAGGCGGCATTAGCCACTCGGAGTCGGAGTACACCAGCCCTGAAGATTGCGCTAACGGCGCGAATGTTTTACTCCAGACCCTCATTCAACTTGACCAGCACTATCGTTCCCCCAAAGCGACTAGAGCCGTGGCGCATTCCTGACGGATGCTGTTGCCGATAGCGCGTCTCATCTATACACATCGCAGGCCACTGAGGGGACGGTTCCCTTGAGACGACCAGCGAATAGTTAGGGAGTAACCCCCAGGGAACCGTCCCCTGGGAAAAGATAATCGGGGCCGTCAGCCATGAGCAAAATTTTGCAAATCACCTTCCGGAATCCGAACGGGCGATCGGAACCAGCCCAAAAAGCCGCCTGGGAACGAGCGCATCAAATTGCAGTTTGGCCCGGCTTAGTCTGGAAGGTGTGGATCGCTAACCCATCCGAAGCCATTTATGGCGGGATTTATCTCTTTGCCGATGAAGCCAGTGCTACGGCGTACTTGCAAGGACCAGTGGTTGCCGCGATGCGATCGCTGGCTGGAGTGACTGATTTCTCCGCCCAATTATTCGAGGTGAACAAGTCTTTATCGGCCGTTACCCGGGGTCCCTTGGACTTCCCGATCGCTCGTGGCTGAGCTGGACACAGAAACTCAAGCGCCAACCCTAAGCCAGTTGATTGAGGGCTACCAGGGCGTCTTGGGCAGACTGCCAACGATTTTCCAAACTGGGGGAGAGCAGTTGTTTGAGCCAGGCGACAAAGTCTGGCGTGGCGTCCACAAAGTCTTCAAAGTGGATGCGGAGTCCTTTGGTACGCATCTTTAGCGGTGATTGTCCCGTCAGTGCTTCGGCCAGGGTTGCCCCCAGACTGTAGAGATCAGAGGTTGCTAACACCCGCCCCGCCGACTGCTCAGGCGGCAAATAGCCATCGGTGCCGATCATCGTGATGGCTGTTGTGCTGGCAGACAGCGCTTTGACCGTGCCAAAATCGACCAGGCAGACCCGCGCTGTCGCCACGGGTAAACCGGGTTGCAAAAGTAAATTACTGGGGCGAATATCGCGATGAATGATGGGGGGTTCATGGCTGTGCAGAGTATCTAAAATTTCGAGGGTTTGGCGGGCAATCTCGCGCACCTCCACTTCACCAAAGGTGCGCGACTGGCCTAGATAGGTTTGTAGCGAGACCCCATCGACATAAGACTGCACCAGCACCATGGCCTGGTCATTCGTGGGCATAGCCATTTCAAAATAGCCTAAATAGCGCGGAGTCGCTTCATGCTTGAGTAACTTTAAGGTATCCACTTCGCGCTTAAATAAGCGAAGATCGGTCGCGTCCAAGCCGTCGTCTAGAAACAGGATTTTCAAAATGACGGGACTAGCAGTTTGGATGTCTTGTGCTTTGAGCGTCCATCGCCCGGCTTTTTTGCCCAGTTGGCGCTCTACCTGGTAGCGATCGCCTAGTATTTGTCCGCCCATCCAAATCCCCTTGGTACTACTCGCGACGATTAGGCAAATGCCCCGTTGTTTCTGGAACCTGTGTCCCTCGTTTGTAACACAGGAACCCCTGAATGAAGGCAGAATGTCGAAAACCGTAGTGTTTTCAATCAGGCTGACAGTAACGGTTGTGAATAGTCAGATCAGCCCGCCCAAAATCCAGATTGGTCGCGATCGCGGCACCCTCCAATCTCCAGAACTCATGGGTATAGTAGAAACTTCTCTAGGCTGTGTCGCTCAGCGTTGAGTGGGAATTGAAATGCTGGCCACTGCTCCCCTCAATCGCTTTGTCTTACAATAGCTCTGACGTTTTTGGGGGCATCAGCTTGACGGCTGACCATCCTTCCTGATGTTGTTCCCTTGGCTAGTTAGCGACTCCATCGTGGGTCAAGCCATCTGTCATCGCCCACTTGACTGCTTCACCCGACATACGTAATCACCGGTAACTCCTGATGGCTATTCCTTCCCTGCTTCAGAAGGCGCGGCAGTGGTTT
Source organism: Halomicronema sp. CCY15110 (assembly GCF_016888165.1). Lineage (GTDB taxonomy): Bacteria > Cyanobacteriota > Cyanobacteriia > Phormidesmidales > Phormidesmidaceae > Halomicronema. The sequence continues at coordinate 13,815 of NZ_JACSWC010000207.1, read as the reverse complement.
TTTAAGACACCCGAGCGTGCCCTTGATCAAGCCTACGAAGCTGCCAAGATGATCGAAGCGATTGAAAACGAGCATTTCAATGGGAACCCGATCGCCTCTGCCTACGGCAACTACGGCAAAAGCTCGATGGCTTACTTTCAGGGAGAGTTGAAAAAGTATCTCAATCTGATCGAGCTCCGGATGACTGAGTTTCGCGCCAGCAGTGCGGTCGTACGGGTGTCTGATCCGAAGATTATGGAGGTTCAAGTCAGCGATCGCGACGAGGCCAACCTCACCTTAAATGTGATCGATAAACCGGCGCTCTTCTTTCGCAAGCTACAGTTTGTGGACGAGGTGCGATCGCGCTATAGCCGCACCGAGGCCAATCCCCCGCCCACCGTCGTCATGGTGCCAGAATCCGCCACGGCCCGTCCTCGCCCCACCAAGTCAGCCACTCTGCTACAGGCAAAATCTCAAAACGGCAGCGTGAATGGCGCGATCGCCCCCCTCAGCCAGACCTCCGTTAACACCGCCAACGCTAACCAAAACGGGCAGACAAAATCCGCCGGTCTGTCTGGTAGCGCCAACGTCCTGCCCCGCTCAATTCTGCGCACGGTTGACCGCATTCGCCAAGACCTTGACCCCAACGCCGAAGAGCAAGTCGTCAAAGAATTTCGCTCCTCTCGCGGACGAACTACCATCGCGTTGAAGTTTTTGCTGCTGCTCATCATCGTGCCGTTATTGACCCAGCAGTTTGCCAAAAACTATGTCGTTGGCCCCATCGTTGACTACACCCGTGCCCAACAAGAAGCAGGCATCTTTTTGAATGTGGAGATGGAGGAAGAAGCCCTGCATGAACTCCAGCAGTATGAAGAACGCCTGCGGTTTGAAGTCTTGATTGGCAAAGTCGAACCGATTCGCGAAGCCGAGATCGAGGAGCGAGTCGTCGAAAAAGCCACTGAAATCGAAGAAGCCTATCGTCGCCGCAGCGCCGACTCCGTGAAAAACGTGTTTTCTGACATGCTGGCGGTGGGGGCTTTTGTGTTGCTTCTGATGAATCAAAAAAGCGGCATCCTCACCCTCAAAAGCTTTATGGATGAAATTGTCTACGGCCTCAGCGACAGTGCCAAGGCGTTCATCATCATTCTGTTTACTGACATGTTCGTTGGCTTCCACTCACCCCACGGTTGGGAAGTCTTGCTCGAAGGTCTGTCGCGCCACCTCGGATTCCCGGCTAATCGCGAGTTCATCTTTCTCTTCATTGCCACCTTCCCGGTGATTTTAGACACGGTCTTTAAATACTGGATTTTTCGCTATCTCAACCGCATCTCACCCTCCGCCGTTGCTACCTACAAAAACATGAACGAATAGCGCCGCCCGATCACTTTACCTGGGCGTCATCCTCAATTGGCCTTTCGTATTTTGTGATGCTCCAATCTCCCCAGGCCGGACGGAATGTAAAAAAACAGCTAACTCCTTAAGAGCTAGCTGCTGATTTTAGTCATATTCAGGTAGAAACCATGCTTTTTTCTCCGGGCAGGAGACGCTAGATGCTATGCCTCAGCTTGCTTGCGACGGCTAGCCAAGAAGCCAGCACCCGCAACCAGACCCAGACCCAACATAGTCGCCGGTTCAGGAACCTGAGCACCAACCACCTTGAAGTCAGGGCCGTTAAAGCTGGAACCATTACTGAAAACAGTAATGGTTTTTGCTCTACCTAAACCTAAATCCGCTAGAGAGAGGCCATAGCTGAATACTGATTGCTTAGAACCGATCTCAGTAGTATCGATATCAAAAGCAGCATCCGTAAAAGTTTCGTTGGTTTTGCTGCCAACCATGAATGGATTCCCACTATCTAGAATCACTTCTTTATCGCCGACTCTTACGCCAAGCTTGCTGTTTCCACCTCGCTCCCAGAATAGGAAGTTATTTATAGCCTTTCCAAATTCTAACGTAATCTCGAAGGAACCTTTATCTTCAGTATCAATGATGCTGTTGAGATTATTATTTCCTAAAGACTGTACGACGTTGGTTGCATTGGGGTCTTCAGCCTTAACTCCAACAGTTGCATTATCACCTAAGTCAGAACTAGCAGCACCAGAATTATTGGTGTTATCGGCAGCATTTAGATCGCGAGGATCATTCTGATTAATAGTGGCACTGGTGACAAACACAAAATCCTCGATTACTTTATTGCCAACTGTGATTGACTTGAGGAAGATATCCTCTTTTGGATTAGCGGTAGAAATTGGATCAAAGTTAGAAGCTTGGGTTGTGAAGTTAAACGCCTGGGCACCGGTGGCAGACATCATCACGCAGGTGGTGGCGACGCCGAGAGCCATTAAGTTCTTTTTCATCGTGTCTCCTTGAGTTTTTGCTTGATTCTTAGTGAGTTAAGAAAAATGTATGTAGGTAGATACTTAATTTGCTTTGCAGCGCACCTTGCCAATAGGTCAGTCACTGCGCATACCCCTATGTAATTACATTGAATCGCAAGGTGCATCTTTTTACGGAGAGATTTACGTGAGCTTTAATGATGAGTCGGTAAATGTAATACGTTTATATAGGTAACTGGTACGTAAAGCTGACTAAACGAGGTTGCGTGATCTGGAACAACTTTGAGGTGTGATCGAGATAATACGGCGCTGATCGCTGGGTGTGGCTTCAAGGATAGAGGGCTGTCATGCTTTCCTGCATAGGGATCGGCGACTTTGCCGTTGGCTGCAGAATGATTGTCTCCAGCAGCCTCGCCCCTGAAACATCCCCTGCAAGGCTAACCAAAGACTAGCAGGGGATGTCAGTAAATCTTCGTTCCGTAATGCCCTCAGTGTTAAAGGCGGCTTTACAGCAGCGCTGGTAGGCTTGAGAACACCTGACTCAGGGGTAGCTCTAACAGGTCTGTGAGCCCTGCCACCGATTGTTCGATCGCAATTACCTCAGCGCCCAATGAGGCGGTACCCGTGAGTATGCCTGCGCCCAACGTGAACTCCCCATCGAGTTGCTCCACGAGTTCAATCGCTTGGTTGTTCAGATCAATCAAATCAAAGGAGGTGGCGATCGCTTCTGTCCCCGAGGTTGTCAAGACATCCAATTGTCCCGCCAGCAGTTGTGCATCCAGCGTGACACCCGTCAGAAAGTCAACCGCTGCATCGCTCACCAGTTCGTCAAGTGCGACTGCGGCGGTGAATGAGCCGAGTACAGTATCAAACGTCAGGGCGGCGTCACCGTCACTCAGCGTGAGGTCACCGTTGAGGGTATTTAAGGGAACTTCGATATCAAAGCCCGGTAGGAAGGGGATCTCAATATTGCCGGTAAAGAAATTGACATTGGCATCAACCGTGCCAAACGGGGTGGGGACAGCAAACGGAAATTGCGCATCGGGGCTGAACGGTACGGCTAGATCAAATGCGCCAGCGGGCGACTCAACCGCTAAGTCCAAAACTCCATTGCCAAAAGCGATCGCGCCCTCGACCATGCCCCACGGGGTGTCCTCACTGATGAGCACCGTGCCATCTACGATGGGGAAATCCGCATCCACTTCGGATACTAAGAAGCTGAGGCCATTAGCCGCGAACGTTGCCAAGTCAAATGCCGTCACCTCGTACAAGGTATCTCCCGTGTCCAGGGTCGCATTCACAATGCCGTCGACCAGAGACACATTGCCACTGGCATCAGCCAGCCAGTCGCCGACTGCTGCCAGTGCGGCTGGAGTATCGAATGCGATCGGCAAACTTTCATCGGCTGCCGGGGTCAGCATCCCGTCGAGAACTCCGGCGGTGATGGTCAGCTCGCCAGTGGCATTGGTCAGCGTATCGATGCCATTTTGCCCAAAAGGCTCGGTGGCGGAGCTGGATGCCACGAGCAACTCGAAAATACTGGTGTCGAAAAAGGCTTGATTTGGCACGCTTTCTGCGGTCGTAAGCGGCTCTAATAATACGTTCAACAGGTTTGGTAGCATAACCCTCGATCTCACTTTAGAACAACCAATCGGGCGCGTGCTCAGTAATGGAGCTTAGCGAATTTTGCTAGGACTGTGGGAAACCTTCACAAAGCCGGGCGATGATGCGGCGATCGCGCTCCCTTGGCTGCTAGCATTGGTGCTTTTGTTCAGGGGTTGAGCGGCATCGACTCACATTTCAAAGACTACAAATGGGCCGATTTTTGACTGCCGCCAGCCCGTTGGTGCAATGTTCAGCCGTTGACGAACTGGGTCATGCCCCTCAAAATCGCCCACGTCTTACTGTTGGGGCCAGTGTGCTACTGCTGCGGACAGGCTGGCGATGCCTATGGTCATCCCATACGCAGTTTGCTGAAGTTGGCAGCGCGAAATCGTTAGAGGCAATCACGGATCAAGTTGTGTGTTCAAGTCACTGGATGGCTCAGCGCGCATCAGCGAAAACCTATCCAGTTGGAACATCCCACACCTAGTCGATCAGGCCTTCTTCGCGAGCGCGGATTTCGGTTTGGATGCGGATGTTTTTGCCCGCTTCGGGGTAGACCTCCAGGGCATCCTGCACCTTCGTCCAGTAGTGGCGGACGGTGCGCTCGGCGACGTTGATTTCTTCGGCGATCGCCTTATCCTGCAATCCTTCCTGAAAGGCGAGTCGCAATACTTCCAGCCATTCGGGTTTAACCTCAATGCCGGTGCGCATGTCGCGGGGGGTGTAGATGAGGCCCTTCAGCGCCCAGTCTACTTTGGTCAACATTTCCTGCATGGGCAGATTTTTATCCGCAATGGTGAAGCCCCCCTGGTGGGCATCGATCGCGGGTTTGAGACGCACCAGCGATCGCACATGGGCACTCTGTACCACGATATTCAATTCGGGATAGTCAGCCAGCAGCGATCGCAGCAGCTGAATACCCGTATCAATTTCCGATGGGGCTCCTGGCGCTTTAGGAATCGAGAGATCGGTCATGACCAGATCGGGCAAGCCGTAGCCTAGATCTTCTAAAGCCGCCTGGGCCGTTCCCGCCGTCCGAATGGTGGCGTCGGGATAGGTTTTTTCTAACGCCATGACGGTGCCCCCTAAGACGGCTTCATGATCGTCAACAACTAGGAGTTTGAGGGCGGCTGTGGGGGGGGGCATGGGCGGCGCTAGCGTGAAGGTGGTTAGATGCGACGGCAGCGGTGGGCTGCCACCCTAATTTTAAGGAAAACTGGTTGGCCTGAAACACCACGTCACAGGCTGCCTCAGTAAAGAGGCAAAAGGTCTCGAGGAACGGCTGCACTGTCTGCTCTATAGACTGCCGCATGGTGGGCGCGATCGCCGCTTCATAATCGACGGTAAAGGTCAAAGTTTTGAGGTTGTCAGTTTCGTTCAAGCGCAAAGCGGTGGCGACAGGATAGGGGAGCGTTTCAGCTAGCACGGGCAGCAGCGCTTTGAGCCACAACACTAATAGCTGGGTAAGTTCTAACGGTTCGGGCGGCCAAGTGGTCGGCAAGTGGGCTTGCAAATGCAGTCGCGCTTGCCAGGGCTGCACCGTGTGCTGCAAAGCCAACGGTAGCGAGTCTAAGGAAAAGGGGGATTGCAGGCGATCGCAAAAATTTTCGAGCAGGCTGTAAAGGCGACTCAAGTCGGCTAGGTGAGGCTCACAGGTCGATAGCTCAGCATTGTGGCCGAGGGGACAGGTCACCTCTAGCCGTCGCCGAATGGCAATGATTTCCTGCAAGATACCGTTGCGCAAAAAGTCGGTTTCTCGGCGCATCACCTGGGCTTGATGCTGATGCCACCACCGCAAGAGTGCCGTTGTGTCTGTGATCGCGATCGCCAATCTATTCGATCTCCCTCAATGCTCTTCATACAGTAACGCCTGATTTAGCGCGGAAACTGGCACTTTTTGGCAAAGTTAGCGGGCGCGGCATGGGGTAATCAATGCTCTGCAAGAGAACGACGGATTGCGATCGCGGGCGAGATGTTCACCATCAGTGTCAGGGCCGTGTCACCATCGCCGCGATCGCCCGCCTGACAACCAATGCACTTGGCCGCATTCATGACGACCATTACTTTGCGTGCCCCTTCATCGTCGTTTTCATCTTCATCAATACTCTCACCGTCTTCGTTGAGGACGATGAGAGCCATGACACCCCGGCCACAAGCTTGGAAGCAGCGGCCCCAGCCAAGACACTTGTCCTTAATGATTTCTGACAAAAACTGGGGAGTCCAAGCGTCGCCCCCAAAGGTCAGTCCGGTTACAAACGTCATGGTATGTGCGCCTCTGTTCAGGCCAGTTGTCTTCGCCAATTTCGTCACAGATTTTTTCGGCAATTTCTTCTGGGACTCCAGAGGTGCCGCCGTCAGGCCCACATAGCCATACTGTCTGTGAGACTAGACAAGGCCGAAAACATCCACGATATGCTTACTTACGCAGGTTCCGATTGAGTTTATGGAAAAAACAGATCTTGCGTTTACCCCAGCGTTGGAGCAAGCTCGTCTCGTGCGCCACAAAGCGATCTCCCCGCTGGAACTGACGGCACTCTATTTAGAGCGGATTGAGCGGTTGAATCCAATTTTGGGCAGCTATTTCACAGTGATGGGGGAAGCGGCGATCGCCGACGCCACCGATAAGACCGAGCAGCTAGCGACCAGTGATCCAGCTGATCTGCCCCCGTTTTTTGGGGTGCCGCTGTCGGTCAAAGATTTGAACCCGATCTCGGGGGTGCCCTGCTCTTACGGCATTGCCGCTGCCAAAAACCGCATCGCCGAAAAAGATGATGGGTTGATTCCTCGGTTGCGGGATGCCGGCTTCGTCATTTTGGGCAAAACAGCCACGTCGCAACTCGGTTCCCTGCCTTATACCGAACCACCGGGCTTTTTGCCGACGCGCAATCCCTGGCATCTCGACTACACTGCGGGCGGTTCTACCGGTGGTGGAGCCTCGGCCTTGGCCGCGGGGTTGTGCGCGATCGCGCAAGGGTCGGACGGGGGGGGGTCTCTACGCGGCCCGGCTTTTTGCTGTGGCCTGGTAGGCATGAAGCCGTCACGGGGGCGCGTGAGTTTTGCCCCGGTGGGTGAGCGGTTGCACGGCTTAGCGACGAATGGGCCACTGGGGCGTACGGTAGCCGACACGGCAGCTTTTTTAGATGTGATGGCGGGCTATGTGACAGGCGATCCGTATTGGTTGCCGCCACCGGAGACGAGTTTTCTCACGGCGACACAGATCGATCCGCCAGCGCTAAAAATCGGCGTGATTACGGGAGTCAGACCCATTGGTGACGCGGATGCCGACTGCAAACAGGCGGTGCTTGACACGGCGCATCATTTAGAATCGCTGGGCCATCATCTCGAGCCGGTGACACCGCCAGATTTATCCGAATTGATTGAACCCTTCACCATCGCCTGGCAGTGTGTGCTTGCTGAGGCGAATGTGCCCTTCTTTGTGATGGAAAAAATGAACCGCTGGCTATGGTGGCGGGCCTGTCAAATTCGCAGCGGCAAATACCTGCGGGCAGTGACCAAGCTCCAGGTGGTGTCGCGCAAAATCGTCGCGCAACTGCAAGACTATGACATTCTGCTCGCGCCGGTGTACATGCGGCCCGCCATCCGCATCGGCGAGTGGCAGTCTCTGCGCTGTCAGCAAATTCTCGACAACATTATTAATTGGATTGCCCCCTGCCCGCCCTTTAATGCCAGTGGGCAGCCCGCGATCGCCATCCCCACCGGGTTTACCTCCTCGGGCCTACCTATTGGGGTGCAGCTCATTGGCAGGCCAGCAGCGGATGATACGGTGCTGGCGATCGCTGCCCAGTTAGAACAGACGTTTTTCCAAAACCGCGATCGACCGGCCCTCCCTAATGGTGGTTAACTCGGCTGAAGGATGCCCGATGGCTGACCGAGAACCAGGCCCTTGCCCTCACCCCAAACCCCTATCCCAAGGCTAATCCTGTAGGGGTTTTACAATGCACTGCTAATATCGCGGCCTCGGTGAGCTCTGGTTGGATGGCCATCCTGGCCGTCCTTAACGCCCTGAGGCCTTTGAAGATGCGGGTTATGGAGGCAGGCTAGAAGCCTACCCGACCAGTCTCCGCAGTACTTAAGTCAATCGGCAATGGCCAGCGCTACCACTATCGTGGTAGCCGAAAGCTAAGTACCATAAGGTTTTTAGAAACCCCTATAGGATTAGCTCCCAAGCTTGGGAGAGGGGCTTTGAAGATCCGGTTTTTGTCGTCCCACTTTAGGGAATTGATATTGGCATGAAACGCGGGGCGATCGCGCCCTTACGCCTGGTTGGGCATCCCTATACTGACTGTCTGCGGCTCGCCCTTCGCGGTAAACTAAGCCTCTGAAACGCTTTGCTGGGCATGTTGGGAGGTTAGCAACATGGGATTTGTGATTGGCTTGATTGTCGGCTTATTGGCAGGGGGGACGATCACGTATTTCCTCACGTCCAAACAAGCCGTTCGTCAGGCGGCGATGGTGCAAGATTTACAGCGCCAGCTCGACCTCTCGGAATCAGAGCACGAACGCCGCCTCCGAGAAGCTACCGAGCAACTGCGCCAAGACTACGCGGCCCCAGCCGTCGCCCCACCCCCAGCGGTCAATCGGCCCCCGGCCCAGTCGGCCCCGCTTCCGGCCCCAAAGCCCACCGCACCTTTAGCGACCTCGCCCCGCCAGGCAGAAACCCCGGTCACGGCGACTGCGCCAAGCCCGATGCCGCAGGCAGTGATGCAGAGTCCGGCGGTTCCAGAGGACAAGGAATCGGCCGCCAGCTCGCCAGCGACGACCCCGGATGCGCCGTGCATCACCGACCCCAATGCCTTGTTAGCCGCTAGTTATGCCCCGGAGGCCGCCACCCGCCATCAGGTCGCGATCGCGATCGCCCAAATTTTGCCCCAGGCGGGAGTGCAAGCCCAAGCCCGCTGGTTACCCGTCCTGGGTCGATTGACCCGCGATGCCGACGCCACGGTGCGGCTAGCGGCCATCCAAGCTTTAGCGTCGGTGAATCCGGCTAAGCGCTTGCCCTGGCTGCGACGAGCGTTGAAAGATACCGACCCAGCAGTGGTGGCCGCCGCCAACGCCCTGATCAGCCCGACCAAGGGCCGCTCAGCGCGATCGCAACCGTCGAAAAAGCGTCGCCTGCCGAAAAACCAGTAACGCCACTCAAGGGCCGCCCTGGGATGTCATTCTGGCGAAACTGACTACTGAGCCGCTTGTAGTCGAGTCAGTGCTTCCGCAAAAAATTCGCTGGGTACCGCACCAGGAATCAGGAGGTTATCCATGATGAACGTTGGGGTGCTACGCAGTTGTAATTCCTGTACAAGGGCTAAATCGCGGGCCAGGGCAGCCTTGGCCTCCTCACTGTCGCGATCGCGGTTGAACTGCTCTAAATCCAACCCCAGGTCGGTGGCAATCTGCACATACAAGTCCTCACCGAGCTCTGCCTGATTGGCAAACAGGGCCTGATGAAACTCCCAAAACTGGCCCTGTTGGTCGGCGGCCCAAGTCGCCAACGCTGAGGGAATCGCTTCGGGGTGAATGCTGGTGAGGGGAAAATGCTTAAACACCAAGAGCACCTCATCCTCATGCGCCTCCATAAAGGCTGCCACTTGCTCTGAGGCCTGAGCGCAGTAAGGACATTGAAAATCCGAAAATTCCAACATCACAACTTCGGCATCGGGGTTGCCCTTCGTGGGGGAATCGCCAATCAATACGTCCCGACCGAGGTCGGCCACCACTTCACTCACCAGGGCTTGATGCGCCCGCAAATCGTCCTGCGGGTTAGCCTCGGCACCCGCAGGATCTGGCGCACCGGCCACCAGGGAGGCATCGCCCTCGGTGCGCATCAAGCTACCGAGCGAGACCAATAACGCCACGCTGATCAGGCCAAAAAAGCCTATGCCCAACCATAGCGGCCAATTTTTTGCCGTCGGCCGGGGAGACTTGGAGGACGTTTCGGGCGTTGACTCGGGGTTAGTTTCAGTTGGCGAAGGCGAAGAATCACTCATAACTTTCCTGGTAAGTAGCTGGGCTTAATTAAACGATAACCGGATGGTTGATTTTGACTCCGCTCAATCAGCGATATTGCTTGGCAGGTCAGAAGTTGAGGGTTGAGCGGAGTCGAAACCCGTCGGTGAAATCATTGTGCCTACCGACTTGCCTAATGGTTAACGGGGCGATCGCTGCGGCTAACCAGCCATTGCTGTGGGCAAAGCGTCAATACTGTAGCGCGATCGCCCAAGCCTTGAGCGGGGTGACCGCACTCGTCGGCACCGAGCGAGCCCCATCCCGGCCAACAACAGACCACAGACCAGCGAGCTAGCCCAGCAGCGACTGGCTCGGCATGGTGATCGGTGACTGGGTGCGAAAGGTGTAGACCACGTCGCCGTAATCTGTCGGCTCAAAGTCCGCAAAAAAGTCTCGGGCGCGGGCATCCAAAAAAGTCCTGGCTTGTGGCCCAGTAATGTGAGCGGCGATCGCAAAATCTAGCGCACTCACTTTTCCTCGGTTCTGCTCTAAACAGCAATAGAAGCACCGATATAAGCGTTGTTGAAACTGTTGGTGGCGATGCCAGCCATAGCCCCATGCCGCCAACCCCGACAACAGCAACAGCCAAGGCAGTAACAATTTGATCAGCCAAATGAGGAGGAGAAGGGCGATCGCAACGCCGATGCCCAATCCCAACCGTAAATTTAGATGCCGACCATCCATTGACTGAGTGCTCCGCTGAGTCAGGGCTGCCAAACCCTAGTTCATAGGTATTGTTTCGAGTGTAAGCGACTGCCCAGCGGTTGTCAGGGCGATCGCCCACAGACCGTAATATTCCACCACTCACCCACTCACCTACTCACCCACTCACCCACTCACCCATTCACCCACTCACCCACTCACCCAGCTACCCGCTCCAACCAGCCGCGCATCTTGCCCGGATTCAACAACCCATAAGGATCAACCTGCGCCTTGAAATTCACCTGCACTGGATTGATGGTCTTCATGCCGCCATCTTCCAGTATGTAGGTGTGAGGGTTGGCAATCAGAGCGCCGTTGGCCTCGTGGTAGTCAATAATTTCCTGCAACCGTTCTGGCGTCGAAAAGCGCACCAGTTGCAACGCGGCGGGAATCACGGCACCCCCCACCCGAAAATATTCCAGGTGCATCATCACTTCATCGCCAAAGTGCTCCTGCATGTGCTGCACTAGCTTCAGCTGGGGGTCGTAGGGAAAGAGGGTTTGCAGATAGGTGAGGGACGGATCCACATTGCGAGCGTGCAGGGTCGTGTGATTCCAGGTGAATTCGGCCAGCAGGGTCTTTTTGCCCGTTTCCTCCGCTGGCTTGTGATACGTGACGGTGCCGCCAAATTCCTTCACCAATTCCTGAAACAGCTCCATCGAGGGTTCCGCCACCATCAGTAGCGCCGCGTGGCACCCCTCGGGAAGATGAGCTTTCAATCCAGCGAAATAGCTGGGAATCGGCGCGGCATGAATGCTAATCAGCTTCTTAATCAGGCCGTCAGTGTCGCCCAACGCTTGCCCAAACCGCGCCGCCGTCATGAAATCATCGAACGTGACAATCACTTCGGCCCAGGGATACACCGGCCCCAGAGGAATTTCCAACTCAGTAATAATGCCGTTGGTGCCGTAGGCGTGGTTCACCTGCTGCACATCGTCGCCGCGCAGCTCCAGCACGCGAGGTTCATCCTCCAAGGTGACCACGCGTACAGCATTCAGATTGCCGCGATCGCGCAGTTGCCCGTACATGATGGAGCCAATGCCACCGCTGCCACCGCCGATGAAGCCCCCAATGGTGGCGGTGCGATACGTTGAGGGATACATGCGAATTTCCCAACCTTGAGGCTGAGTCACCTTGTCGATCGCCGCCAGCTTCGCCCCGGCTTCCACGCAGGCCATTCCCGGTTTGACCCACTTCACGGCATTCAGGCGGCTCAGGTCGAGAATGACGCCCCCCTCTAGGGGAATGCACTGGCCGTAATTGCCCGTTCCGGCCCCGCGCACCGTCAGGGGAATCCGCTCCGCCACACAGGCTTTAGCAACGGTCAACACCTCCGCTTCTGACCGAGGGCGCACCACCAGATCCGCCGTTTTGTCGGCTAACTGGGACTGCAAAATGGGGCTGAAGTAGTAATAGTCTTTGGACAGTTTATCGACCTGGGCGCGATCGCGAATCACCTCCACACCGCTCAAGGTTTCAATAAAGCGATGCCAATCTACATTCTTGGGAGCCATTGCAGTCATGATTGTTCTGAGATCGAAGTGCAGCTAGGGTCAACGTCCCGTCAGCGCCACGGGATTGCCTGTAGTTTTGCACAATTCTCAGGGTTGTGCCCCGTCATAGCGACAAGGTGGGATGTGCAACCGTGACGGGGCCGACAGCGGCAGTGGACAGGCTCGTCGTCTCATGATCGCGATCGCCCTGGAAGTCTCGATCAGTAGCTCCCAACCAGTCCGCCGGGCCGCGGTCGGGGGCAGGTGCCAGTGAGGCGATACGAGCGTCATTATTTCCCCCAGGAAACGGGCCTCTGGCAGAGCTATATTTCGGGGCAATAGAACGCCTATTTTCCAAAGCCAGCCTCCTCGGCACAGCGATCGCCTCAAGCCCAAAATTCAGATCACCCATAAAAGAATTTAGGAGAATTGCCTGCTCTTCGTCATCTCCAAAATTCAGCCACATCATCAATCATGACCAATCCAGTTTTGAGGATTTACTAGGATCCAGACGGCGATAAATCTCCAGTAGTTCAGACGAACCAATCCAACGAAGTGTCACCGTTGATACTTTTTCTGGCTGCGTTTTCGCCAGAGCTCTTTAAAAGCCTCTAAGCCCCTCCAGCTATAGGTTTGAGGTCTATGAGACGATTCAATTCAAAGTCTTTCGATTGGGCGTTGCAAAACTTTATTGTCGGATTTTTGAAAGTTTTTTGGATTCCACATTTAATTCACAGTTTTCCTGGCAGATTCCACAGGTTTTTCCACAGGCTATAACGAGTTTTGAGGGCTTTCTGAAAAACTGTGGATTAGGAAGAAATCGCTTTCCACATGGTGGGGAAAATCCGAAAAAATGGGGATCGCTAACTTCAATTGCATGAAAGCCTGATTCCCTCGTTTCCCTGATCCCCCCCATGCAGATCCACCGGTTTTTTTCAACATTGACACGACCTGGAGGAGTAGGCAGAATGATGCCCACTGGAAGACGTAGCGCCTGTGAACTCAACGGCTAAACCCCCCCGCTCGTACAGCGAGTGGGAAAGAGGTTTGAGTTCATGGAGGTGCGGTTTTTCTGTGTTTGCCGATTGGTTATGGTGTCAAAGGAGGAATGGATGAGCGGCCCCATGGTTAGCTTGTTAGTGGAAGTCCCGGAAGAACTCCACGAATCGCTTCAGTGTTATCTGGATTCTCATCCGGCCTGGAATCAGCAACGGGCGTTCTGCGCCGCGTTATCGCTTTTTCTGATGCAGAATGGCAGCTGCGATCGCCGCGTCAATCGTATCTATCTTGATACGTTGTTTGATTTTGCGGCGTAGCTCAGTTCAACTCTGGCGGGAGTCACAGCCCAGGCTGATGGCTCTCGCCAATTTTTTCGCCTGATTTAATTAAGTCACGGGTATGCGATAGCGATCGACGACTGGAATTTTTAGCTGAGTTTTAGCGCCTGCGCGACAGGGCCATCAGCGCGTGAGACTTTTATCCCTTGGGGTGCGAGGTTTGGCGAGAGGGCAACACCCGTTTTTCGAATAGGTGTAAACCAAGTCCAATTTGAAAACTGGAGTTTTGCGTGTTTGGAAAAAAACTCACCTAACCTCTCCTTCTCAAGGCTACTAAGTACACACAAGTCATGTTGTAGTAGGATGCTGCCAGAAAACATGGGGTCATCGAGATGGAGAATC
>NZ_JACSWC010000206.1 GCF_016888165.1 Halomicronema sp. CCY15110 | reverse complement strand
GATTCTCCATCTCGATGACCCCATGTTTTCTGGCAGCATCCTACTACAACATGACTTGTGTGTACTTAGTAGCCCGAGGCTGGGAGAGGAACTTGTCCGGCCCCTCCCTTCTGCCCAAAACTGGAAGAAGGGGCTAGGGGATGTAGACGCAGAGCAGCTTCCCGCAGGGTGGGGGCTTGGTGTGCGAAGTCTATGAATGCCATCGGTGACGTTTAAAGTGATTCCTCGAGTTGCCGAGAATTTAGCTGCCGATACAGTTACTCGGTACCAATCGCACTAGGCCAGAATCGAGTGCTTCCATCAAAAGTTCCAAAACTTCTGCGTCGCCTTCTGGAAGATACCCTAGCCGTGTCAGCTCGTTATTGATAGCTTGTTCTAAATCTGGGGTTAGTTGATGGAGCGATAGGACTTTGCTGACGAGTGTACGAATGCTGCTATGAGGCTTCATATCTACTAGCCCTTCATTTTTATAAGTTCAATTTTCGACTACGCGAGGGTGATTTTCTGTGATCAGCTACTTTCTTCAAACGTGATTGTGATGGTCGCAGTTAAGTGATTTCAATCACTAGCTGATTTGGTGCTCCAAGATACTTTACGTGAAAATACTTAACCGAAACTTTACATAAGGGTAAGCCGTCATCAAGATTGTGAGAAATCGGGACTAATGCAGTGTGCAGACTTGACTGTCTGACCTACTTTCAGAGCATTAGTTTCAATGCTTCTTCGTCAGCACACGCATATGACCTGGAGTCCTTAGCGATGCAAAGTTTTCAATCCGCTTTAACGATTATTCAGCCGAGTGGTGCCCTCAATGCCGCTAACGCACGCACTCTGCAGGCTCAATTGGTCGAACACATTACTGCCGACCACTCGGCTGGTCTGATGGTCGATATGAGCGGTGTCGAGTCCCTCGATAGTGCTGGCTTAGTGTCTTTGATCTCAGCTCTCCGAATAGCGCGTGGTTTGAGCAAGCGCTTTTGTCTTTGTTCAGTTCCGCCCTCAATTCAAATTGTGTTTGAGTTGACACAGTTGGATCAGGTCTTTGAATTTGCTGATGACTTTTCAGTCAAGGCTGCTTAACGCGATCGCAACCTGGGCAGCTGGAAGCGATCGGTGCGCCCTCTAAATGCGGCTAGGCGGTTACTCTCTCTCTTGACGTCTGGTCTTGTTCTTGGCTTCAGCCTGGACACTTTGTACTAAGCTTTTTGAAGCGAATTGCTTATTGATGTTGGGGTTCGTCACAGTAGAGTGAGCAGCCAGCACGCGATCAGCACCAGGAGCCGATAGTCATGATTTTGCGTTTACTCTTAGCCCCAGTCACGGGGCCATTTACTGGTGTCACCTGGATCGCCGAAAAAATTCTGGACCAGGTAGAAGACCAAACCGATGAACTGGAAACGCTACAAAAGCAACTGTTGACCCTGCAACTTGCGTTCGACATGGGAGACATTCCTGAAGAGGAATTTGAAGAGCAGGAGGAAGAACTGCTCCTGCGCATTCAATCGATTCAAGATGAGCGAGCTGCCGCCGAGCGGGCCGAAGCTGAGGCAGCGGACGAATAATCGCTGATTTCATGGACGCTACAGTGCAGCAACACCAGATGTAACGCCTACTAATTAACGCAGTGCTGTCTCTAATCAACGAAGAGACGGACGCCTAATAGAAGCAACTGAATGTCGCGCTTTACTGTTAAATCGCGTTGCGCGATCGCATACTCAACCCCGTATGTTGGTTGTCATAATCCTAATGATCACTCCACTTTAGTTTCAACGACCAGGGTCAGACTGAGCCAAGTGCCTTGAGCGGAATATTGGCGAATGAGTCGTTGACGATGGGTCGGAGTCACTAGCCAGCCCACTTCCAGGAATAGTGGTTGGCGTGGTGTGATCGCCATCGGACAGGTCGAGGATACGCCATCGGGCAACAGCAACACCTGCACCGGCTGGCTACCGGAGGTGAACAGGATGCGATCGCCACTCACCACCCCCTGAGACTGAATCGACGGTCCCTCGTCCCCAAACTCTAGGGTTTGCGTCACGGTGTGGTTGTGATGGGTGATTGATAAGCGTGTGGCATAGCTATCGTCGGGGCGTAAATCGGGATACACCATGGTCGCTTTCCCCGTCCAGGTGCCGACCAGATCATCTACCTGGAGGGGCGGGCGGGTCGAGGGAGTCGTGCCGTCCAGATGTTCGCGAATCAGGGTGAGCTGATGAAGATCGCGGTTTTGGTCAAAGAGTTGCACCAGGCGGAGGCGATGGTTGTCGGCAATTAAGCCCAACTCCGCACCAAATTCCGAAAACGGTCCCCACTGCATGGAGCCCTGGGAAAACGCACCGTTGTCTAAGAACAGCACACTTTTGGCCAGGGTGCGATATTGCAGCACAGTTTCCTGGGGCGGTTCTCCCGGCGGCTGCTTGGTAATAGTTTGCCGCATCAGATTGTCATGATCCAGCGGTGTGAGCTCGACTACGGTAGGCGTGTCGGCTAACACCTCGCCAGTCGGCGACATCTGCGTGAACGAGCCAACCCAGCGCCCTGCATTTTTGAGGAGTCGTTCCCATTGGGATGCCATTGTGCCTGCTCCACCAGTTTCTGAAATTCAGATTCTCATGTTTTGTCGCGGCACCTGCGATTCCGTAAATTTAGTTGATGGCGGTTACCGTCGCTCCGATGTTGTCGATCGCGAGCGGTTTGGCATCCACGATTTCAATATCGACTTGTTGCCACGCTTGGGCCATGGCCCAAGCGATCGCGGTGGCTTTCTCTACACTGCCCAATGCCAGAAGGGTTGGCCCCGCCCCGCTGATTGTGACCCCATAAGCGCCGGCATCGCGAGCGGCTTGGGTGACGGCGGCGTAGCCGGGGATCAAGGATTTTCGATAGGGCTCGTGGAGGCGATCGCCCATCGCCGTCTGCAACCAATCGCCATTTCCCGTTGCCAGTGCTTGGATGAGTAAGGCGAGGTGACCCATGGTGTAGACGGCGTCTGCTCGCGAATATTCCGTCGGCAATACGGCTCGTGCCTGCGCTGTCGACACTTCAAATGCGGGCACAACCAAAATTGGCACAATGCCTCGATGCCAGGCCACCTCACATACGGTGGCGACTCCTGCATCGTTTGCGGTGGCAAGGCGACAGCCCCCTAACAAGGCGGGCACCACATTGTCTGGGTGTCCTTCGATTTCAGTGGCGAGGTCGGCAAGGGCTGGGGCATCTAAGGGGTGTCCGGCCATCGCGTTAGCGCCCAAAATACCCCCCACGATTGCGGTCGAGGAGCTGCCCATGCCCCGCGCCAATGGCACATCGAGCTCGATCTTCAGGCTCAACGCCGGGACGGGCTGCCCAATTTTTTGAAAGAATTTCTGAAACGCCACATAGGCCAAATTGGAGGCATCCGTGGTGACGCGATCGCTATCTAGCCCTTGGACACCAATCTGTAACGTCTCGGCAGTCGACGGCGACGCAAAGGTGAAGTGGTTGTAGCGGGTCAGCGCTGCCCCCAAGCAGTCAAACCCCGGCCCAATGTTGGCGGTTGTTGCCGGTACTGATACTCGAAATGCCCCGCTCATGTCCCCTCCTCCTGCGGTGCCGTTGCCATTGCCCGCACTCGCGCCCCGCATATTACCATTCATCTTGGGCTTCCTGTCGGGTTCGTGAATATTCATGCATCGATTTCGCTAGACTAGACGCGGTCTGAGCTAAGGGAAAGCGACCATGTTCAAACTTCTTGTTGCCGTTGGATTATCGGTTGGGGGACTCACCGCGATCGCCAGTCGCGCGATCGCCGAAGACGGGGTTCCCACTACCCGCCGCATGGCCGAGTTGCCCTTGCCGGCATTATCGGCTCCGTTGTCACCACATTCCGAGCCCAGCGGTCAGCGCTTAGGGCAGATATTTCCCCCCGGTGATTTTCCAGATGTCTCTCCTAATCACTGGGCCTACACTGCCGTCAGTACCCTCGCCGAAGACTACGGCTGCTTGTCGGGATATCCCGATGGCACCTTTCGCGGCGACGAATTCGTCACACGGTACGAATTTGCCGTTGCCCTAGAAGCCTGTCTGGATGCGATTGTCCAGATCATTGACCCGCAGCAGCAAATCGACACCGAGCAGTTGCTGAATAACCTCGAAGTCTTGCATCGTGAACTCGGCACTCTGGCAGATGATGTTGGAGAACTGGAATCACCGCTAGAAGCCGAGTAGATGGCTCGCCTGCCACCCACTCAGTACATGATTGGGATGGGCCGAACCAGGTGATTTTTTAATGGCGATGGCGATCATGGCTGGCACCGTAGGTGATGCCGCCAATCACGCTCAAAAAGCCTAACCCCAGCAGTCCCGCGAGGGGATTGCCACCGATGCCAGTGACCCATTCCGGCACTTGTCCCGTCGCCACCACAAGGTCATTCACGTCAACTTGATAATACGCAAAGACGAGCCCACCATGCAGTCCCGCGGCTGGCCCCAATACTGTGGTGTCACGCTGTTGCCACCGTCTCGCCACGGGGATGCGTCGGGCCCAAACTAAGGCTGCCCCCAGCAGTACTAGCCCCACAAACTGCGGCCAGGTGGCCAAAATTGCCGAGAGGGGGCGCAAAAAGTGGGCGATCGCAAAAATCGACGCATTCAGCCATAGAGCCGCAGCCGGGGTGAAATCCTGTTCCAGTTCGTAGAGTAACCAGCCGCGAAAGAGGAGTTCCTCGGCAAGGCCGACCCCAATACCCACCAATAACCCTTCCAGCAAAAAGCGGGGTGCGGCTGGCCCCAGCCCTTGCCAGGTGCTCCAACCTATCAGCAGTTGCAGACCATACAGCAATGCAATGCCGACAATGCCCGCGATAAACGCGACGCCCCAGCCTCGCCACCAGCGATCGCCCTGGCTAAATCCCAGTTGCCGCCATGGATGGCGACAATGATGAACCCCCCGCATCCACGATGGCAGCCCCAACACAAACACGACGAATAGACTGACAGGGGCCAAAATCACCGACTGACCTTGGGTGTTGGCATACTCCCAGTAGTACAGGGGAAGCGCGATCGGCACTGCCAGTAAAACTGCCCCAGCAAGACAAATGACCACTCTCATTAGAGCTGGGCACCGTCGAACCAATAGCCAATAGCGCTTCAACAGGATTCGGATTACTCTTCCGGTTCAATGGAACTGGTGAGCCCCTTGCCTTTCAACCCTTCGCAGTAGAACTCCGCATGCTCTTGGGCGCAGATAATGACGACCCCCACTTCAGACACATGGGCCTGCATCATCACATTGACCGCTTGCGGCATCGACAAACTAGGTACCACCTTCATCAGCGACTCCACCACATACTCCATGGAGTTGAAGTCATCATTGTGCAGGAGCACCCGATACCGGGGAGGTGGTTTCCGAACTGTGGATGTAGAGCGACTTTTGATCGTATCGACAGCCACCATAAGCGCCTCAATCAAGCTAGTTACGAGTGAATAAATCAGTTTAGTGCTTATCACACTGGCAAATTGTGTTGAATTTGCCTCAAATCCAGGGACTCCATCACTGGCAAACGGTGTCACCGATCAGCTCTCAGACATCAAAACCAAGACCTCCATCACGGCAACATCCGTGCCCACCCCTAAATGATGAGAGCAAAACCCTTAACGATTAAATTTTAATTGAGATTTTCGGCTCTGACAAAGAAAAACTGTGATCTCTAAAAGGCACTGACGCCATTTAGTGGCAAATGCTGCAGAAACCAGTTGCGACACTGCGCTCTATGTAAACTGGTTGAATAATCTCTTTTTCTGGGTAACCACAGGCATGAGCATCGCGGCCTATCAAATTGTCTATGTGGACTGTGGGCAGTCTCGACTCTATGGCGAACTGGTGCAGCATATGGTAGAACGGCAGACCTGCTGGTTGAGACCTATCTCGTTGCGGCAAACATTGCCTACCGACGAAACCTTTGAGTTTTTAAACGTTTCCAGTGGCCCAGATATTATTTGTGCAGACCATGTGATTCAACCCGTGTTAGATACTGACTGGCTGATGGTACTGGCTACGCTTTCCATCGCCAAGGCTAACTGCGATTATCCCAGCGCGAACCAACATCTGCGCCAGTTTGTCACGTGTCTCTTGAGTGGGTCATAGCAGCTACAAAGACCCCTGATGATAGGCACTGAAGCGATTTCCAGTTGCGATGATGCGATGCCCAGTTGCTAGCGCAACGTTAATCTAGCAGAAGCCTGACGATCAATCGCTGTCCCTTTAGACTCCTAGGGCGACGATCGCGCGATCGCCGCCCTAGGTAAGCCCGTTTATCTGCTGTAAAGCAGGGGATTCGCAACGATATGGGCCAGCGACCTCAATAAGCACCCTTGCGATACAGCACAACTAGTACCGTTTCCAGCAGTAGCTTGAGATCGTAAAAGAAAGACCACTGCTCTTGATAACTCAGATCCATGTTGACGATGTCTTCAAAGTCGTTAACAGAGGAACGCCCGCGTACTTGCCACTCACCGGTAATCCCTGGCTTTACATTTAGTCGCTGCCAGTGATGCTTCTCATACTGCATCACTTCGTCAACGGTAGGAGGCCGGGTGCCAACCAGACTCATGTCCCCCATCAATACGTTAAGGAACTGAGGAAATTCGTCCAAGCTCGTCTTACGAAGCAATCTGCCGACCCGAGTAATGCGGGGGTCGTTTTTGTTCTTAAACACTAAGCCTTGGGCTTCATTCTGCACCAGGTGCTTTAATTTATCGGCATCCGCCACCATTGAGCGAAACTTCCACATGCGGAAGGTCTTGCCTCGGTGACCGCACCGTACCTGACTGTAAAAAACCGGGCCGGGGTTATCGATTTGAATCGCGATCGCAAGCGGGATAGAAATGATCGCAGTAATTATCAACCCCACTAGACCCCCTAAGATGTCCAGTCCTCGTTTCAAGAGACTTGTGACCGAAGGATGCTCTAGCTTGACTCCTGTAGGGATGTAGAAACTTAAATTATCAGCATTATTAAAGGCTGCTTCGGGAACTGCAATATTGAAGTGGGCAGCACCATTTTGTAAATTAACCACCGGGAAATCGACTCCTTTGATTGCTCCTCAAGCCATTACAGAATATTCTCAACTTCCATCTACGTATATGCCCTGATGACAAGGTTCATCAAAACTTTAAGCTTCACCAGACTCCGATGAAGATGCCTTCTTGATTTACGGAATCCGAGTAGTGACTCGTGTGACTAACGCGACGTTTTCTGAATATGTCAGCCATCTTAAAGCCATCAAGCACGACAGCTAACTAACTGGTCAAATGCCATACTGGCAAGAATTCTAGCGCTTTAATGGTAGCCCATTGATGACCATGAAGCTAATACCTAAGGGGGATTGTTGGATGGCGCAGTCATATTTGATGCAGGTTTGATGCAGGCGCTTTGTGACGGGCATCAGACAATGTCACGGCTCCGTGATAATGCTGACAGGTGCTTGCCTGGGCAAGCAGTCGAGCTGCGATCGCTGATGCCAACCGCCCTCTTCCTATCCTGCGTCGGCTGCTGTGGAGTGATCGATGAAGGTATCTAGTGGCGGCTCTGGCTCGCCGCATCCTGATGCCAATCTTATTTACTGACCTTACTGGCTTTGGCTGGTGGTACTAGGAATGGCTGGCACGTGGTAAGTCATCGGGGCACGCTGCCTGAGCTCAGCGGCAATGTGAGCGGGCGTAATGTCTGCCAAAGAGCACTCATGCTTTTGCATTAAGGTGAGCAGGAGCTCGCGCGAGAGCAGTGCCGCTTCTGCCAAGAAGCGATCGTTCATCGTCAAATCGGCCGCTTGAATTTCAGCTAAGTCCTGATGCAGGGCTTGAATCGTCGAGTCGGTAGCGTACATCGCGACCTCCCGGTAGATGTGATGGCAATTTTGTCGAGCAAAGGTAGCATTGCCAGTACTTTTACGTCTGTTATAGCCCTTGAAGATGTCGATAGAATCAGCAATTTCAACAGGTCGGTTACGCCTCTGGTTAATAACGGGAAATCGTTGGTTGAATGTACTGAGAGTTGAGGGTGAGAGGCCGGCTATTATCGCTGTTGTTCGCCCTGAAGCAAACATCGCAAGCTAGCTGACTGATCCGGGGGTGATCGCCCCTTGATAGGATACGGAGGCAGTTTTGAGGGAACCCCCTTTAGCTATGTCCGAATCTACTCAAGCCATGACCGGAGCCGAAGCCGTGGATGCCGCGATCTCCCAAGGCGTTGACCTCGACGGCAGCCCCATTCCAGAAAATAAGTTGTCGCTGTATCAAACCGTGATGGCCAAGGAGGCTAACCGTCAGCGGAGTGGGGTGCAAAATTCCATGCGATCGCGCATCGTGCGCATCGGGGCTAAGCACTTTTCCCAAGCCGATTTGAACCAAATGCTGCTTGACGCCGAGTTTAAGCCCTTAAAGGACAAGGAAATCGCTTTTTACTACGGCGATAAGTAATCGCCGTAAGCTCTACCACCAGTCAGCCAAGCCTGCCCCACTTTAGGGCGCACTCTCGGCACGGGGCTGCTTGAGCTGACTGATGAGGTCGGCTCGACGCGTGTTGAGTTCTCGTTCGACCATCAACATCGTGCGCTGTAGCTCTCGAAAGCCTGCGCCAGCGGGGGCCGTTTCCATTAACTTATTCAGAGCTATCAGGTGCGCGGTGGGCCAGGTCAACTCTGAAGGCACCTTTACATCGGGCACAATGCCGGTCTGGCTCCAGTTATCGCCCGTGGTGGGATTGAGCGATCGCCCCACGGGGACAAACATCCAAAAGTGATTATTGAGGCGATAGCCCCGGCCCGGATGCGCGCCGCCCACGGTGTGTTCACCAACCACCGTCACGCGCTTGAGGGCCTGTAAGTTGTAAGCAAACTCTTCAGCAGCGGAGAAGGTTTCTTGACTCGTCAAGAGATACACAGGCTTATCCAGATAACGCGGCGCGTTGAGGTGCGGTAGTGTCCACCACTGGCGCGTCGAGTCGTCGGGTCGCCAATACAAATCGTTGAGGTGAATGGCCGGATAGGCCGGTAAGAGATAACTGCACAGCAGGGCCACCATCGCGGGAGAACCGCCACGATTATGCCGGATGTCGATAATGAGGGCTCGAGTGTGGGTGATGAAGGTCATCGCTGCCGCGATCGCATCCCCCGCAAATTCCGGCGGTTCAAAGCCGTACAGTTCCAAATAACCGATATTGCCCCGGAGTCGCTCGACCCGGTTCAGGTCAAAGTTGCGCAAACTGCTCTGGTGCTGCTCAACGGCTAGCTCGGCGGCGGACGGCTTGGCCTCTGGGTCGATGTGGGGCAGCGGTTCGGGACTGAAATGGACTTTCAGTTGGCGATCGCCGGATAGCTCTTGCAGTTGTAGCGTGAGAATTTCGGCACATTGCTCGCCGCCATTGACCTCGGCGTAACCCCCACCCTGGCGGCGCTGCTGAATGTCAGTCTGGAGCTTGTGGGCGATGTCTGGAAAAACGTAGTTATTTAACGTATCCACAACCGCATCTAACACGGCTTCGCGCTGCCCGTCGTCAAACTCAAACTCAGCCCCATCAGAAAAATCAGCAGTCATCAGTTATCTCGTCCATTACGCCACGCCCGACTAAAGTCTTGCTTGACTTTATTGAGTCCGAATCCGTTCGGGCGGGGGGGCGTTGACCGTGCCCAAGCGGGACTTGAGTTGTTGGGCGCGGAGTAGCTCGGTATAGTTCAGGCCGCCACGGCCTTCAATTAACGGTACGGTCTCAATGGCTTCGAGTAAGTGGCGCACCGCGTCCCGCTCAGAGTAGCCCCGCCGTTGGGCCACCCGAATGGCAGTATCGTCAGCATCTAATTTGGCTTGATTGCCTGTGTTTGCCCGCCAGACTTGACTCGCAGCGATCGCCGTTAGCCCACCCGCCGCTAAAATGCCAACCGCATCCGTCTGGAACGCTTCAAACACAGTGCCCAGCAGTCCCACCGCCGCAATCCCTTGGTACAGCTCAGGTTTAATCAGCCGGACTGAGGTCAGCCAACACACATTATGCAGAAAGAGTAAATCCCGTTGAGAGGCCGACAGTTCCTGCCACAGCTGCCAATTAATCGTGATGGGATGACTTTTGTGCCAGGGGCGAGGAAACGGGGTTTCCACCACAGTGGATTGGCGATCGTCAATGATGATGCGCGTTTTCATGCGCCCAGAAGCGGGCATCAAATCTTTGAGCCGAGTCACTTCAGCGTTAGTGTTGACCACCGATAAGCCCTCAAACCATGGTCATTCGTCAATTACTAGCAAAGCCCGTAGGAGAGGATCTTAGCGCAAACTGGGTTACAGAAATTCCAAGCTGTCGGCTAGCGCTACCAATGTCTGAGGAACTTGTGCCGTCGCGTCTTCTAAAGCGGCCACCACTAACAAATATACGGTCGCCCCTTGCTGGCTCGCCAAAATGCTGCCCGACACAGGTTGCGGGGCTCCTCGCTGACTCAAGCGTCCCGTCCAGTCAATTTGCAGCCCCTGCGGCACTGCTGTAAAAGTTTGTGTTTGAAAGCCCTCGCCGTTATTCAAAGCCTGATTGGCCAGGGCCACCAGGGTCACCTCTGGTAACGGGGTTTCGCTATCTAAGGGCACTGGCACCACACTGTAAGACAGACTGCCATCAGGCAGAGTAAATAGCGGTGAACTGCCAGCGATAGTAACAGCGGCTCCTTCTAAAAGGCCAACCTGAAAGTTGCCTTGCGGATCTTCGTAGATGCCGCTAAGGGTGGGGACCGCCCCATCAGCACTAACCGTCGCCTCAGTCGTGGCCTGAGCCAGGAGGGGAGCCTCTATCGACAGGGCCGGGGTGAGCCAAACATGCCCAGTGCCAAACATGACGGCGGCGATCAATGCAACTACCGCCACGCCAATCCATCCCAGTGACCGTCGGTTCATGGCCTCAGCCCCCTAGCGATAAAGTCCGCCCTTAGCTTACCGAGAAATTTGGGCGGTGATGTCACTTTTGTCAGAAATTAACCCTGGCAGAACGATTCGACACAGCGGACAAAAATCTCAACGCCCGTAGACAGCGCCGCTTCATCAAAGTCAAACCGGGGATGATGGTGCGGATAGGCGAGATCTTTGGCTTGGTTGGCCGCGCCCAAAAAGAAGTAACAGCCTGGCACTGCCTGTAGAAAAAAGGACATATCTTCGCCACCCATGGTTTGGCATTCAGGCACCAAACCTGCCGGGGTTTCCACCACCGCGAGCGCCGCCGATCGCACCAGCTCAGTGATGCCCGCGTCGTTCACCACGGGCGGATACAGCGGGTTGTAGTCCAACTCGTAGCTAGCCCCGTGGCATTGGCACACGCCGCTAATAATCTGATCTAATCGTTGGGCGAAATACCCTTCATACATATTGTCGAAGTAGCGCACTGTGCCGCTCAACC
This sequence comes from Halomicronema sp. CCY15110, assembly GCF_016888165.1. Classification (GTDB taxonomy): domain Bacteria; phylum Cyanobacteriota; class Cyanobacteriia; order Phormidesmidales; family Phormidesmidaceae; genus Halomicronema. The sequence continues at coordinate 24,098 of NZ_JACSWC010000206.1, read as the reverse complement.
GCGCCTGATCAGCAATCACATTCACCGCCGAACCAGCGTGCAGTTCGCCCAGGGTGACCACGGCGGACTGCAGCGGATCGATATTGCGGGCCACGATCGTTTGAATGGCGTTGACCACCTGGGCCGCCACCACAATGGAATCGACCGTCTGGTGGGGAATTGCGCCGTGTCCCCCCCGCCCCCGAATCGTGCAGTGAAAAAATTCGGTGGCGGCCATCATCGGCCCCGTACGGACCCCAGCCGTGCCGACGGGCAGGTTGTTCCACAGGTGCAAACCAATGATGGCGTCCACATTGGGCTGCTCCAGAGCGCCGGCTTCGATCATCGGCTTCGCGCCCCCTGGCCCCTCTTCCGCTGGCTGAAAGATAAATTTCACCGTGCCGCAAAAGCTGTCGCGATGCTGCGCCAAATAGCAGGCCGTGCCCAAGGCGATCGCGACGTGGCCATCATGGCCACAGGCGTGCATCACTCCGTCCTGCTGCGAGCGATACTCCACGTCATTCATTTCTTGAATCGGGAGGGCATCCATATCGGCCCGAATCGCCAGCACCGGCCCTGGCTTTTGGCCTCGCACGACGGCGACGATGCCCGTTTTGGCGACCCCTGTTTCGTGTTCAATCCCCCATTCGGTCAATTTTTGGCTAATAAATGTCGCTGTCTTGGCTTCTCGAAAAGCTAACTCTGGCTGCTGGTGAATTTGTCGCCGCCAGAGCACAATCTGGGGCTGCAATTGGCGAATGGCTAAACGCACCCCTGACAGGGTGGGTGTGGATGTGGGAAAAACCGTTGAAATCATAGTTGCTTATTGAAAATGACTTGTAAGGACTGGGGTAGGTCAAAAAAGCGAACCGGCGTCCGCTATGCCTGACGGCTCCCGATCCCAAACTCGCGATCGCTCAGACTTGATGAGCACCAACAAACAGTTCAATGGAACTAAAAATAGGGTCAGAAACTGGCAAGTCTCATCACCCCGTCGGCGCAATCCGGACACAGGCCCGAGCCGCCCCACCCGCACTGAATGCCCCAGCACTCACCTACAGCCATCTGTTACATAGCTCTTCAGGAAAGCGTCTCAATGAGTACCGTGACAGACAAACATTTGAATATTATGAAAGACTTCGTCGGGGATATGTGTGATCCTGCCCCATGTACTCAGTAAAGTTTCTGTGAAACAATCCGTGCAATCGCTGATGACATCTCTCTACTTCACCTCATCTTCATAAAGTGATCTCCTAGCATCGCGCAGTTCCGGATAAATTCCAGTAGAAATGTGACCTTTCACTGACGATTTTCACTGACGATTTCGAACTTGAGAATATGAGGGATACCGTCATCACTCCCGTCAGTCGGATGTTGTTGCACGGAGGATGCCGACAACGGTGGTTGCATACGCAAAATAAATGCCCAGCATTGAAAAATGCTAGGCATTCAGTCCTAGAAATTGCTTTGAGAGCACAGGAGAACTTAGCAGCGCTGTTCTAGATATTGTCCAATCATGATTTCCTCTCCGGCGCGGGAGATGATGGTCTGACGAGTGCGGGTAGACTCACCGATTAATTTAATTTCTTCTTCAAAGCTAGAGCCATCGTAAGCGGTCTTGAGCACCATGGTGCGCGGCTCACGGAAGGTAAAGTCAGCGGTTACAGGCTTGGCCGTGGCAAAGCCGCGATCGCGATACAGCGTTGTACCTCTGACGCCAAACAAGGTTGAGCCATTCACGGGCTTACGCTCAGTATGGATGTAGTTACTCTCCCAAGTGACTTGCGCGCCACAAATGAGCGGTGTGCGCTCCGGCAACTCATGCAGCTCATGCAATGTTTTCAGCTCGGCTGTGTCCGCTGCCAAAAAACGAATGTTGATGTAGCTCACCACCTCTTGGACATCGCCACTCTTGAGCGTGTAATAACGACGCTTGGAGCGCCAGTCGCCCTCACAAGTTTGAAAAAACGAAGCGACCAAAGGCTCCGCCAGAATACGAGCAGTATCTAAGGAGTAAGGCATAAACAGCTATCCATTTGCAGGGAATGAACTCAAGGACGCATCGCCTTAAGATTGTTAAATTTTGTAACCTACATCAATGCTATCGATCTGTCTCAGAATTGACAACTTGCCAGTCTTTCTTCACGCTAGGTTTGTTGTCAGGATGTTGACTTCAATGCCGATGTCATTCCAGATGTTACTGACGGCTAGCAGAGAAACTGCTTCATCCGCTACGAAAACTGTGAAGGCAAAATGAAACTTCGTTGCTTGCCCTCAACCTGTTGAGGGAACTTCTAAAATAGTGAAAAGTTAGCGTTTTCTTCAGATTTGCCAAAACCCACAGTGCCCACCACTCCTCTACCCCATGAATCTGCTGTGCCTTCCCCCGGCCGTCGGCCCCAGTCGTTAAGCTCATCTCGCTCTTGGTGGGTTCAGCTCAAACGCCGCAGCCGCTACATTTACCTGAAATTTATTCGCCTGCGCGGGCACCCTAAAGAATTGGCCCGGGGCTTGGCGGCTGGCGTGTTTTCGGGGATGTTTCCGCTGTTTGGACTGCAAACCATTATGGGGATCGCGATCGCGATCCGCATCAAAGGCAATCCGCTCATGGCGGCAGCGGGCACCTGGATCAGCAATCCGCTCACGTATTTGCCCATCTACGCTTTTAACTATCGCCTCGGCAGTTGGATTTTGGGGCGGCCCGTAGTCAATTTATTTACTGATGTCGAGTCAATGAAAGCTTGGCTCGAAACTGGGGCTGACGTGGGTGTCGCCTTGATGTTGGGCAGCCTTGTCATGGGGGCGATTTTTGGCACAGCTACCTACTTTGTGGGATTACCCCTGATCCAGCGCGCCCGTCGCCGCTATCGCCAATTCAAACATTCAGAATCTTGATTCTCGCTGCCTGGAGAGGGCCGACAAACTGCTGATACTGTAAAAACCGTTTGAGTCCTAACAAGTTGTTCGTCAGTCTTGGATGAACCTCATTTTTAGCTCCATGCTGGGTAGCTCCATGCTGGGTAACCAAGTTGGTTCGGCTGCGGGGGCTCAACTATGTACGCGCGGCTCTGGGTGCAGGGTCAAGAGTAATGTACTTTCCACGGCTGACAGTTCAGCTAATCGCGCATTGACCGTTTCGCGATCAAAGTAGGTGGTGGCGAGCACCCAGTAGGCCCCGTAGTGGCGGGCTTCTGAGGCCATCAGATTGCGATAAAATTGGGCCAATTCTGGCTCGGGGCAGTGGGCCGCCAGCAGCCCCAACCGCTCGTGGCTGCGGGCTTCGATCAGCGCCGCCACGAGCAGCGAGTCCAACATGCGTCCCGGCTCTTCGCGGCGGATCTGTTTACTGAGACCAGTGCCGTAGGGCGGCGCGGGCAGGGGTCGCAGGGACACCTGACGCCGTTCCAGCCATTGGTTCACCAGTTCAAAATGGCTGAGTTCTTCCTGGGCGATCGCGGTCAATGCCCGCACGAGCTTTTCGCTGGAGGGATACCGACACATCAAGTTCAACGCGACCCCAGCGGCTTTGCGTTCGCAGTGGGAATGATCGAGCAACACGGTATCGAGGTGGGCGATCGCCTGCTCGACCCAAGCTGGCGCGGTGGGCGTTTGCAACAACTGGATGCGGGGCTGGGCAGCAGAGACGGCAACCATAACAGGCAAGCACAGAGTAACAGTTTCACTATCTTATCGATTGCGCCGCCGCTTAAGGGCTATTCCTCTGGTCCCAGGCCGGGTGCTGGCTCGGTGTCCGTCGTGTTTTGCAGTTGGGTAATTTGGAATTGGGCATCTTCGTAACAGCCGGTGCGGCCCAAGTCGAGGCACAACTGCGAGGCGGCTCGCAGGTCTTGTAAAGCGGCTGGCGTGTTGTTCATTGCAATATGCAGCAAGGCGCGATCGTAGCGGGCAAAGACGTAGGTGGGATCGATCGCGATCGCCTGGCTTAAATCGTCCATCGCGCCGGGGCGATCATTCAAAGCCTGCCGAGTCAGCGCCCGGTTATAAAACGGGTCAGGGCTATTGGGGTCGATTTGGATGGCGATGTTGTAATCCTGCAAGGAGCCTTGCAAATCGCCCAAGCGCCGCCGCACCAGCCCGCGATTTTGATACGCCAGCGCATGGCTGGGACGCTGGTTAATGGCGGTGGAACAGTCATTCAGTGCTAACTCTTGCTCGTCTAAGTTGGAATAGGACAGACACCGATTGAGATAGGCGGCGGCCTCCGTATCGGTATCAGTCGCGAGCTCAATCGCTTGGGTGTAATCATCGATCGCCCCCCGATCATCGCCCCAATCAGCCCGAGCGCTGCCTCGATTGACATACGCTTTGGTGAACGTTGGATCAAGCTCAATGGCCTGGGTATAGTCGTTAATCGCGCCTTGAATGTCGCCCAAAGTAAACCGAAAGTTGCCGCGACTGTAGTTGTAATCAGGATTGTCAGGAGCCTGGTCAATGGCCTCTGAAATATCTGCCAGGGCCGCTTGGGCCTCTCCCAGTTCAAAATAGAGCTGACTTCGGGCCGCCAGGGCCTCGGGCTGCTGGGGTACCTGTTCTAAGGCTTGGGAGTAGGCGGCGATCGCCGCTTCTGGCTCTGCGGCGGCGATCGCTTCTGCTTGGGTAATGTGCCTTTGGGCCGCCAAGCGTTGGGGCAGCTTGAGTCCGAATACCACCGCCAGACCGACTAGCGTGACCACGCCCAACGTCCCTAGCACGGGGTTCCGCCAAGCCCGTCGCGATCGCACTGGCGGCGGCTCAGTGACCTCGGTGGCCACCGAGCGCGGTGTTGAGGGGGTAGCTGCGGCATCCTCGGTGGGCATGGCTAAGGTATCCGATGCGTCTAGCAGGTCTTCTAAATCGTTCAAGATGTCGGCCGCTTTTTGATAGCGTCGCTGGGGGTGCGCATGCACCATGCGCATCAGCAAGTTGGCAAACACTGGGGGCATTTTGGGCACACCGCGCAACACCGCCGTCAATTGTTCATGCCGGTTAGGGGCCTGCACTTGGGGCAACTCCCTCGGGTCGCGCCCCGTCATTGCCTGAATCACGATCATGCCGAGAGCATAGTGGTCACTGCAAAATAATGTTTGTTGTTGATACTGCTCCGGGGCGACATACACTGACGAACTCCGCTGCCAGCCATTGTCGTCGTTGCCGTTTTGGCCTTTTTGTTTGCCCGCAATATGCTGACTAATATTTTTAATCGAGCCAAAATCTAGGATGATCCACTTGTTTTCGGAATGATGGCGAATCAATTTAGAGGGCTTGAGGTTGCCATGGATGACTCCGTGGTCTTGGGCAAAGTGCAGTACTGGCAGCACCTCTTGGAGAAAGGCGATCGCCTCAGGCACCGTCCAGGGCTCAGCCGCCGCCAGTAAATCTAATAGCGACTGCCCAGGGATGAATTCCTGAACGATAAAAAAGCTCTGATCAACGTCAAACGCGGCAGAGGTATCGGGCACTTGGGGATGCTGGCCGATTTCTTCCAACATGGCGACCTTCTGCTTGAGCAGCCGCAAAATGAACTGCCGCGTCATTGGGTTACGGGTCGGCAGGCGGAGTTCTCGCACCACGCATTTGGGATGGCCCGGATAATGCACATCTGCCGCGAGGAAGGTCCGGCCCGACGGATGGGTGTTTAACGCTTGGATGAATTGATAACGCCCCCCAAGCAGATTTTGAGGTGAAGACATATGGCAGATGAGTTTCCGAAACGTTCCCTGATAGAACCGACCGCTGGGCGGAGCGACCATAGCGATCGCGCATTCAGCGTCCAGTCCCTTAGATCAACTGATGGCAGTTGCCGATAAAAATGCTAGCGGATGCTTTATCCATATAAATCCCAAAAATGTCGGTGGGGGCACATCCATTAAGGGTTTCTTGCGAAATTGTCACCATGAGCGCCACCAGCATACGGTTCGCAGCGATCGCAATTCTCCTACATTGCCCCTCAGACAAGCCGTCGGTGGAAAGTGTAAGTTGTGGATATGAAAGTATTTGCCCTCTCCCCTGCCACCCGCATAGAAATTCGCGAATTTTTGAGTTTAGCGGTGCCGCTAGCCAGTGCGCAGGTGGCGCAGGCGCTCACAGGCTTTGTCGATACGCTCATGATGGGGCGACTAGGGCAAGCCTCGTTGGCTGGCGGTGGGTTGGCCGTCATGGTGTTTATGGCGACCCTGATGACGGGCATTGGCATCGTGTCGAGTGTGAGTCCGCTGGCGGCCCAAGCCTTTGGGGCACAGGAGCCTCGACAAGTGGGCCAAGTTACGCGGCAGGGGCTTTGGCTGGCTCTCTTGATTGCGCTGCCCATCACGCTGCTGCTGGGCAACCTGGGTGAGTTGATGCGATCTCTGGGGCAAGCGCCCGAAGTCATTGCCCTCACGAACGATTACCTCAATATCATGCGTTGGGGATTGTTACCCGCCCTCTGGTTTGCGGTGCTGCGCTGCACGGTAACGGCGATCGGTCGCACGCGCCCCATTTTTGTCATGATGGTGAGCGCCAATTTATTGAATGTGCTGGGTAACTATGTGCTCGCCTTTGGCAAACTGGGATTTCCGGCGATGGGGCTATCCGGGTTGGCGCTGTCGAGTGTGCTCGCCCACGGGCTGATGTGTTTGGGGTTGCTGGGCTATGTGGCGTATCACCGTCACGGTTACTTGCAGCCCTATCGGTTGTTTGAGCGCCTCTTCCGGCTGCGTCCCGCCATCTTGAAACAGTTGATGGTGCTAGGCTTGCCGATCGGTGTGGTCACGATTTTAGAAAATGGCCTCTTCACCGTGATGACCCTGATGATCGGGGCGATCGGCACCCACGTATTGGCCGCGCAACAGCTGGCCCTGCAAACGGTCGTGGTGGTTTTTATGTTGCCGTTAGGGATGTCATATGCCGCGACGGCGCGGGTGGGGCAGTGGTATGGTCGCGGCGACTGGCTGGGGGTGCAGCGGGCGGCCATGGTGAGTGTCAGCTTGACCGTCGCGGTGATGTTTGTCTCTGGGGTCGTGTTTGTCTTGTTTCCCACCCCGCTCATCAGCGTTTACCTGGATGTGAATGATCCGGCGAATCAGCCGGTGTTGCAGGCGGGCATCGCCATGTTGACGGTGGCGGGGTTTGGGCAGGTGGTGGATGGGGTGCAGCGCACGGCCAATGGCGTCTTGCAAGGCTTGCAAGATACCCGCGTGCCGATGTTGCTTAGCTTTATCGCTTACTGGGGGGTGGGCATGGCGGCGGGCTACTGGTTGGGCTTTCAGACGCCACTCGGGGGAGTCGGTATTTGGATCGGTGCTTACCTGGGATTAGCGGTGGCGGCGATCGCGTACATCTGTCGCTTCCGGCAATTGCTCAAAGCTCGTTAACAGATGCGACTCACGCGGCCGCGATCGCGGCCTGCAACGTGGCCACCACCCGCTCTTGCACGGGCGCTTCAATCTCCGGCCAAATGGGCAAACTCAGCACTTCTGAAGCCACCTGTTCACTCACGGTATAAGTGGGAAACTGGCCTGCATAAACGGGCAGCCGATCTTGGGGAATGGGGTAATACACCATGGCCCCAATGCCCTGCTCGGCCAAATATTGCTTCACGGCATCCCGCTTGCCCTCTAAAACACGCACGGTGTATTGGTGAAACACATGCCCGGCGGTTACCGCTGGCGTCACCACCCCCGGCACTGTTGCCAGCAGGCGGTTGTAAGTCGCCGCGACCTGTCGACGCTGCTGGTTCCACTGGCTCACGTAGGCAAGCTTGACCCCCAAAATCGCCGCCTGCATGGCGTCGAGCCGCGAGTTGTAGCCCAAAAGTTCGTTGTGATACCGCTTCAGCGCGCCGTGGACACGCAACTTGCGAGCCATGTCGGCGATCGCGTCATCGTTTGTGGTAATCAGTCCCCCGTCGCCGTAGGCCCCCAAATTCTTGGTGGGGAAAAACGAGAACGCCCCCACATCGCCCATTGCCCCGGTGAACTGGCCCGTCAGGCGATCGCGCATCGCATCCTGACAGCTTTGCTCGCAGCCGATACAGTCGCCTTTATACACTGCGCCGAAGGACTGAGCGCAATCTTCGATCACCTTGAGACCATGGGCGGCAGCGATGGCTAAAATCTGCGCCATCGGCGCGGGATTGCCAAACAGATGCACGGGCAAAATCGCCTTCGTTTTCTCCGTGATGGCTGCCTGCACTTGGGCCGGATTTAAGTTGAATGAAGCGGCATCAATATCCACGAAGACGGGCTTGGCCCCAATCATGCTGATGGATTCCGCCGTGGCAAAAAAGCTGAACGGGGTGGTGATCACCTCGTCCCCCGACTCGATGCCCGCTGCCCGCAGGCCAATCACCAGCGCATCGGTCCCCGAGTTCACCCCGATCGCGTGCTGCACGCCCAAATGGCGGGCCGCATCGGTTTCAAACTGCTGCACCTCTGGCCCCAAAATGAATTGTCCCGAGGTCAAGACGCGATCAACTGCCGCCTTGATTTCTGCCTGAATGGCTTGATACTGCGGCTTTAGGTCGAGAATGGGAACCTTCGTTTGCGTCACGCTGACTGCCTCACTGTGCCAAATTTTGTTGCGGTGTGATTGACCGAAACAGAGGACGAATTGCCTTTTGCAACAAACTCTATCACGTTGCTGGAATCCTTGTGAGGTCTAGGAATGGGACAAATTTAAGCCAGCCTGACACGGGCTCGGTAGGGGATGCGCAAAGTGGGAAAGGCTGGAGCGCCTGGGCAGAATGCTACCCTGAGACGGCCCCATGTGATGACTCGCTGAGTTGCGGGAAATAGCAGTCTATGAAAATCGCGATCGTTCACGAATGGCTAGCAACCTATGCCGGGTCGGAACGGGTGGTCGAGCAGGTTTTACAGCTCTATCCCGAAGCGGATTTGTATAGCCTGGTGGATTTTCTGGAACCAGACGAACGGGCATTTATACAGCACCTGCCGGTTACCACCTCGTTTATTCAAAAGTTGCCCGGAGCCCGCAAGCACTTTCGTCAATACTTGCCGCTGATGCCGATCGCGATCGAGCAGTTCGACCTGACGGACTACGACCTGATCATTTCCAGCCATCATGCGATGACCAAAGGGGTGATTACCCGCGCCGACCAGCTCCACATCAGCTATGTCCATACCCCCATTCGCTACGCCTGGGATTTGCAATGGCAATATTTGGAACAGGCGGGACTCAAGCGCGGTTTGAAGGGCTTATTGACGCGCCTAATCTTTCACTACCTGCGGCTTTGGGATGTGGTCACGGCGAATCGAGTCGATACTTTTGTGGCCAATTCGCAATTCATCGCTCGCCGCATCCATAAAACCTATCGGCGGCCCGCCGAGGTGATTTATCCCCCGGTTGCGGTGGAGCGGTTTCGGTGCGATCGCCCCCGGGCCGACTTTTACCTCACAGTGTCGCGCTTTGTCCCCTACAAGCGAGTGGATCTCACCATCGCGGCCTTTAACGAGCTGGGATTGCCCCTCGTGGTGATTGGTGATGGTGACCAGCGATCGCAGTTAGCAAAAACGGCCCGGCCCAATATTCAGTTTCTCGGCTATCAATCTGATGCGGTGGTGGTGGACTACATGGAACGCTGCAAAGCCTTCATCTTTCCGGCTGAAGAAGACTTTGGCATTACCCTCGTGGAAGCACAGGCCGCCGGAGCCCCGGCGATCGCCTATGGCCGGGGCGGCGCTACCGAAACCGTCATTCCCGGCAAAACGGGCCTGCTGTTTTCAGCCCAGACAGTCGAGTCGCTGGTGGAAGCCGTCCGCAAGTTCGAGCAAGCGCCCATCAGCACCCCGGCAACGGTGATCCGCCAGCACGCTGAGCAGTTCTCAGCACAGCAGTTTCGCCAGCAGTTTCGCGAATTTGTGACCGCTCAATGGACGGCGTTTCAGTCGGCAGCCTCGCCCCCATTCCCCCGCTGAATCCGAGGGAATGGCCTGATAGGATGCGGAGGCAGTCAGTTAGAGAACAGCATCGACAGCGATGGGACGAGTGTTAATTTTGGGCGGTACGGGGCGCATTGGCAGTAGCATCGCTCAAGATCTGCTGGCCCATACGGATGTGGCGGTGGTGCTCACGGGTCGCCATCGTCAGCGGGGGCAAAGGGCCACCCAAAAGCTGGGGTCGCGAACTCAGTTTTTGCCATTGGATTTGTCAGAACCAGACAGGTTGAGGGCGGCGATCGCGGCTGCCGACCTCACCATCCACGCGGCGGGGCCGTTTCACCAGCGCGACGCGCAAGTCTTGCAACTCTGCCTGGAGCAAGGGGTGAACTATCTCGATGTCAGTGATTATCGGGGCTTTACCCGTCAAGTGTTGGAGGTCAACAAAGCGGCGCAGACGGCTGGGGTGACGGCGATCGTCAGCACAGGAGTCTTTCCCGGCATCTCGAATAGTATGGCGCGGCAGGGCATAGAAGCGCTTGATCAGGCTGACGCTGTGCAATTGAGTTACGTCGTGGCGGGCTCTGGGGGCGCGGGTGTCACCGTCATGCGCACCACGTTTTTGGGACTACAACATCCCTTTGATACTTGGCTAGATGGTCAGTGGCAGGCAGTCAAGCCCTACACCGCTCGGGAAAAGCTAGCCTTTCCCGCTCCGTACAATGATGCCCACGTGTATTGGTACGACATGCCCGAAGCCATCACCCTGCCTGATTCCTTCCCGTTGCAAACGGTTAAAACCAAGTTTGGCGTGGTGCCAGATTTCTATAACCATGCCACCTGGCTCACTGCCCACGGTTTACCTGACCCGGTGTTGCAACATCCCAATACCATCGAGTTTTTGGCCCAGGTGAGTTACTGGATGACGGGGATCAGCGATCGCTTTACTGGCACTGGCGTCGCTATCCATTGCGATGTGCAAGGGCATAAAGCCGGAGAAACAGCGCACTATTGCAGTTGGTTTGCCCATCCCAGTGCGGCGATCGCGGCGGGCATCGGGGCCGGCTATATCGCTGAACTACTGCTGTCGGGACAGATTAACCAACCCGGTGTCTATCCGGTCGAACAGGCCGTCACCACCGCTCAGTTTCGCCAAGCCTTGGCCCGCCGCCAGTTGTCACTGCAAACGCCACCGCTCGTAGCGAAACGCTAAACTAAAATTCAACAAGTTTTGGCTAGTCAGAGACTCCAGCATGACCTCCTCAGTCACCCTCGCCAAATGGACCCTACAGCAGTATCACCAGATGATCGCGGCGGGCATTCTCGACGACCAGCAGGTCGAATTGTTGCGTGGAGAAATCATCGAAATGGCACCCGAAGGGCCAGAACATGCCCAAATTAGCACTGATGCCGCCGATTACTTGCGGGCCGTTTTAGGGACTCGCGCACTGGTGCGAGAAGCGAAGCCCATCACGTTATCTAACATCAACTCGGAACCGGAACCGGATATCGCGATCGCTGAACCTTGGCGGGACATTTATCGCACCCGTCATCCCTATCCAGAAAATATCTTTTGGCTGATTGAGTACGCCAATACCAGCTTCAAAAAAGATACCGATCCCAAGGCCAAAGTCTACGCCGCTGCGGGCATTCCTGAATATTGGGTGGTGAATCTGAAAACCCTGGAACTGATTGTGATGCGCCACCCCCAGCAAGATCAGTACTCGTCAGAGACTAAGCTGACGGCTGGCACGATCGCACCCCTCGCCTTTCCCGACCTCACCATTGCGGTCAGTCAATTGCTGAATTAATGCCAGTAGCGGCTTGCTAGTTTAGCCAGGCTTCCGGCAACTATCCGGTGACTTAATCTGGCCCCAGCCGCTGTTTGAGGCGATCGCTCAAAGAACTCCGCGACGCCAGTCTAGCTTTTCCCGATGCCGCCCAGGCTTGCAGGGCATCTACCTGTTCCTGAGCCGTGCGGGCTAAGGGAACAATTTGACTCGCCGCCTCCAAAATGTCTTCCGTGGTGAAGTCCCGATCCTGACTAAAGCCGATGTGCATCGCCTCCACGAGCGCCTGCTCAATCTCCGCACCGGAGAAATTGGGAGTTTCGTAGGCCAACCGTTCCAGGTCATAACTCTGGAGATTATGAGCCCGGAGACGACTCAGGTGAACTTCGTAAATTGCTTTGCGTTCTTCTTGGGTGGGCAAACCGACAAAGAAAATCTCGTCAAAGCGACCCCGGCGCAAGAGTTCTGGCGGCAGCGATTGAATATTATTGGCCGTTGCGACCACAAAAACTGGCGACGTTTTCTCCGCCATCCAAGTGATGAAAGTGCCAAAAACGCGGCTGCTCGTCCCCGAATCGCCCCGACCATCCACTCCAGCAAACGCTTTGTCGATTTCATCAATCCATAAAATGCAAGGGGCCAGTGCTTCGGAGAGTTGAATCATCTGGCGAGTGCGCGACTCAGATTCCCCGATGAGGCCAGCGAATAAGCGACCCACATCGAGCCGCAATAGGGGCAAATGCCAGTGATGGGCGATCGCCTTAGCGGTCAACGATTTGCCCGTCCCTTGAATGCCCACTAGCAGCAGTCCCCGAGGATAGGGCAACCCATACTGCCGCGCTTTTTCGGAAAACGAGTTGCCGCGTCGCAGTAGCCAATCCTTAAGATTATCCAAACCGCCAATTTCAGAAATTTGTTCCTTGGCAGGGTAAAAATCCAGAATTTGGGTTTGGCGAATGGTCTGACGCTTTTCCTCCAACACCAGCTCAATGTCGTCAGGGCGAAAGGTGCCGTGGGCGGCAATGCCACGAGCCAGCACCCGCCGAATGCGCTCGATCGAAAGCCCCTGACAAGACTGCACCAGGGCGTCTAAATCAGCCAGAGAAAGCTGCACATTGAGACTGCCCAGCAACCGGGTCACTTCGGCATGAATGTCTTCCACACTGGGCAGGGCAAACTCTAAAACGGTCACTATTTCGGCCAGATCATCAGGAATCTGGACTTGTGGTGCTAGCAGCAAGATATTTTTCGCTTGCGACTTTAACCGTCGAGCCAGGTTGCGCAACTTGCGAGAAATGGCGACATCTTCGAGGAAGCGATGGTAGTCTCGCAACACAAAAAGCGCTGCCGCTGATTCCGGCAACTTTTCAATGTGTTCTAGCGCCTGTAAAGGATTACGACGGGCCACCCCAGCGTCGTTTGGATTGCCCTGATAGCCATCGACAAAGTCCCAGATATAGACGCTGCGATGGTTGAGTTGCTGTGTGCTGGCGGCGATCGCCTGCTCCACGCGCTCTTCCTCTAGAGTGGCGATGTAAATAACGGGATATCGCGCCCGCAATAACAACAGGAGCTCATCTTGGAAACTCATCGCGAATCAGTAGCCTCCCCTCGCAGCCGACGGCTTAGCCGTGTCTTGCTTGCCATGTTAATTGGCCTGATACTCATCGCCAGCCAACTGTTGCTTTAGTGCCTCTAGCGCTGACCAACGCCCATCAGTTACCTGGGGATTGGATTCAACGGCTTCTACCTGAAGCCCTTGGCAGCTTCGATCGCAAATTTGGCGCTGGGGTAACTGTAGGCAAACCTGTTCGTATATCCAGGTTTCTGGATCAAAGTGCCCGTAAGGGGAAAGACTTTCCACCAGATCTTCCGAACTTACTTCTTGTTCTAGCGGTAAGTTTTGGGCTGCTCCAACGGCCTCATCCAACCAGATAATTTCCTCGGCGTTGAGCGACACTCGATGGTTGTACTGCTGCAAACAACGATCGCAGGTCAGCGTCACAATGGTTGAGGCCATCCCCCGCACCTCAATGAACGTCGTGCCGTGACGCACCGAAACCTCAGCCCGCACTGGAGTGAGCGTTGCCAGATTGTCAAACGTCGTTTCAAATTGGAGAGAACGGGTGCGGTCAGTGGCATTAAGGAGATGCGGAATATAGATGGCCTGCATGGCTTAACTCCCGAACTCAACTAAGAACGCGATCGCGGACTCACTTAGGTAGACTCGGCAGCGGTCGCTGGGCGAACCACTAGCCTGCGGTCAGGCTCTCGCCCCCGACTAAACGTTTCTAGCCCTTCATAAGTCCCTAAAAAGTGATGTAGCTGACGTCGCTCAGCGGAGGACAAAGCTTTGATTTCAAATTCTTCGCCCGTTGATTGAGCCGTTTCAGCCGCTTCAGTCGCCAACGTAATCAGCTCAGCTTTGCGCTTAGCACGGTGCCCTGCTAGTTCAATGGTGTAGGGCTGCTGCTCTTCGGGCGATCGCCCCAAATTCAGAGTCGTATTCGCCAGATATTGCATGGCGTCTAACGTCTGACCCTGGTCACCAATCAAAGTGGCAATTTGCTCATCAGACAGACCATTCGCTTGAATCGTCAGCCAACAACTCGCCCCAAACTCATCCTCGGCCAAACTCGTTTCGACTTTCACGTCTAAACCTTGATGGCGGAGCAAAGATTCCAACCACTCAATCCCTAGCTTCTCTGCACTTTCCATAACTGCCTACGATGCCTTTTTCTTCTTTTTGGAGCGACTAGGCTCAAATGGCAAGGTCTGACGCCCGTCATCACCAGACTCACTAGCGGCTTGAGCATCCACAATCTTCTGTAGATTTTCTGGTAGCGGCTCCCGAGACAGAATAAAGCTTTGCAGAGTCTGGAAAATGTTGGCAATCACCATGTACATCAGCACCCCGGCTGGCAATGGAAAGAATAAGAACATGCCTGAAAAGATGATCGGCGTGAACTTATTAATGGCCGCTTGCTGGGGGTTATCGCTGCTACCCCCCCCTTGGCCAGACAACAACTGGTTGACATATAAGCTGACGCCAAAAGTTAGCACCATCAGCAAAATATCCCAGTGAATTGCTCCATCGTCGCCCCGTACACCAACACGCCCTAAAGCTTCGATAAACAAGAAGCCTTTATTAGCGGCTAAACCAGGCACTTTCACTTGAATCGTGACGTCACCAGGAGCGATCGCCTCAATGTTGCCAGACTCATCAATATTGACTAACTCTTGGCCCTTGGTAACTTCAAGGTAAGTCTGTAGAGCATCAGCCCTATCATACTCACTCACCAGTTGCTCTAGGGTCTCGCCCTGATCATCCTGAATCCGCAAGTCAGTTTTTTCGCCCACAACTAGACGATCACCACCGGGAATGACCACCGACATCGGAAAGTGAACCCCATCAGTGATGTAAATACTCTTTGGAGAGGTTGAAAACGCTTGGGGTTGAATCTGCTCGACTTTATCTGTAGGCAACACCTGCAAGTTGACCGGATAGGCGACATCAGCAAACGGCGATCCTCGAAGCGTTGCAAACAACGCAAACAGAATCGGCATCTGTAACAGAACCGGAAAGCAGCCTGCTAATGGATTACCAAACTCTTTGTAGACCCCGCTCATCTCTTCTTGAAGCTTAGGCGGATCATCTTTGTAACGCTCTTGGATTTCTTTGACCCGCTTCTGCATCGCTGGCTGAGCCACTTTCATGCGCCGCATATTGCGGATTGACCCGGCATTCAACGGGTAGAGTGCAAATCGAATGACCAACGTCAGAGCTACGATCGCGAGTCCATAGCTCGGCACAACCCCGTAAAAAAAGTCCAGGATTGGCAACATGATGTTGTTGGACAGAAAACCAATTCCAAAATCCATTCGTGCTCTACCTCTATCGGCCTGCTCAGTGACTCAATTTCCAAGTTTCATGAGCCGTTACTAGCGTAGCGCTCTAACAGCCTATCTGAAACCCAATTACCAAGATGACGAACAACTTTCTCCAATTGCCCCCATCGTCAAGTTACGGTCATCCCCCAGTCATCAAAGACAAGATAACTGATGACTTAGCTGCCAATAGCACCACTAACTGCCTGAGCCTTAGTCGAGAGCTTGGCAGAAATGTAGTCGTAAGTCTCACGGAAGTTAGGAACTGCCCGCATTTCCAACTTGCTGCCATCTTTCAGCGTTACGACCATATCGCCCCACAAGCCTAAACCGCGTGGCACCGTGACGACTTTCTTGATTTCCGAATAAACGATATCGGAACGAGTTCGCCCCATCCAGCCACTGGTAATTGAGATGCGGCGATTGGTGATTCGGTAGCGTAGCCAGAGCGCTCGCACGACCGCCCCAACCGTCAAGGGAATACACACTAACGTGAAGGCCAGCAAAACATTAATAATCAAGTCACCGACGTGCGGACCACCTTCGTAATAAACCTCCTCTTTAATACCCATCGCAGACCTCTAGTTTTGTAAATAACTTTTCTAATTCTTGCAGAAACTGCCAATAGTCGCACTCGATGGCACCACTGCGCAGAACAATAACGACCCAGAAATTTTGCCGCAGTCGGGGCATGAGAGACTGTAGAGCCGCTCTCACTTGTCGCTTCAGACGATTGCGCACGACGGCATGCTTACTCACCTTTTGGCTGATGGTGATACCAAAACGGGAGCATCCTAAATTCGGCTGCTCCCGAGGGGGCTCAATACACTTGACCACAAGATGATTGGTTGACGCTTGTCGCCCCGCCTTATAGACTCGCGAAAACTCTTTGGGGCTAGTCAATCGATACCGTTTAGGTAAAGCCATTTTCGCCTCAGCCTATGACTTTAGGGCTTATTAATGCTGTGTGCGGCATCCGTGAGTTGGCTGTTTGCTCAGCCACGACATTTTTCTGACGCTGAGTTATACCGCCAAACGCGCACGACCGCGTCGCCGCCGCGACCGAATTACGCGACGACCAGTAGCCGTCCGCATGCGAGCCCGAAAGCCCGAAGTTCTTTTCTGCTTACGATTAGTCCCGCCTAAGGTTCTCTTAGTCATTCCTGATACTCTTCCCTTTCAGTCATCTAGTGCAGCGTCAACCTTGATTCTTGCGACTGGATTGCGTCAAGACTTCATTCAGCGAAACCCTAATATTTGCCAGGTTCAGCTGCGCTTCACCTAATCGACGCCAATCAATAGTTTGAAAGCCAACAGACAACTAGCTAATGGCTAGGGGGCACTGTCAGCCTTTTTAAGACGCAGTTTTAGATAATAACACCAAAACAGGGGACGATGGAAGAGGCTACCGTCACCCCCTGTTAGCCATGCCCCCGCCGACAGTGGTTTTCACCATAGTCAATGTGCCCTATCCAGGGCATCGCTGTGAATTGTATGTCCGCCGTGACAATGGGGACAGAGGGAATAAATCGGAGTTATTCGGCGGCGACTTCCATGGGCCAGACACCGATGAACTCTTGGAGTGGAGCCCCCTGATAAAGCGCGTCCAAGAAAAAGAAGCGGTTGCCGTAGCGATTTGGATTACGAACATCGTGCAGCACAACTACGAAACTACTGTTGGGCTGAATCGGTTCAGACGGATAGATTTCAAACACATTGTTTTCTTTGTCAATGATGATTTCATCGACCTCAATGGTTGCTCCGCCACGACCAGTCCCCTCACGAAGTTCAATGCGAGCTGAGTCGAAGTGACCGCCTTCGTCCTCAAACTCTTGGGGGTAGCTAATGAAGAGCTCGAGTATTTCGTTGGAAACTTTGCGCCCAGAAACCCGCAGATAGTAGCGGGCATCGTCGCTACGCCGCTCATTGTTGTCGATGAAGTAGCCGAGCCGATACTGGGCGTCGACACCGCCAAAGATCGTGAAACCTTCGGTGGTCTGGGCGATCGCGCTACCGCCGGTGATCGCTAAGCCAGCAGCGGCCAACAGCCCCAATAAACTTCGACGTAACCAGCGCTTAGTTGACATAAAACCTTCCCAAATCTTTTGCTTTGATTATTGTGTGCTCAATCACAACTTGATGCTTAGGACGACTAGCCTCTCTAAAAAGTGTCCACTCGTGCGGATACGTGACTAGGGTGACTTCGCTTCGACACAGCCTGTACTTTGTCTGATCCCAAAGGTTGGCGATCGCTAATAGCTTGCATTTGATTTCACAGATTGTGATTTTAGCATTAGGGACTCCCTATTGATGGATGGCCTGTTGGTAAGAGCGGACAGGAAAGTTTTTCGTATGGAGAGATTATTGCGATCGCCGCCCTCGGAATATCGTGATCTTGTGCCCAACTCCTGACTGACGCCATGCCCCTCAGAGTACTGCAGTCATTCAGCGTAAGCCCGCCATCCCAGAACTTCATGGCCAGTCAGCCCAGGGTGGGGGATTATACTTGTCGAAACGTCCCCAAGGAGAAGCAAATTGAGTCAAAAAACTCATAAAAGGCAAGGATACGGCTCTTTTATACTCCTCTGCCCCTGTCATGTAAATGGGGGATTTTAACGTAAAAATAGCTTTCTTAAAGTCAAAGTATATGCCCTCTTAGGTAGCTCTAAATCTGGCAAAAAAGTTTTGCTCTCTATATTTTAATAGATAGAAATTCGAGTGATAGTATGGGTGAATGAAGTTGGTTTACTGCTCCATTAGGCTGTTGCACTAATCTGAGTTTAGATTAGGTGAATTAAGTTCACTAGGATCACCTTGGAATGTGATTCCTGGTCGGTGGGAGAACGCAGGGGTTTAGACACCTATGGGCACTGATGGCTTGGTTCTGGGGCTGTTGACTGGCAAAATCTTGAAGGCGCTTGGCAAATATCGCTAGCAGCCAGGGAGAGTATGGTAGGGATCATCTAGGTCATAAGTCAACCGATACGCGCGCGAGGAATGGTATTTCCCCTCGTCGCATTAAGCCGATGCAAGGTTAAGTTCCATGTACCTAAAGTCTTAGGGATGTCGTTAAATCAGCCAACAATGTAAAAAAAGGCTGATCAACTTTTCGATTTAAGCTCTATCGGGTTAGAAACAAGTGAGCTACATGATCGCGTTAGCCAGTTTCTGTATCTGAACATGAAGAAATGCAATTTCATAACGCTGCGTGTGTACGAGTTGATGGGTTGAGTTTTTAATAATGGCTGCAAGCTGGCAGAGAGCAGTTGTGATGCTGCTGAATTTGGTTTAGCGTCAACTTGTGACTCGTCGATGCGCTTGAGGTTGCGTTCATATCGGTTCGAGGAAATTCACTGTAGCGGTGCGGACTATCAGATCGATATTTGGTGAATGTATTCAGGTGTCTAGGTTCGTGACGCAACCTTGAGTGTGTGCAATTGAACGATCTCTAAACGACTTGATGATGCCCAGAACATCGGTGAGAGGGATTTATCACTCACTGCTAAGCGTTTAGTACCGGAATTAAGGGCACCCGAACCAGTCAACTTAAGCAAAAGTATTCAGAACAACGAGGAGATTGAATTTATGACAGTTGCGATCGCCCCCGATAGCACGTCCTCACCAGAGACACGCCCCCCGATGCGGATCGGCATTCCTAAAGAGATTGCGCAAGGAGAGCGCCGGGTGGCGGCAACGCCTGATACTGCCCAAAAGTTACAAAAGCTGGGTTTTGAGGTGTGGGTTGAAACCGACGCTGGGGCGGCCTCTAGTTTTCCAGATGCGGCCTACCAAGCCGTGGGCTGTCAGGTCACTCATGATGTCGTCGAGTTATGGAACCAGTCAGATATCGTGCTCAAAGTGCAGGCTCCCCTCTGGCATCCGGGGATCAACCAAGACGAGACTGATTTGTTACGACCTGGTGGCAAGTTGGTGAGTTTCATCTGGCCCGCCCAGAATCCTGATTTGCTGGAAAAACTATCGCAAAAAGGGGCTACGGCGATCGCGATGGACGCCGTGCCGCGCATCACCCGCGCCCAAAAGTTGGACGCCCTGAGTTCCATGGCCAACCTTGCGGGCTACCGCGCCGTGATTGAAGCGGCCAATCAATTTGGTCGCGGCTTTACCGGCCAAATTACTGCCGCTGGCAAGATTCCACCCTGTAAGGTGCTGGTCATTGGGGCGGGGGTGGCCGGTCTGGCTGCCATTGGCACCGCCCGAGGTTTAGGGGCGGTCGTCCGGGCCTTTGACACCCGTCCCGTCGTTAAAGAACAGGTGCAGAGCATGGGGGCCGAGTTTCTGGAACTGCACTTTGAGGAAGACGGCGAAGCAGGGACTGGGGGCTATGCCAAGGTAATGAGTCCGGCCTTTATTGCGGCGGAAATGGCACTGTTTGCCCAGCAAGCGCAAGAGGTAGATGTCATCATCACGACCGCGCTGATCCCCGGTAAGACGGCCCCGCGTCTGGTGACCCAAGAAATGGTGGAAGCCATGAGGCCAGGCTCGGTCATTGTCGACATGGCGGCGGAGCAGGGCGGCAACTGCGAACTGACCCGCCCCCATGAAATCTATGACCACAACGGCGTCAAAATTGTGGGCCTAACCGATCTGGTTAGTCGGATGGCCAATCAAGCCAGTCAGCTGTATGGCACGAATCTTTATCACTTGCTGCATGAATTGGGTGGAGCCGAACATCATCACCTCGACCTAGAGGATGATGTGGTGCGTCAGGCGACGGTGGTGCTTGATGGTGAAGTGATCTGGCCGGCCCCGCCATTAGAAAAACCGGCTTCCCCCCAGCTTGCCACTGCGCCAGCGACGGGGGCTTTGCCCACGGCACAAGCTGAGCAGCCGGCGAATCCGCTGATGGCTTTGGTGTGGCCAGTGCTGATTGGGGCGGCGCTATTCGGGATTGGGGCCTTTGCGCCGGAATCCTTTATCTCGCACTTCACGGTGTTTGTGCTGGCGATCTTTCTCGGCTGGAAGGTGATTTGGGATGTGACGCCAGCGTTGCATACACCGCTCATGAGTGTGACCAACGCCATCAGCGGCATCATCATTATCGGCGGCATGTTGCAAATTTCTGGGCCGTTGACGTCGACGGTGACCATTTTGGGGGCGATCGCCATTTTCGTTAGCACCCTCAATATTTCGGGCGGCTTTTTTGTCACCCAGCGCATGCTGAATATGTTCCGTAAGTAATTCAGCCGCATCAGAACTCAACGCATCAGACTGCTCACAGGATTTCCCATGTCTAATAATTTATTGACGGTTGCCTACATTGCAGCCAGCATTCTCTTCATTCTCAGCTTGGGGGGGCTTTCCAATCCCGAAACGGCCCGCCGGGGCAATTTGTACGGTATTGCGGGCATGGTAGTCGCCCTCGGCGCTACAGCTCTGAGCGATCAAGTGCAGGGGTACGGGGTGCTGATTGCGGCGATGGCCCCAGCCATCTGGATTGGCGGGTTAATCGCCACACGGGCGGCCATGACTTCCATGCCTCAACTCGTCGGGCTGCTGAATGGATTTGGCGGTTTGGCGGCGGTGCTGGTGGGGTATGCCAGCTTCTTGCACCCTGATCCCGCTTTGCAAGGCGTTGATTTCACCATTCATAAGGTGGAGGTGTTTGCGGGGGTCTTCATCGGCGCGATTACCTTTATTGGCTCTTTGATTGCCTGTGGCAAGTTGCAGGGTGTGGTCTCTAGCAAGGCGATCTTGTTGCCTGCGCGACATGTGCTCAATATTGGCCTGTTGGCGGCAGTGCTCGGTTTGGGCTACTACTACATGAGCGTGGGGGAAACTGCGGCATTGTTGCCCTTGGGGGGAATGACGGCGATCGCTTCCCTGCTGGGGATCACGCTGATCGTTGCCATTGGCGGCGCGGACATGCCCGTCGTGATTTCGATTTTGAATAGCTACTCCGGCTGGGGCGCGGCGGCGGCGGGCTTCATGTTGAATAACGACTTGCTGATCATCACCGGAGCGCTGGTCGGCAGCAGCGGTCTGATTCTCAGCTACATCATGTGCCAGGCGATGAATCGCTCTTTTGCCAACGTGCTGCTGGGCGGCTTTGGCAATACTAATTACCAAGGGGCGACGGTAGAAGGTGAGGCCACGCCGGTCTCAGTGGATGAGACCGTAGAACTGCTGAATGACGCCAATAGCGTCATCATCGTGCCGGGCTATGGCATGGCGGTGGCTCAGGCCCAACACGCCGTGGCGCAGATTACGCAACTATTGCGCGATCGCGGCAAACAGGTTCGCTTTGGCATTCACCCCGTCGCTGGTCGCTTGCCGGGTCATATGAATGTCTTATTGGCCGAGGCCAATGTGCCCTACGACATCGTGCTGGCAATGGAAGAAATCAACGATGATTTCCCTGAGACCGACGTGGTGTTGGTGATTGGAGCCAACGACACCGTCAATCCCAGTGCCCTCGAAGATCCCAACAGTCCGATGGCGGGGATGCCCGTGCTCGAAGTGTGGAAAGCGCAGGACACGATTGTGCTCAAGCGCAGTCTCTCGGCGGGCTACGCCGGGGTCGCCAACCCACTGTTTTATAAGCAAAATACGTCCATGCTATTTGGCGATGCACGCTCCAACGTGACGGCGATTTTGGCGCAGTTGTCGCAGCGAGAAGCCGGGACATCGCAACCCGCCGTCGCCGTCGCCGCCAAGTAACGCCAACACATTCTTGAAATCGCGTTTAGTGGCGCTGTTCCTCAATTCCTACGTAACGTTAGGATGGCGGGGGAATTGAGGATTTTTCATGCCAACTGTGCCGTTTGCCCCGGAGTCTGCCCCCGGCGAGATTGATGTGCAAACCTTAGCCCAACGCTTGCAAACTGGGCTGGAGAATGTCCAACTCATTGATGTACGCGAGCCGTGGGAAGTGGAACGAGCCGCGATCGCTAATTTCATCAACCTTCCCCTGAGCGCCTTTGCCGAGTGGGAAACGCAAATTCATCAGCACTTTGACGTTGAGCAGGAAACCATCGTGATGTGTCATCACGGCATGCGATCGGCGCAGATGTGTCAATGGCTGAGCCAACAAGGGTTCACCCACGTCAAAAATCTTGTCGGGGGCATTGATGCTTACGCCATCCAAGTCGATGCGTCGATCCCCCGTTATTAACCGCTATGGAATGAAGATCAAATAACCTTCAAATTGTTTAGGGCAAGCATCTTGCCCGCCTTGGGATCGCCGAGACGACGATCCCAACTTATTCAATTCTCATTCCTAAGGTTGAATCGCTCCATCCAGGCGGCAGCAATGTGGGAGCCCAGGCAATCAATCGTTGTCGACTGCTCTCGGCAACGGCACTCCTGGTCACTGTTGTCGGGGCTTGATACGGCGTCGGGAGATCGTCCAGAGTGCTGCCCCCAAGGCTCCTGGCGACTTTTCCTTCATGGATCCAAAAAACAGGTAGAGTGGTTGGGAGCTTGCCGCGATCGCGCTGTCATGCCGCCCCCATTCCGCACGCCTTGGTGACGGTATGATCAGTTTAGTTGCCAGGAACCGGGTCAGGGACAGCGGCATCCGCAACTCGTCACTTTGATTCAGAGGAGGAACTAAGTTACATGGTGCAACCGAGAACCTTAGCCAACGATTTTTCGGTCTCTCCTCAGCTCGTGGCAACTGACTTTGCCGAGTTAGCTGCCGCAGGCTACAAAACCGTCATCAACAATCGCCCTGACGGTGAAGAGCCCGGCCAACTGGCGGCCTCAGAAGCTCAACAGCTGGCCCAAGAGCATGGGCTCAACTACGTTCATATTCCAGTCAAAATCCCTGAACTGACGACTACCATCGTCGATCAATTCAGCGCCGCTCTGACGGATAATCCTGGCCCCATTTTGGCGCACTGCAAATCAGGCACCCGCAGCTGTGTGTTGTGGATCATGGCGACGGCCAAGCAAAATATCATGCCTCTGGAAGAGCTCATGCAGTGTACGGCCCAAGGCGGCTATGACCTCACGCGAATGCGGCCTTTAATTGAGCAATATGTGAACGCCGAATAAGGGGTTTCAACCATGGAGCTTGTGACAAAACCAACAGTCACACCCCCTATCATCAGTACTCTTAACTAAAGCTGGACTAAAGCTGGGATCACCTTGCGCCGGGCCGCATGAAGGTCTACAGCTAGAGACTCTAGCCTTAATTGCGATACGCAACGGTTGGTTAAGACGTATTGCGAGCGCCCGTTTTTGTAGTGCTTGTTACAGAATCGGCTGTTAACCTTGAAACAGATAACAAATTGGTTCGACACACCACTTGCACACCGGAGGTATCGTCATGTCTGCATCTGAACAAGCCCGCGCCCTCATGCATCGTCATCATCACAACATCAAGCGGCGTCAGCAGTCCCTGCTTGGCCGGGTAAATTCGGAAGTTGGCATGCCGGCTGAAACGGCGGCCTACTGGAGCACAATTCAGGGAAAGCCCACTGCTGGTGCTCGACGTGATTATGATCGCAGCGGCTCAGCTCTGAGCTAAGGGATCGGCGGGAAAATAACATCCCGGTAATGGCAGTGCTTGGGTGGCTGGGTAGCTGGGTGCCTGGGTCAGTTA
>NZ_JACSWC010000205.1 GCF_016888165.1 Halomicronema sp. CCY15110 | reverse complement strand
CAACTCTCGATACTGGCAGGTTGAGCGAAGTCGAAACCGGATTGAACGGGTACTTTATTTAGTTGCAGTTCCCTAACCGCATTCGGCATTGCTGAATGAGCAGAGCAACGCTCTGATATCGTTCTTCCCAGCCCTCCTCGAACGAGCTAGGAAACGAGTCTGTTGTCCTCATCGCCTTGAAGCAAAGGAGACGAGATATGGGGGCGTTCATTGTTCAGTTCCCCCGGCGTTCTTGGGCCGGGAGCTTATCTAAGGAATTGATGAAGCTTTAAGAGCTCTCCGGAAGGTGCGATCGCCACGGCGCATGAAGAGGGAGAGTCTACGTTACTGCGATCGCTTCACCATGTCTGATTTGAATCCAACATTACCGCTAGCAGTATCTTCTGCTGAGATAGATCCTGTCGCTATCTGTTATCGGTTAGCCGGATATGACTTTCCTTGGGAACTCAACCGTTCTTTAGAGATTGCGGTTTTGAAGACCTTTTGCGTGCCCCGGATTTCCTCCCTGCTGCGAAAAACGGGCGAGTTTGAGTTTCGTCCGCAAAAACGCTACGACGATACCACCCTGATCTTGGGCAACATCCTGAAATGGGGCTACGACAGCTCTAGAGGACAAGCCGCGATCGCCCAAATGAATCGCATTCATCAACGCTTCCACATTTACAACGAAGACTTTCTCTACGTCTTATCAACCTTGATCTACGAACCCGTGCGCTGGAATCAATTCTTTGGTTGGCGACCCTTCACCAGTTTAGAAAAGCAAGCCCTGTTTGAGTTTTGGCGAGTGGTGGGGCAGCGGATGGGCCTGCACCATATTCCCAACACCTATGAAGCGTTTTACGACTTTAACCGGGCTTACGAAGCTGAGCATTTTCAATACCATCCCGATAATCGAGCGGTGGGGGACGCGGTGGTCAAATTGATGCAGGGCTGGCTGCCTGCGATCGCCGCCCCGCTGGTGCCCAACTTAGTGCGCGCCATTGCCGATGAACCGATGCAAACTGCGTTTGGTTGGCCCGCTCCGCCACCCTGGTTAAACCAGGTCATTGTGCAAGGCTTGCAGTTACGCCAGCGCCTGATGCCCTGGTTACCAAAGCGGCAGCGCCCTCATTTCAGCGTCGATCAAGCTAATCGCACCTATCCCGAGGGGTATCAAATCAACCAACTTGGCCCAGCCGCCACGACCCACAGCAGCTCGCGCTGTCCTTTTTTACGGATGCGGTCAGTGCTGAGGGGCGAACTTTAAGCCGATACCTCTTTACAATGGGGAAGGTTACTTTTTAAGCCATTTGTCGTTTGTTGCGATCGCCTGCCCCATGTCTGCGTCCTCTTCTGCCCGCCCCGCCTCCATCGAAAAACTGGTTCAGCGGTTCCAAAAAGCTACTGATCCCAAGCGGCGTTACGAACAACTCCTCTGGCTCGCTAAAAAGCTAGAGGAGTTTCCTGAAGCTGAGAAAACTGACGACAACAAGGTCAAGGGCTGCGTCTCTCAGGTGTATGTCATTGCTGATTTAGAAGACGGCAAGCTGCATTACTTGGGTGAGTCCGATGCGCAGATTACCAAGGGCCTGGTGGCCTTTTTGATTCGCGGCATGAATGGCCTGACCCCTCAGGAAGTCGTTGATCTGTCGCCCGACTTTATCAAGGAAACGCAGCTCGATGTCAGCTTGACGCCTTCACGGGCTAACGGCTTTTACAACATTTTCAAAATGATGCAGGCCAAGGCCGCCGACCTGTCTCCCGAAGCGTAATCCCATCATCGCGCGAGGAAATGTAGCGGAGCCGGAGTCCGATTCACAGCGCTGCTGCGTCAGGATCGGTCACTTGGGCTTGCGCCAATGACAAACTGCGCGCCACTTGGCTGCCCAGCGTGAGCGCTCGCACGGTCATAAAGCTAGCTAACGCCATCCATAACACAGCGGGACTCTGCCAATGGCGGGCGAGGAGCCCCAACGGCAAAAAGCCCAGGCCGCTGGCGAGTAGCGTTGAGTTGCGCAACAGGTGCCCCTGGGTCAGCCCTATAAAATAGCCGTCTAGCAAGAAGGCGATCGCCCCCAGCGTCAAGGTCGGCACTAGCCACCAAACTAACGATTGCACTTGGTCAATCACAGCCTGATGCTGGGTCATCAGGCGAAACAGCGGTTGCGTAAACAGGCTAAAAGTGAGGGCGATCGCCATCCCGAACACCACGCTGCTACTCAGACCCCAAACGAGCAAGGTGCGGAGCTGAGCCGCTGCCCCCGCGCCATAAAACTGCCCCGCAAAAGTCTCCGTAGCAAACGCCAGTCCGTCAATAAAGTACGAGGTCAGCGTCACGACCTGTAGCAGCAACGTGTTAGCCGCTAAAATCTCGCTGCCCAAAGCGGAGCTCCAATTCGTGAACAGCGCAAAGCTCAGCAGCAGCGCAAAGGTGCGGACCATAATGTCACGGTTGAGTTGCACCATGGCGGTGAGGGCGGTTTTGTCCCAAAGCTGGGGACGCAGTTGCCAGAGGTCAGCGATCGCCACCTCCCTTAGCAACAAACCCAAGCCCACGGCGAACATCAAGCCCTGACTAATCGCCGTGGCGGCCCCGGCCCCGGCACTCTCCCAGCCCAGCTCGCGAATAAACCAATAATCCAGCAAGATATTGCCCCCATTTCCCACGACCGAGAGCAGCACCACCCGTCGGCCCTGGCCGCAGCCCAAAAACCGCCCCAACAGCACGTAATTGGCTAACACCGCCGGAGCACCCCAAATCCGCGCGTTGAAAAAGGCTTCCCCGGACAAACGGACATCGGGTTCCGCATTGAGCAACCAAAACCCGATTTCTCGAATCGGCCCTTGCAGCATCACAATCAGTAGGCCCAGCACCACCGCCAGCAATCCGTTGCGCAGCAACAGCAAGTTCATCGCAGCGGTGTCACGGCGACCAAAGGCCTGGGCCGTCAGCCCCGTGGTGCCCATGCGCAAAAAGCCAAAGCTCCAGTACACCAAATTGAAAATCACCGAGGCGATCGCAACGCCGCCTAAGTGACGCACGTCGGCCAGGTGTCCTAAAAATGCCGTGTCGATAATGCCCGCCAGCGGCACCATCAAATTCGATACGATATTGGCGATCGCCAGTCGCCCAAAGCGCGGCAAAAATGGAGTCATCAGCGCTTTATCCCCTTCCCACAAGCCCATCGGCACAAGTCTTTATCCTAGTGTTTTGTGCGGCAGAGCTGGGCAAACGGTGGCTCCTCTAACGAGTCCCCCAAGCGCATCTGTGGCGATCTCGACCGTATTCCGCATAGGAAAAACAGCAAGGCACTCACCGATTGTTGTAGCCGCTCCCCGCTGCCAAAGTCGTCTTGTTAGAGTGCTTCAGGAGATTAAAGAGTTTGTGAAGGTCTGCGAGTTCAGTGTATTTCCGGTAACTTCTGATACTCAAGCCAGGCCAGTATGTAGGGAACTCAGGACAAGTTAAGTTCCGAGTCAGTATCTTCCTGGGTGCCACGCCTCTCTCAGACTCCTCGCGCCATTGTGGCCATCTAGCGAGAGTAAAGCAGTCGACCCTCCAATCCCGAGAACCATGAAAAAACACCTTGTATTACTAATCGGCTCTTCCTTGCTAGCCGTCAGTACCGTAGCCATGTTTGCCGATGGCGCATCCGCTAAGGGCAACGGCAAGAATAAGAATAGCGACAGCAATGATCAGCCAACTGCGGTTCAAGCTAGCTGTAACTTGAATGCCTTCAGTGGTGTAAGTGGCTGCGAAGGCCCGATCTCAGGTAACAACAGCAATCAGAACCTTGACGGCCTGTTCGATATCGACTGGGAAAGTGGTTCTTTCGTATCGGGCGAAATCAAGGTTGATAATGGTAGCGGTGGCTCCACAGGCGGATTTAGCTTCAGTGGCAACAAGCAATCTGGTACCTGGGAACTGGATAAAAGCATTACTAACAAGTACCAGTACGGCATGTTTGTGGTGAAGGCGGGTAACTCTTTCGCTTCTTATTTCTGGGATGGCCTCTCGACCAGCGGTGCATGGGACACCAAGGGCGTAATTCCTAACGGTGGTGGTAGCCCTGATTTGTCCCACTTCTCGTTCTATGGGTTCGGCCAGCGCGTAGTTGAGCCGGAAGTTCCCACCATCCCTGAACCCGCAGCAATGTTAGGTTTGTTGTCAGTTGGGGGAGTCATTGCCGCCACTCGTCGCAAAAAGCTTCAGCAAGCTTAGTTGCCAGATGGTCACTGCTTAAATTGCACCCGGCATTATCCGTCGGCTCCCTCAGTCACGTTTGAGTGATTGGGGGAGTTTTTTATTACAATGCCAACTCTGCCAACTCAATGTGTTGCCCCGTTAGCAGAGTCCACAACCAGTCGTGGATTAGCACTGAGCTTCAGCCCTTGGGAAATTTCTCTAAAGAGGCTTATTGGCTCTTGTCAATACGTGGGCGCTCAAGTAAGGCTGATACCGACACCGCGAGATGGCCGTCTAGAACAGTCAGTGCTGCCAAGCAACATCACGCTTACCAGAGTGTTCAGAGCCGCCGTAGAGTCAAGGAGATGACGTTATATTTTCGTGCAGCCGTTGCTGATCTCTGCGGTGGGTTTACTCAGGTGCGGCATGACACACACACCATATGAGGGCGATCGCCTCCAGCTTACTTCGCCACAAAGTTAACCAACTTGCCCGGCACCACGATCACCTTGATGATTTCCTTACCGTCGAGATATTTTTGCGCGATGTCGGACTCGCGGGCATATTTTTCTAACGCGGCTTTGTCGGAGTCGGCAGGGACTTCGATGGTGCCACGGGTTTTGCCCATGATTTGGATAACGAGGGTGATCTCGTCAGCAACTAGCGCTGATTCATCCAACACGGGCCAACCCTGCTGATGAATCGATCCTGTTCTGCCCAGTTGCGCCCACAGTTCATCCGCAATGTGGGGCGCAAAGGGCGCGATCAGCTTCACCAGGGTATAAATACCCTCCGCGTAGACCGGAGAATCGGCGCATTTGGCATCAGTCAAAGCGTTGCTGAGCTTCATCAATTCCGACACAGCGGTGTTGAACTGATAGTCGCCCTCAATGTCTTCGCTGATTTCCTTAATGGCGATGTGAACGGCGCGGCGCAGGTCTTTTTCCGGTTTGGACAAGGTTTCCGGTAGGGGCGCACGGCCGTGCGCCCCTACCGATTTCGCCGCAGCGGGATTTTCGGCAAACTCGGTGACCAGTCGCCAGACGCGATTGAGGAAGCGATATTGCCCTTCGACATCGGCATCGTCCCATTCCAAGTCTTTTTCAGGCGGGGCTTTGAAGAGGATGAACATGCGGGCGGTGTCGGCTCCGTATTTGCCCAGCACATCCTGCGGGGCGACGCCGTTGTACTTGGACTTCGACATCTTTTCGTAGAAGCCTTCTAGCGGATCACCGGTGGACGGATCGACGGGATGTTCGATCTCCGTGATTTCATCAGTGGGGATATATTTGCCCGTCTTCGGATTTTTGTAAGTAATGTTTTGCACCATGCCCTGGGTCAGCAAACGGCTGAACGGTTCGTCGATGTTGATGAGGCCGCGATCGCGCAACACCTTGGTGAAGAACCGTGAGTAGAGTAAGTGCAAAATGGCGTGCTCAATGCCCCCGACATACTGATCGACGGGCATCCAGTCGTTCGCCTTAGCGGAATCGAAGATCGCCCCTTCGTTATTAGCATCGGTGAACCGCAAGAAATACCACGACGAGTCGATAAAGGTGTCCATCGTGTCAGTTTCGCGCTGGGCGGCCTCGCCACAGGTGGGACAAGGCACATTCACCCAGTCGCCCAGTTGCGACAGGGGCGACGCGCCGCGACCGCTGAACTCCACATTTTCCGGCAACTCTACGGGTAGTTGCTCGTCGGGCACCGGGACGGTGCCGCAACTGGGGCAGTGAATCACGGGAATCGGTACGCCCCAATAGCGCTGGCGCGAAATCAACCAGTCCCGCAGACGGAAGTTGTCTTGGCCTTCGCCTTTATCGGCTGTTTCCAGCCAGGAGATCGCTTTCTCGACGCTCCGCCCTGCCCCTTTCCCCGCTGGAGTACCGTCTAACGGGCCGGAATGCACCATGACGCCCTCACCGGGCCACGCTTCCGCCATGGTCGCGCCGTCTAAGGTGTCGCCTTCGGGTTGCACCACGACCTTGACCTCCAGGCCAAACTTACGGGCAAACTCAAAGTCGCGCTGATCGTGGGCGGGCACCGCCATAATCGCCCCGGTGCCGTAACCCATCAGCACGTAGTCGGCAATCCAGATGGGGATTTTGGCGTCATTGACGGGATTGATGGCGTAGCTGCCCGTCCAGACACCGGATTTTTCTTTGCCTTCGTCGGTGCGATCGATGTCGCTTTTGGCGGCGGCTTCGGCTTGGTAAGTGGCGATCGCGCTCTTTTGCTCCGCCGTGGTCAACTTATCCACCAGGGGATGCTCCGGTGACAGCACCATAAACGTCGCGCCCCACAGGGTATCGGGCCGGGTGGTAAACACCTCTAAATCATCGCCCTGTTCGGTGGTGAAGACGACCTTGGCCCCGGTGGATTTGCTGATCCAGTTTTCCTGCATCAGGCGTACGCGCTCGGGCCAGCCGGGGAGTTTGTCCAAATCTTGCAAGAGTTCGTCGGCGTAGGCGGTGATTTTCAAGAACCACTGCTTCAGCAGCTTGCGCTCCACTTTTGCACCCGATCGCCAGGATTTACCTTCGCTGTCTACCTGTTCGTTAGCGAGCACCGTTTGGTCGATGGGATCCCAGTTCACCGCCGCTTCTTTCTGATAGGCCAACCCCGCTTTCAAGAACTGAATGAAGCTCCACTGCGTCCATTTGTAATAGTCGGGGGAGCAGGTGGCGACTTCGCGATCCCAATCGTAAGAGAGTCCCAACTGCTGGAGCTGGGCGCGCATCTGGGCAATATTCTGATCAGTCCACTTAGCGGGGTGGATGCCGCGATCGATCGCCGCGTTTTCGGCGGGCAAACCAAACGCATCCCAGCCCATGGGGTGCAACACGCGATAGCCCTGCATCCGCCGCACCCGCGCAATCACATCGGTAATCGTGTAGTTGCGCACGTGGCCCATGTGCAGGTTGCCAGAAGGATAGGGAAACATCGACAGCGCGTAAAACTTAGGCTTGCTAGGGTCTTCGTCCGTCTTATCTAGCCCTTGTTCTGCCCAAACCTGCTGCCACTTTTCCTCGATCGCTGCGGGGGTGTATTTATCCGCCACGTCCGAAACTCCTTCTTTGCGATTCGCTTAACTAGACAATTGTAAAGGGTTGCTTTGGCGGCAGCGGCAATAATTTCAAATTGCCGACGCCAAGGTCGGACTATTTGGGGCCACGGAGAGCCCGATTTGTTCGCAATTGGCGAGGGCACGGGTAACTGGCGGGCTGGGTGGCTGGGTCAATCCTGGGTCAAGAACGGTACTTTTCCCTAACATGCGCCTCAAGGTTTTACTCCAGGTGGGTGCCCAAAATGCCCTGCCCCTTCAGGGCAGCTTCGCTTACGGGCAGTGTTTCCTTATACCGAGTCACCTGGCTCCTATGCAACGTTTGGGATCCCGTTGTTGCGATTTTAGAACAAGCACAAAGTTTGTTGAGACCGCTGCCACACTGACTAAATTCTGACTTTAACTAGAGAAGTATAGAGACATGGAATGAGACTCTTCTAGGAGTCATGGCACCGTCACTTTAGCTCCACAGCCGCCGAGGGCTCGAACATCACTGACCCGGCGGCTTTTTAGTAGTCATCAACAGGTAGCGAGATGATTTCTTCCGACCTTATGCATCTCGAAGCAAGTATTTCGCGGCTCGATCGCAATCAGGTGCAGTTAGACCTCGCCCTCGCCCATGAGGACATGTTGAAATCTTTGCTGGTGGATTGTTCACCGGCGATCGCCCGCCCCCATCAAATCGACCAAATTCGCATCGCTATCGGCCCCCCAGCCAGCACCACCGGTCTAGAACATATTGACGCTGTCATCGAGTACGAACAGGTCTGGTGCCTGCCTTCCACGGGTGCCCCCTCGGGGGAAGATTTTTCAGTGCGAGATTTGCAGGCGCTGACCCGCTGCCAGTCCGACTTAAAAACGTTGGCGTGGCGAGTGAATTTGTCGGAAGCGATCGCGCTGTTACAACACGGTGGCTTTGAGGAAGACCAGATTCAGCGCATTTTGCAGTTGCCCTATGAGGGGTGGCATCGCTCTTGGTGGGATACGCTGGAACCCTCTGGACATCTTGGCCTACCTTTCCAGCGCTGGTTCCGCACCCGTTGTTATAGCGACGGCACCTACACCCTGCAATATACCGACCATTACCCCCAAGATGCCCCCCGCTGTTTTCGGGGGGTGTGGCAGCAAGTCCCCCTGATGATTAGCCACCACAACGGGCAGTTTGGCGAAATCTTGACCGGACTCCGCAAGGCCAAACATGCCCTCAAAACTGATCGCTGCCTCTTGCTCACCGACGAACTAACGGACCTTGAAACGGAAGGCTACATTCGCCAAGGGGTCAGCCTGTACCCCCTCCATCAATCGTCAGCAACAGAACCATCCCTTTGCCAGCGCTGCGATCGCGCTCAATGCCCCATGAGCGATCGGGCCGACACCCCCATCCTCAGCTGCAGAGCCTACATTTCCACTCCATAAAGCCCCACTGCCAACAAGGGTCAAACATTCTGTAGGCTATGCGCATGCTTACAATGGTCGTGGATGGATGAGATACAGCTCGGAAGACTATCAGGGTGCATTTGCAGACTTTAGCGAAGCTATTCGTCTGCAATCTCATTCAGCCCTCTTAATCTAATGCCTTAAAGAAGAAATCTGATTCTTACAAGGGATGGGGATAGTCAAAATATCGGTTGTCAGATTATCAAGGGGCGATCGCAGATTTCAATGAAGCTATTTGTCTCCAATCAAATGATCCCGACGTTTATTACGGACGTGGATCGATCAAGCTTCAACAAGGGAACTATCAGAGTGCAATTTCTGATTATCAAGAAGCTTTGCGAAAGAAGCTTTATGACCTTACGAGCAGCAGGGAAATTCAGAAAGGTACTTTGAACTTCTTGAAAAAACTGAATCAATTAAAAATTAACGCAAAGGATTTTGGAGGTGGTTGCTATCATGACGATTCGTGAAACTGCTATTGCTAAATTACAGAAATTACCTAATTCGCTCTTGCCTCAAGTTAGCGATTTTATTGACTTTTTGATGTATCGGCGGCAGCCTAGTACCATCACTAATGATCACCCGGATGAACTTGCCGAAACATGGGCAAGTTGGTTCGAGTCTGTTGATCAACTAGAAATCCCACCACCGAGCTCAGTTAGGGACTATCAACAACATCTGTTATCTAAATATCGGCAGCAGGGTCTAGAATTGTGATCCTTTGCGATGCAGGAGTTTTGCTTTGTTTAGTTGATCGCACTCAGCCTCAGCATGAGCCTTACCGAAAGGCTGTCATGCAGATTGCCTCTCCTCTCCTCACAACTTGGTCTTGTTTGACAGAAGCTATGTATTTGGCTCTTCATCGAGGCGGATGGATGATGCAAAAACAGCTAGGGCAACTGCTTCTAGATAAGCTTTTGGTGGTTTACGAAATTCAAGAGCAAGACTATCCTCGTTTGCTAGAGCTTATGGAGCAGTATCAAGATCGACCCATGGACTTGGCTGATGCGTCACTGGTGCTGGGCGCTGAGAGGACGGGTTTTCGGCGAATTCTCACACTCGATTCAGATTTTTTGTTCTATCGCATTGAAAATTGGGGAACTTTCGATGTCATTCAAGTTCCGTGATAAGCAGCTCAATGCTTGGAAAAATGCCGCATAACAACCCGATTGAAGCGGACTGGTAGAATCGATCAGTGTTGCAGCAAGAGTTATCGGCAGCCGCTCAACCGGAACGTTACAGGGTAAATCGCCATGACTATTGAGAGCGCTGCATTACTGATTATTGATGTCCAAAAAGGGCTTGAAGATCCGAAATGGGGGCCGAGAAATAATCCAGCAGCGGAGCAGAACATTGGCCGACTCCTGGCGTATTGGCGGGCTAGTAGTCGCCCAATTATTCACATTCAACATTGCTCCACCGAACCAGAATCACCCCTCAGACCCGATCGCCCCGGCTGCGCTTTTCAGGATGTCGTTGAGCCGCAAGCCGGCGAGCCAGTTTTTCAGAAATCGGTGAATAGCGCCTTTATCGGTACAGCTTTAGAGGCACATTTACGGGAACAAGGAATCAATGCCCTCGTGGCCGTCGGTTTGACTACGAATCACTGCGTTTCGACAACAGTTCGCATGGCGGGCAATCTGGGATTTACGACTTTTGTGGTGTCCGATGCCACTGCTACTTTTGACCGGGAAGGCCCCGATGGGACTGTGTACAAAGCGGCACAGGTTCATGACATTTCTCTGGCCAGCTTACACGGGGAATTTGCGACGGTTGTCACCACTGAAACTTTACTGACACCGGCCTCGGTGGTGTGACAGTAAAGGGTAGCGGACAATCTTCCTTGATCTTTGCTCATTCATATTCAAGAGTGAGCATGGCTGGCTACCCACGATCTCAACCGTTCCACAGTGCCTCTGCGGAAGTTTAGGCGAATCGGGTATTTGAAGCTCCCAACTAAGTTGCAATGCTAAAATTTGAAAATATTCCCATAATTTTAGTGGGGTTGCGGTTTGCGATCGCGCCACTCCTACTCCTTGATGCCTTCGATCATCAAACCGGCATCGTATTTGTGGTGGGGTATGTGGTGGCGGTGTTGTCCGATATTTTTGATGGCATCATTGCGCGAAAATTGGGCGTGAGTACCGAGCGGCTGCGCGTTGCGGATAGTTGGGCGGATATTAGTTTGTATGTGTGCGTTGCATTCAGTGTTTGGCTGGTGTTTCCGCAAACGCTACGCAGTTTTCAAAGTCCGCTATTAGTCGCCATGGCGGCTCAGCTCACCCTATTTGCGATCAGTTTGCTCAAGTTTCAAAAATTGCCCAGCTTTCATACCTACACGGCCAAAATTTGGGGCTTGACTTTGCTGGTGGCCACCGTCGGCCTGTTTGGCTTTGGCAATGACCAACTGTTGTGGTTCGCGATCGCCCTGTGCTGGCTCAATAGCGTTGAAGAGATCTTGATGACGCTGATTCTGCCAGAGTGGCAGTGCGATGTGCTGAGTCTGGCCGCTGCCATGCACCTTCGCCAAACCTGGCGATCGCCCTAAAGGGCCGCCGCTGACACCCGCATCACAAAGCATTGTTGCGCGGTGCCGTCATTGCGGTCATGCAGTTTCTATCATTAATTCATCATCCTGGAACGAGGTCATGACCCGCGATCGCATTATCAACATTGGGATTAGTCTGCTTTTGAGTAGCAGCTTACTAGCGGCCTGTGGTGGGGGCGACTCGACGACTTCAGAGCCGCTGACC
Source organism: Halomicronema sp. CCY15110 (assembly GCF_016888165.1). GTDB lineage: Bacteria > Cyanobacteriota > Cyanobacteriia > Phormidesmidales > Phormidesmidaceae > Halomicronema. Next base: position 34,994 of record NZ_JACSWC010000205.1, on the reverse strand, counting down.
GAGCCAGAAGAACCAACGGCAGAAACCGTTACCCCGTCTGAGCCAGAGACGCCAACCGCCCCGACCACCCCGACTGCCCCCCCCAGTGCGGCGGGAACCGCCATCAGTCCGCCCCAGGTGGCGACATTAAGGCGGCCCAAGCTGAGGCGCAAATCAACCTGCGATCGCAACCCACGACGGCATCCGACTCCCCTGGATATGGCCTAGTGGGGGATCCGGTGCAGTTACTCCGCGCGGCTGAGGGCGAGGGCGAGTTGACCTGGTATTACGTCAAATTTGAGGAATCCGGGGCCGAAGGCTGGATTCGCGGCGACTTTATCAGTACAAATAGCAGTGCCAACAACAGTTTGGGCCGTCCGGTGAATGCCTTCACCACGGATGAGTTGTTTGCCGTGGGCGGCGGTGGTTGTGGCATGACCCTGTGGCCAGCCGACAACCCTGGCAGCTTTGTCTTCTTCAACGGCTTACCGGGCGAGTCGATGTGGATGAAGCTGGACGGCACCATGACGGAGTTTCGCCGCACCGCTGCCTCCGGGCCAGAATTCTACGGTCAATCGGCCACCCAGAGCTTTGTCAGCAACGATGGTCGCTTGGAGGTGAATGTGACCGCCAGTGTCGGGTCGGAGAAAGGGTATGAATCGGTCAATATTCAGCAGGGGCAACTAATTTTGGAAGGCGTGTCCGGCGGCCCAGTGAACATGACCGTCGTCGGCGATGCCGGCTGTTGATCAGCCATCAATCGCGGTGGCTAACAGGGATGCAGCAGTACTGATTGATGCACTGTTGGCGGCTAGCGGTGGAACCCCCAGCGTTGACTTTACGCCCCCGCCAGCGGTTGGGCACAGCAGCGATCGCGCCCCGCATCCTTCGCTTGGTATAGGGCTTGGTCAGCCGCCTCAATCAATTGGTGGGGGCGTTGCCTCGCCTGCGGCAGCATCGTCGCCACCCCCAGACTAAGGGTAACGACGCCCGACTCCGAATGCCGATGGGGCAGCGACAACCCGCGCACATGGGCTCGCAGTTTTTGCGCGAGGTGTAGGGCTCCCTCAGCGGTGGTATCGGGTAGCACCACTGCAAATTCTTCCCCACCGTAACGGCTCACCAAGTCACAGGGACGTTGCACCAGTTGCGAGAGCGTTTGGGCCACGCGCTGGAGGCAAGTGTCGCCCGCTTGGTGACCATAGGTGTCGTTATATTTTTTGAAATGGTCGATGTCGCACAAGATCAGGGATAGCGGTTGATGCGATCGGATGGCCCGCTGCCATTCATGGGTCAAATGCTCGTCAAATTTGCGGCGATTCGGAATCTGCGTTAGCCCATCCAGATGGGCCAACTGCTCCAGACTGGCGTTGGCGGTCTGCAAATCCTGATACAGTTCGCCCTGATGAATGGCGATCGCCGCCTGCACGGCAATTGCTTTTAGCAAGGTAATTTCGCTCGATTGCCAGTGGCGCACCGCATCGCACTCGTGGGCAATCATCAAGCCCCAGAGGTCATCTTGATACAGGATCGGCAAGACTAAATTAGACTTCACCTGATATTGCTGCAACATCTCTAAATGGCAGGGATGCAGACCCACTTGGGTAATGTCATCAATCGCCCGAATCCGCCCCTGGCGATAAAGCTTGACATACTCATTGCGAAAACAAGGCTCATCGATCCATTCACCCAAAATGGAATAATCTGGGTCGCTGACGGACTCGACCACCACCGTTCCAGCCCAATGATCATCAAACTGAAAGAGAAACAGGCGATCGCACCCCAAGACCTGGCGCACTTCCGTCACTAAGGTATCGAGAATGTAATCAAGATCCAGCGACTGGCGAATCTTGTTGGCAATTTCCAGCACCAAATGCTCGCGTTCAGCTTGTTGTTGCAGCAGGTCTTGGATCTGTTGATATTCCATCAGACCTTGCCGAATCGCCTGCTCCAGATCGGGAAACGTCGGCTCCGCAGTGAGGTTAGTGACGAATGAGAGGACTGCCGCCCCCCCCGCAGTCGTCGGCTCCGTCGCGTCAACGACATCTAAGCCGATACTGAGCTGACCCCGTCGCTGTTGCTGTCGCAGCCAGCCCGGCACCAGGCTCGCCATCATCGGCTTGCCCGCAAAATAGCCCTGCACAACCGGCACCCCAGCCGACTGCACAAAATCCCATTCGGCTTGGGTTTCGACCCCCTCGGCGATGATCGCTAAATCCAAAGAACTGCCCAGATTCACAATGACGCGATAAAGCGCCGCATCTTTGGCCGAAGACAGCACCCCCAGTAAAAACTGCTGGGCGATTTTGAACGTATCGATGGGCAAAGTCCGCAGGACGCTGAGGGAAGAATAGCCCGTGCCAAAATCGTCGATAGCAATTTCAAACCCCATGGCGCGTAACTGGCCCAGCGTGAATATTGCGTCTTCGTAGTTATCCATCACGGTGCTTTCGGTGATTTCTAACCCTAAATCTTGGGGCCGTGCGCCGGTCTCGGCCAAAATGCGCTCAAAGTGTTGACACAAATCGGGATCTCGCAGCTGATGGGGCGAGAGATTCACGCTGACGCGATAGGTAAAATTAGTCTCCCGTTGCCACGTCACCACCTGGTTACAGGCTGTACGAAACACCCAAAAGCCCAAGGTGCGAATGAGCCCCAGATTTTCCGCCATGGGGATAAAGACACTAGGAGACACCGAGCCATAGTCTGCCGAAGACCAACGCAGTAAAGCCTCAAATCCCCAAATTTCACCCGTGGCGACATTCACCTGGGGTTGATAATACAGCTGTAGTTCTTGCCGTTCCAGAGCGCGGCCTAATGCAGACTCCAGGGCCAGTCGCGGATTCAGGGTGTGGCGACTCATGTCGGCATCGTAGGTGAGGCAGGCGGCACTGCCCAGCTTTTTGGCCTCATTTAAGGCCAGTTCTGTATGTTGAATGATCAGCTCGTAGGTGTCGCCATCGTAAGGGGCAAAAGTGATCCCGGCATTCCCGGTGAGCTGCACCGTTTCGCCGCCCACGATGAACCGATCTTGGAGGCGTTCTAAGAGCCACTGACAGTGCTGCTTGACGGTTTGACTATCGATGATATTCGGCAGTAGCAGGATAAAACAGTCGCCATGCCAGCGTGATAAGACGGCATTGGTCAGCGATCGCTGTTGCAGCCCAACTTGCAACCGTAGAGCCACTTCTCGAAGCAAATGATCACCGGCCATCACCCCCAGCGCGTTATTCACCCGCTTAAAGTGATTGAGGTCAATCATGATGATGGCGATTAGTTCGCCGGTGGTGATGGCCTGATTTAGGGCCAACCCCAGCTGCCCCCGAAAAAAGTCCGCATTGGGTAACTGCGTCAAACTATCGTGGGCGGCTTGATAGTCGATCAAATGGGCGAGTTGTTGCCGCACCAACGCCACGTACAGATGATGCCCCACCTTTTGCCCCAATTGACAGTCAGCCGATTGCCAGGGCGGGGTGGTTTGCTGATGTTCGCACCAGACCGCAAACGATTGGCGAGGCAAGGTATTGCGTTCATCGGCAACCTGACGCCCCGCCCAGAGTTTTTCGAGCTGCCGGGGCTGCCGCAGGAGGATAATGCTGCCCAACCATTGTTGGTGCGATCGGATGGGGATGATTAATAACGTGCCGACTTGGGCACTCGTCAAGGCGTCATAAATGGTGTCATCTGCGACCAGATCGTCCCGCTCATAAATCTGCGTCATAATCTGTGGCATGGTCGCGACGGGGGTGGGCGGAGTCGGCGGAGCAGGGGATGCCACTTGGCCTTGCAACAAGGTCTGCCAGGGCATGTAATCGACTAAACGGTCGAGCGGCTCAGTCGCGCAGCCCTGGCTATAAACGCGCGGTTGCTCTAAGACCAGACTCGGGGCGAAATAGAGGGCACTGCCATCCGCCTGAAACAGGGTCAGCATTTCGCTCAGCAAGGGCGCAAGACGGTCAGTCGTCAGCAGTGCGTCGAGGAGCTGGCGGGTTGAGTGGGCATGAAATACTGTTTCCACCCGTTGCAAAAAGGCTTCTTCGATTTGTTGGCGCTGGGCTGTCTGCTGGAGCGTTTTTTGCGCAATGCAGAGGGTGATTTCTTTGGTGATCAGTTCTAGGGTGGCGAGCTGCGTGTCCGAAAATCGCTTCGATGTGCTGTGGTGAGCCACCAATAGTCCCCACATGGCCTGCTTTTGCATAATTGGCATGGTCAAGGAGGTGAGCACCCCCATGTTGAGCAGGTATTGCAGATGGCAGGGATCCACGGGCTCATAGGTCTCGCCCCCAGATTGGGGTTGGGGCACATGGCCGGTGTGGGCCAGCAACCCCTGGCAGCGAATCTTGTATTTGCCGACCACATCAATCAGCGTGCCGTGGGGTGAATCGCGGAGACTCTGCTTGGCATCGAGGGGAATATCGGTCGCGGGAAAGTGTAATCCCAATAGGGAGGGTAATCGTTGTTGGGCGATCGCTTCGGCCACCACGGCCCCACTTTCATCCGCCGCGAACTGGTAAATCTTGATGCGATCGACGGCTAAAAAGGCCCGGACTTTGACCGCAATTTGCTGCAGCAGTGTGGGGAGATCCTTGGCCTCGTTAATCAGCACAACGATTTCATCAACGAGGTTGGTTTGGGGCGGCGTCGGGGGTTGCAGAGGCATCACATTGATGGAACACAAAGGAGAGTTGTGGATGGTTAGAGCGGTGTGGCGTGGCGCGGCGAGCGGATCCACGATAGCGATCGCACCAGCAGCGTCATTCAGGTAAGAACGGATACTCGGATTGCCGCCATGGTGACATGGTAAATGACGTGATGTGCAATGGTCGGTTGTCGTTGATTGGGGACTGCACACATAACAGAAAATGCTGATGAGAGATTCTATCAAAAGAGGCGACCATCATGCCCAAGCACCTGACTGTCAGCGTATCTCTATGATTCACCTGGGTAGTCAATTAGGGGAGAGACGGTAATAATCCTTGATAAACCTGTCCCATCGCCGAACGCCCGCAAGGACGCAAACGTCAACAGATTTTCTTGAAATGTCCAGGCATCTTTAGCCTCCTTGCCATACAGCATCTCCGGCCCCTGGCGAGGATAAATCACTGGCAAATGATTTTCTACCCACTTAGGGGATAGTACGGGGGCCGCGTATATTCTCGCACTGGAGGTCATGCCACACCCAGCCCACAACGGTGACATGCCTCCCAGCAGCAACATCGCCCGACACCTTATCAGCCTAAGCCGCTGGCGCAAAGCCCCGCTACGGTTTGTAAATATAACTAAACCCCAGGCTGGGGGCGATGGCCTCAGCCTGGGGGCGAGGATAAATTCAGGCATGTGTGTGAGAAAATGCTCAATAATTTGACTACCGTCAGGGCACGGGCGGTGCGCCCAAGGGCGGTCATGTCTGCTACTGGCACGGGCGGATGCGCGGATTTATGGATGACGTGTCGCGGCGGGGCCGCCCAACTGCGCCAGGGATGGATGGCGAGAGTCCGCAGTGTGGCCGCGATGTACCTTTTAGCGTTCCGTAAGATTCCCCGCTGTCGCCGCCCCCTTCACAAAGGGGCTCGTAACATACGGGTTGGCAGTCCCCCTTGTGAAGGGGAATGAAGGGGGATCTTCGGTAGTTTGACGCTAAACACATACGCCGTGCGTTATTGATAACCCTGCTTAATCACGAGTCTGCACCCGAGAAATCATGATGACCACCCTACAAGCGTTAATTTTTGACGTCGATGGCACCCTGGCTGAAACTGAACGCGACGGTCATCGCGTCGCGTTTAATCAAGCCTTTGCCGCAGCTGGCTTGCCTTGGCACTGGTCACAGGGAATTTACGGCGTGCTGCTGCAAGTGGCAGGTGGTAAAGAGCGCATCCACTTCTTTATCGAAAAATATGCGCCACCGTTACCAGTTGGTTGCGATTTAGATGAACTCATCGCTGAAATTCATCACGCGAAAACCGGTTACTATGCGGCGCTACTACAGTCGGGGCAGATCTCCCTGCGGCCAGGGATTAAGCGCTTAATTAATGAGGCTCGGCAACAAAATATCCGCTTAGCGATCGCCACCACCAGCCGCCTTGAAAATGCTTTGGCGCTTTTAGAAACCGCTTTAGCGCCCGATGCCCCCAGCTGGTTTGAAGTCATTGCGGCGGGTGATATCGTGCCCCGCAAAAAACCAGCCGCTGATATCTACCATTACGTCCTAGATAAGATGGCACTGGCCCCCCAGAACTGTTTAGTCATTGAAGACACCGAACACGGTCTGACTGCTGCTCAGGGAGCTGACCTCACCACGGTGATTACGGTGAACGATTACACTAAACGCCAAAATTTTGCTGCCGCCGCCCTCGTTCTCAATCATTTAGGCAAGCCGGATCAACCTTGTCAGAGCCTCTGGGGGCACCCCCTAACGCAGCCTTATTTCGACTTATCGGTGGCGCGATCGCTCGTATCTTTGTCTGAGCCTCCCAACCTGAGCTGCGTGGCAAAACGGCTACGAGATAGTGACTAAGCGATTGGGAACGCGATCGCTAAAATGCAGCACTGGATCAGGAAATAGCTGGGCAATGGTGCGGCGCACGAGAAAGGATAAATGGCCGCCATGTTGCCGAGTGAGTTCAGAACAAGGCCAACCTTCATTCGGAAAAATGAGTTGGCTGGGTGACACATGCCACTCCGTCGCCGACCACCGTTGTAGATAAAACAAGTCGCCTTTATAGACCAACGGCGCATACTGAAAGCGCACATAAGAATGATGCTGTCGCCGGGCCCAATGCCGATACAAATTACATCCTTCTTGCTGCAAAACAGCTTTAATTTGTATCGGCACCAGTGCCCACATCATGGGGCTCGGCTTGCCAGGGCCGGGCAAACATCCAGCACATTGTATTCCCTGCGAAATTGCCATGAGAATTATCTCCGTAAGCAATAAATTCAGCGATCGCTCTCACACCCGCAAATGTCGATTCAGACGGTATTTACATTGTCGGGGATCAGCCTAGTCATGCCAGGGAGCAGCTCCTTAAGCTGTAATGGGTCGTCACATTTTTGCTAAGTAAGCTATCAGAGTTTGAAGTTGTATGTGGGGATCAAGCCGGGAGCGATCGCGGCGAATTCGTCAATCGATCCGGCGCTAGCACTGACTCCATCCAATCAGGCCCATGAATGAGTTGAGTGAGATCAATTCATGAACTAAAGCTACGGATATTCAAGTTTGTCAACATCGCGGCCACAGCTTCTTTTACTTTTTGCAAAATAGGAATTAAGTCAGTAAATCGGCTGAAGACAGAGCCTATCGGCATCGTAAATTCACCTTCATTATTTTTCGACCATCGCCAAAGTTTTGTCTCATAACTAGCTGCGATCGCTCCTTGCGGCACTACCCGTAAATCCACTTTTCTCGTGTTAATAGTCGTTGCGTCTATTTTGAATACTCAAGGTCGGGGCATCGCGACCAATGCCGACATGATCAACCGGGCTGATCTCGGCATTCAGGCAATGCCCTCGCCCCCATGCTCACCACTTCCCTTTGCTGCTCGCCAGCGGTGACGCGGTGCCCGTGCAAGAGATTCATTAAGGGCGATCGCTGATCCGACTTTCAGCGTTACCCACCACAAGTTTGCCTCCGAATAGGTGTGTGTCGCATCCCGTCCCAGGGCAACCAGGGCGGGATTTTTTTGGACTAATGGCTGGCCGGATCGGAGGACAGCGCCCTGGCGCGAGCAATCAATTGGGGCGGCCCAGATTAAGGGCGGCCCCCTCTGAAACGCTGATTCATACTTCGTGACATCACGACGACCCGACTCAAGATCGCTGAAATCAACGCCCTTTCAGATTTTGTGATGCCCCAATTCGACCGGGGGCCTCTCATCAACCCTTGGTTATTGAAAATTGGTTGCATTAAAGCGAGAGATTGGTTACCTTATTGTTAATCAGAGTCATTAAGGGAGCAGTCACGGTTACCGCTATAGAGAACTTAAATCGACTTATAAGCCTTGCAGTGCAAGGAGATCGTCGATTTTTCCAGCTGTTTAGCTCAAGTTCTGACTCAGCCCTGGCACTCGTTTGTTCAGAACAGTTTGCACTAACATCTCCTGACCCGCCATCGACCTGCCTTCGCCTCTAGGCCACTTAACTTTATGGAAATGACATTGCCCGACCCGACCGTAGCACTCACCCTTGACCCTGTTGATCGCTGGACGATTTACAACCGACTGCAAGATTTAGCCGTGCCCTGTGCCTGTGACTGCGGTCAGCCGCTACGAGTCGCCGCCACGAGCCCCACCGCTGTGTTGCAGATCTGGAGCGTTGTGCGCAGTGTGACCCTGCCCCGCGATGCGGCGATCGCCGCCCTAGAAACCTGTTGGAAGATGACGGTAACTGTATGAAACGCACCCCTGACCTTGACCGGATCGCCAGTGCCCAGCTGCAACGCCCCCAAGGCGTCGTACTCAAGGGCCAATTTACTGACGTGCTGCGATCGCCCAAAGGCAAAATTAAAGGCGTCTGTCTGCAAACTGAGACCGCCACTTACGCCATTAAGTTGCCGAAATACCTGCGTCCGGTGCTGGTGCGCGAGTTGACCCCCGGCGACTTTGTGCAGGTCTGGGCCTACTGTGAAGCGGAGCGGTGGCGCGGCATCAACATTTTGCCCCTGGCAGAGCCCGAGCAGAGCGCTCTGCAAGCACGCTGGCAGACCCGTGACACTGTGTCCCGTCCCGCCCCTAACCAAGTGGAGACAGCAACTGCGCCAGAATCTCCGGCCCTCCATCCCAAACCCCTTTGTGTGCAGGTTTGCCGCAAGGGCACATGCTTTAAGCGGGGGGGCCGGCAAATTATGGAATCGCTAGAAACGGTGACCGCCGCTGACCCCAGCTTGCAGCACGTCTCCGTCGAAGGGGTCGGGTGCCTCAAAGCCTGCAAAAAAGGCCCCAATCTCAAACTCTCCAATGCCAAAAAAGTCATCAGCGGGGTCACCCCCGAGAATGCGATCGCCTTAGTCGCCAAACACGCCTAATGTCCTACAGCTTTGACCCAGAAAATTGGAGCCACTGGCTACTTTTAGTGGCCTACCTACTGATGAGCGCTTGGATTCTCAAAGCCGTCTATTTCAGCTAACATCATGCCCCCTAACTAGCCTGCATTTTTGACATTAAAAACCCCGCCCCCCTTGCTCAGGAGAATGCGGGGTTGTGGCCCAATGGATTCAGGACACTACCAGCTCAGCTTCAGGCTATCTGGTATCAAGAAGTGCTCTAGATGGTAAGCCCGCTCTTCCGTTTTGAGCAGCAGTTGCTCTAACAAGTAACGAGTCGCGCGATCGCCCAAGCTCTCGGCTTGTCCAGCCAAACGACGCAGCATTTGAATCACGCTTTGCTCCGCCTTCAAATCATGATCAATCATCAGACGACAGCGATAGACATCATCATCTTCAGGGGCAAAGCAGCACAGGTCAGCCAGCTTGCCAAAAGAGGTCGGAGGCACGCCGCCCAGCCCATGCAGACGTTCACCTACTTCATGGGCATGTTCTTGCACTTCTTCATAGCTTTCAGAAAAATAGTCGTGGAGCATGTAATACTCCGAACCTTCCACGACAAAGTGATGCTTTTGGTATTGCAGATACAGGCCCATGAAGCTGGCGTAGGCAATTCCCAGCCCTTCCACAATGGGCTCAGTAACCGATTTCTCCAGCAAAATCGGATTGTCAGCAACCTCGCTATAGGCTTGCAAATGGGTTTCGGTGACAGGCATAGTCATTCCTTCTTAATTGGCAAACAACAGTCTTTAACGATAAATCTACTATCAGGCTCTCAACACGTCTTTTAATCTTAACGCTACAAGCTGCCAATTTTTGTTTAATCGAAAGTTAATCAAGCTGCAAAAATCTTCATTTCTTAAAAATATCTTTCTATAGCGAAAACCATTATCAATAAGACGTTTCAAGGCCTATCGAAAACCGCTTTCAATAGCTTAGCAATCATGACTCAATCCGATTCCTCCAAGATCTCAGAAAGACTATATCTGGAAGACAGTCCGGCTGAGGTGCTACGAATGCTCTTGAACCAAGAAGGGTTTCGCATTACCGAGCAGCGACAAAAGATTTTGCAAGTACTGCGGGAAGTGCCCGAAGGCGAACACCTTAGCGCTGAAGATGTCCAAGACAAACTAACAGCCAGCGGCGAGAAAATTGGCTTTTCAACCATTTATCGTGCTTTGCACTTATTAGTTGACTTGGGGATTTTGCGAGAATTGAACTTATCCGAAGAGCGCAAATTTTATGAATTCTGCAATCCGCTAATGGGGGCACATCACCACTTAGTTTGTGCGGAATGTGGCACGGTCACGGAGTTTGAAGACAGCACGATCTTTTCGTTAGGCAGCAACGAAGCCTTGAATCGTGGCTTTTCTCTACTGGATTGTCAATTTACGGTTCGGGGCTTATGCCCTCACTGTGCGCCATCTTTATCGGTGTGAGCGCGATCGCCCCTGGCTGCCGATGTCAGCTGCGTCGGCAACGTGAACCCTTGAGTGAATCGATCAGATAAAAGGATGAGTCATCCATTCAGCCGTGATGACTCTAAAAACGAGCATAGATTGCTGCATGGAATTCACATTCCATTCATGCGGTAGGTGTCTGCCAGTTTGCTGCACCTGGGCCGATATTAGAGCCGTTGTTGCAAAGCAGTTTCGAGTTCCGCTTGCTCGGCTTCGGTACCGGCAAAGAGTACGCTCAGTTTGCCCGCTTGGATAATGCCCCAGTTAATCAAGATCACGCCTTTGTGGGTCGTTGGGTCATAGGCCAGGTCTTGCAAATCCAGGTCTTTGAGCGATCGCAATTGGGTCTTGTAGGTGCCGCTGCTCCACTGGGGAATGTTGAGACGAGCGGCCATGAGGGTGGGGTACGACGAGCCATTGAAGCGCGGATTGCATTCAATCGCCACATAGCGCGTGGCGGTGGTTTCTGGCACCACCGCCACATCCACCGCAAAGATGCCCTTCATCCCGCGATCGCCCATCCAGTCGGCAAAGGGCGCAACGTGATCCCAGGGTTCGTGGCTAGCAGGATAGCGATTGCCCTTGTGGACACACCCATCCAGCACTTGCTCCGTCACCAATAGGGGCTCGATCTGTCCCTCTCTGACCTGATATTGCAAGTTCAAAAAAGCGGACGCCTTGACCTCTTCTTGAATTTGCAGCGATTCTTCGGGGACTAGAGTGGCAAAGGCTTGCGCCAATTCTGCGGCATCGGCACAGCGCTGAATGCCGACCCCGTGGTCAGAAACTGCCGGTTTAATAAAGCAAGGAAACATTAGGTCATTCGACGCCTTGGCCGCCGCCAAGTTCTCAAACCGCAGCGTCTTGGGCACGGCAACCCCAATTTCTTCTGATAGCTGAATGAAATTGTTTTTGGAATTCACAAATTCCACAATTTCGCGAAATTGACCATCCCACTGTTGAAACAGTTGACGATAGGTGTCATGGGAATTAATCACATCCCCAAAAAAGTAGACGCTGATTTCGCGATCGGGAAACTGGTTGGTCACCTCAAATGACGCATCCCAAATGACGTCATGGGTATGAGATAACCCGACTTGGGCGTAATGGTCAACAATGGCCTCCCACTCACTTTGTAATGACTGGGCCAGTTGAATTTTATCTTCGGTGTCGGTCAGCCCCAGGGCTCTGCCCGCATAGAGTTCCACGCTCGGGTCACGATCACGGGTGTAGAGGGTGATGTCGTGGTTATAGATTTTCATAGGGCCACATAACTTACTGAAATAGGGCAAAACAAATCAGCCAGTCCGCCACGCGATCGCGCCCGTTTGGCCGGAGCCTTGGGGAGCTGAAAGATTGACCGTGGCGGGGATGCAGAGTAGCGCACCGGACTAACGCCGCAGCGATAGTCCAAGAGTATCGGTTGATGGCTCAACCGAACCGCTCTCAGACCTTAAAATCAACGCTAGTTGGCTGGATGGCGGAGACTTGACCATCGCTAAAAACTAGCCTCATAAGCGTATCGAAAGAGGCTACTGACCGCAGCGAAAGCACACGTATTTTTAAGTGTTTGCTTCAGAAAGTTATGATCCCCTAATAAAAAACGCCCCGGTTGAGGCGTTTTTCGGTGTCTTTTAGCAAAGACCCGTAGAATCATGTCATGGGTGGAGCACCACTCAGTTGACCACAGAAATTTGGACCCCCCGTCCAGTCAGGGCCAACAGTTGAATGAGTTGCTCAATGCTGAAGCGACTAATTTCGCCGTTGATGAGGTTTTGCATGCGCGGCAGCGTTTGTCTTAATGCTTTGGCCGCTTCTTCTGAAGTCCATCCCTGCTGTGCGATCGCTTCCTGAAGTGACAACATTAAAGCAGTGCGAATCTGTAGCGTTTCTGCTTCCGCGATCGCGCACTCAGACAAGACTGATTCTCGACAAACGGTGGGGTCAAGAGTAAGCATGACAGTTTCATGTAAAGGGTGACGCGCTCCGTAGCGCACAACTATTTTAAGTGTGGTAACGTCAAATACTTCCTGGCTGCATTCTTCCTTAATGATATGTCTGATAACTTTTCTCTCATGATTCACGGTGGCTCGGGTGCGCTAGAGCATATTCGTCGGGAAGGCAGTGAAGATGACTTTGTCCAGAGCTTAGGCAGCATCCTAGAAGGCGGGCGCAAGCTCTTGCAGGCCGGCGGTTCGGCCTTGGATGCCGTGGAGCATTGTGCGATCGCGCTCGAAAATGATCCCCTCTACAATGCGGGTCATGGCTCTGTTTTGAACGAATATGGCGAAGTGGAAATGGACGCCGCCATTATGGATGGGCGCGATTTAGACGCTGGGGCCGTGGCGGGGATCACCAACGTCAAGAATCCGATCACCCTGGCGCGGCGGGTGTTGGAAAAGAGCGAACACGTCATGTTGATTGGCAAAGGGGCGCGGGAATTTGCCAACACCTGCAATGTCGAAATCATGACGGATGATTATTTCGTGGTTGACGCGCGCATTCGGCAGTGGCGCGAGGCCCAAAAAGCGGGCGGCATGATGCTTGACCACGAAGATGCCGAACCGCAGCGCAAGTTTGGCACTATCGGCGCAGTCGCCAGAGACAACGACGGGAATCTTGCCGCCGCGACCTCCACGGGCGGCATTGTGAATAAGCGTTGGGGTCGCGTGGGCGACAGTCCGATCGTCGGGGCCGGGGTTTTTGCTGACAATATGACCTGTGCGGTTTCTGCCACCGGCTACGGTGAGCAGTTTCAGCGCACGGTGCTCAGCAAAATGATTTCGGACTATGTGCATTTCAAAGGGATGGATGCTGCTGAGGCCGCAACAGCCGGGATCGATTACCTCGTGGAGCGAGTGAACGGATTAGGGGGCGTCATTGTCATTGACCGTCACGGGCGCTGCGCCTTTGGGCATTCTACCTCGGGCATGATCTGCGGCTATATCGAGCGCGGTGGCGAAAGCATCTGCCGTCTCACCTAATCGGACTCAAGTCGCTGCTAACCAGTCATTGACAGTCCCAAGGGCTCACGACTGACTCTGTAATACCAATGGCCCTTCGGGGAGTGGTGGCGCGTCCACCGATTCGGCGGTGATCAGCATCTGGACGCCCGGCGCTCCGCATGCGGCATCGGGCAGGGGCCACTGGCTGCTCGACTGCTCGGCACTGGGGTTGAACTGCCCACAAAAGAGCGGTGCTTGATCGGCGATCGCCCATAGTCGATAGGCTTGATCCGCCATCAGCGGCGGCAAACTTTCGGTGAAAATCAAGGCGGTTTCACTCTCCGGGTCAACGACTAAGCGACCGCTGGCCTGGGGTTGGGCGGCGGTACCCGCCAAGGTGTAGAAGCGATTATTCGGCTGACGAAAGCTGGCAACTACGGCCTCACTCTGAATCAGTTCTTGTTTGAGGCGCTGGTTTTCCGCCACAACGCTGATCAGCGCTACCGCCGTGGCGGCCCAACCGAGCCCCAACCCAGCCCAGCCCCAAGGACGCCGCCGCCGAGGGATTGGCGTAGGCGACGCGGGGGGGGAGGCCAGGTTGCTGGGTGGAGATTGGACGGCGGTTAAAACCCGATCTCGCAGTGGCGGCGGTGGTGACTGTGGTGGCAGGCTCTCTGGCAGACTCTGCCAGGACGCCTCCAAAGCCTGCAATTCGATAGCCACCTCAGGATAAAGGGCCAACCATTCCCGCACTTGGGCCGTTTCTGCTTCGGTCAGGTCATTGAGCACATAACCGGCTAGGTGCGATCGCCAATTGTCAGGCAGCGAATTTGAGTTCATAGAGCAGAGAGTGCAGTTTAAAGAATGTTATTGCCGAGGTCATCACGGAGGCGGAGCAACCCTTGTCGAGAGCGAGTTTTGACGGTGCCGAGGGGAATGCCCAGCCGTTGGGCAATTTGTGACTGGCTCAAACCTTCAAAGTAGGCGATTTCGAGCACTTCCCGTTCGGCGGGCGACAGGCGGTTGAGGGCCTCTCGCAGCCGTTGCTGGCGTTCGCTTTGCGCTGCTTGTTCTAACGGCGTGGGGGGATGCAGGGTGGCCCCAGTCATGCGCTGCACCTTTTTCATAATATGGCGACGTCCGCCCCCCACTCGCAGGCGGTCTAGGGCGCGCGATCGCGTGTAGGTGGCGAGGTAACTGCCCACGCTGCCTCGGTCTGGATCATATTTTTGCTGCTGCCAGAAATTGACAAAGGCTTCTTGGGTCAGGTCTTCGGCTTCCGCCGCATTTTGCAACATCTTGAGCGCCAGGGTGTAAACCATCGGGGCATAGCGGTCATAGAGCATCGCCAGAGCGTCAGTATTACCCGCTTGAAGCTTGCGAACCAACTCGCGATCGCTATCTGGGTCAGCAGCATCGGAACGGGGCATGAACGGAGGCATATGAGGGCTGCCAATAATACGACTAAGGCAGAAATTTGGATTGTTTTGGGAAACGGCAATCCGATTCGGGCGATTGCTCGTATCAAGGTTGGGTTCTGCAAGAGCAAACCCGTCCATGATGTTAGCGCTTAAAGGATAAGGCCATGAGCATGTTTCCAATTGACGGTATTTCTCGATCTGCAAAAGGGATGTCTCGGCGTCGGTTAGTCGCCGGGGGAGCGGTCACAGGTCTGGCGGGTGCCTTGGGCTTCGCCGCTTTGACCAAACGGCCTGCCCAAGCTGGCATGATGTCTAGCGATGCGGCCATGAATGATGTCGAGATTTTGAACGGAGCACTGTATTACGAGCACCAGGCGATTTGGGCCTACAGTGCGGCGGCGGGCGAGCTGAGTGATTCGGCTGTGGGGCAAGCGGTGTTGAACATTGCCCTGGCTAATCAAGCCGATCACATGATTCACCGCGACACCTTGGCTCAGGTGATTAGCGACCTCGGGGGTATGCCCGTCATGGCCGAGTCTAGCTATGACCTCTCTAGCTATTTAGAGCGGGGCGATGGCGGCCTGGACTCGGATGTGAATATCGCCAAGTTGGCCCTGGCTCTAGAAACCGATGCCGCGATCGCCTATGCCAGCGAAGTAGCCCGCTTAATGACGCCCGCTCTGGTCACCGCCGGAGCCACCATTGCTTCAGCCGAGGCGGCCCATGCCACCACGATTCGCGCCGCCTTCATCAGCTTGGGGGTGGAAATTGATTATGTCCCGGCGGCTTTCGTCAGTGCCGACACCCGCGACCAATGGGTGCTGAAGGTCTAAAGCCGCTAACCCCATATTTTCGAATATCTGACGCTGGTAGATCACATCGCCACCCGACCCCCAGGGTGGCCGATCTCCCACAACTCGTCGTGGCGGCTGGTGAAGGACTCACCAGCCATGCGCGATCGCTCAAACGATGTCAAGAAAAGCTAGAGCAAATTACTCATGCAACAGTTTACGACCAATCTATTCACGCTTAATGGAGCAGAGCCCTTTAACTCCATGGCAATGGGTGAAGCCCTCCTGACCTTGGATGCGCCCACTACCACCACTCGTACCCTGCGCGTCCAGCTCGCCGCAACAGGACTTGAAGATCTGATGGATATTGGCGGTATCCACGTGGCCCATATCCACGGACAGTTTGCGGGTAATGCCGATCGCCCCCTGCTGGAGCAAGGCGATGGCAGCTTCTTTGATGGTACCGGTGGCAGTCCAGCAAACTCGATCCTGCCCACTCTGGCAGATAGCGATTTGGACAGTGACGGCTTTCTCAATTTTCTGGAAGGTCGGCCCAACTACGGCCCCGTGGTGCTGAATTTGACCTCTGAACAGATCGAGTCGGCTCCCAACAGGACGCCGCCGCTCACCCATTTCTTAAACCTGGCCGGTGCGGGCGACATCAATCCGGCTGAGCTGTTTCCCTCAGGCTCAGAGTTCAACCTCGACACGACCTATACCTTTGACTTGAGCGATCCGGATCAGTTGCGTCAGTACAACAACCTGACACCGCTGCCCAACCGCGAGATTGTGCTGCATGGGTTGACGATTCCCACAGAAGTTTCAGAGGCGATCGATACCGCTGCCATGGGCAATGCCCCTCCCGGATTGGACTTGGGCAATGGCGAAGCCTTCCGCATTACTGCTCCCGTGGCGGCGGGGACGATTCAGCCCTGGTTCACAGGCGCAGCCGCTAACACGCAACTCTTTGCCCTCACGGATGACAACACGTTAGTGGCCTTCGATCCGACCAGCCCAGAAGACACGATGTCGATTCCTGTGACTGGCATTAACGGCACGCTGCTCGGCATTGATACTCGGCCTGCGAATGGTTTGATCTATGGCCTAACGACGGCCAACGAGCTTTACACCCTGGATCCTACAGGGTTTGCTAGCGGTGACTTTGGCGGCTCTTTCACGCTGACGGAGGAAGAGCAGGTCTTGCTAGAGGACGGCGGACTGTACATCAATCTGCACACCCAAGGGTTCAATGGGGGTGAACTGCGGGGCCAGGTGGCCGTTGAATTGGAAAACGACGTTGTTGCCACCGGACTGGTGATGTCAGAGGCGCAGCAGGTCGGTGCCGTGGTGCCCGATGGTCCCGCGACCGGCATGTTTGACGTGATCTATGACGATGCCACCAATGCCCTAACGATTAGCGGCTCCTTCGACGAGCTGACCAGCGACCTATTGCCGGTGGGCGCAACGGATGCCGAAGGCAATCCCCAGAGTGCGATTCATCTGCATAATGCCATGGCGGGTGCCAATGGGCCGATCGTGCGGAACTTTACCGTCGATCCCAATGGCAGTTTCTTTGGGGATTTCACCCTCACCGACGAGGAAGAGGCGCTGTTGCTGAATGATGCTTTCTACGTCAACCTGCACACGGCAGACTTTGGCAGCGGCGAACTGCGCGGTCAAGTCGATATTGAGCTGGAAAACGATATCGTCGCCAGCGGCATTGCGATCGCGGAAAGTCAGCAAGTGGGAGCCGTCACTCCACCCGATGGCCCGGCGAGCGGCAGCTTTGGGATTATCTACGATGACTCAACCAACCAACTGACCACTGAGGGTACTTTCAGTAAGCTCACCAGTCCGCTACTGCCGGTCGGCGCTCCCGATGCCGAAGGGAATCCTCAAAGCGCGGTTCACCTACACCAGGGAGTGGCGGGGGAAAATGGCCCCATCATTCGCAACCTGGCCACCAGCGATAACGTTGCGGAACTCGTGAGTACATTGTCTCTACCGTTTGAGGGTGACAGTATTTCGGGCTTTGACTTCAATCCTGTGGCCGATCGCCTCCGCCTAGTCGGGGACAATGAGCAGGACTTCCGCATCAATGTTGATACAGGCGACGTGATTGTTGATGGTGATTTGGCCTTTGCTGCGGGGGATGTCAACGCTGGGGTAAATCCCACCGTGACCGCCGCCGCCTATACCAATTCCTTTGCGGGGACAGAAGCGACTCAGCTCTTTGACATTGACGCCGTCCTCGACAGTCTGCTGCTGCAAAATCCGCCCAATGATGGCGTCTTGCAAACTATTGGCGATTTAGGGTTCGATATCGATACCCTGGGTGGTTTCGATATTGTGTCGTCGTCACCCGATGACAACACGGCCTTTGTGGTGTCGAACGCTTCCCTGTACACCGTTGATTTGGCCACTGGGTTAGCCACGAATCTGGGCATGATTGGGACGGATGGTGATATCAACTTCCAGGGGTTGGCAGCGGTTTCTGATGCGCCTGCTCCAGCCGCGATCGCTGAACTACTGGACCTTACTGGCTTTGATGGTGACGTGACCGCTGAGCTGACCCTGTCTCGCGAAGCCGCTTTCGACAACATTCTCCAATTTTATGAGACCGATGCTCAAGGCCAGGTGGCGGGCCTGAAGCCCGGCGATAGTGGGTACGAAGATGCTGTCCGCACCAGTTTGCTCGAAGGCGTAGAACTGACGGTGAGTAATCTATCCACTGTTGAGGAAACTATCATGCTAGCGGGCGGCGCTTACTATGCCCCGGCGCTACTGGTCGATGGCAATGTTCATAACCTGGTCACCATTGACGATGGGATTGGTGGCATGGGCCGCATTGAGCGCGATGGCAATGTTTGGCGCTTTGAAGATCTCACCGACTTCGATTTCAATGATTTTGTGCTCACGCTGGATGCAACTGCAACAGCTTCCCCGATGGCATAGTGCGTCCGGTCAGGGGTCAGGAGCCACTCCCCCTGACCGACGCTCATTCATCTGAGGCCGTAATGCCAGCAACTACAGTGATTCGAGTTAAACCACGTCTATGTTGAAAACTGGGGTTTGGCATGAGCCTACCAAATGGCGGCGGCCCTGCCGATCAACTGTATGAGGGCAGGCTGGATGTTGATGAGGGTTGCGGGAAAGCGGCCTTTTCGTTCAACCTTTGGCACATCGCTCAGCCCTGATTCTGAGCGGTAGACTGATCGCCTATGTCAGCGTTCAGTCGCCCTTAGACTGACAGCTCAAACTCTGGCAGCACAGCTTCGCCTGACAACACCGTGGGCATGGCAACCACTTGTACGGCTTGGCCTTGCCGATAAATTTCCACTTGCTGATCTGGCGGATTGATGAGCCACCCCAGCCGCAATCCACTCGCCACATACTCGGTCATCTTTGTCCGCAACTCTGCGAGCGATTGGGGTTTGAGCTGGCCACCAGAGAGGGAGTAAGACCGCAACTCAATCACAAAATCGGGACAAATGGGCGGAAAGCCAATGCGTTGTTCCGGTGTCAAGGCATCCCAGCGGTCTTGGCTAAGCCAAGCAACATCAGGTGCGCGAGTCGAGCCAAAGGGTAATCGGAAAGCGCCTTGAGAGCTAAAGACTTGACCAAGTTGGGTGCGCTCATTCCAGATACCCACTTTGATGATGAGAGTGGCCTCTTGGTTGCTGCCTTCTCCGCCTACGGGTGACACGTTAACGAGTTCTCCTTGGGCGGTACGTTCCATCAGGCGCTCAGGATGCTCGTGGCAAAGCTGCTCAAAGGCGGCCTGAGTAATGTATCGAGTTGAGGTTTGAACCATGGTGTGACCTCGATCGCGGCAATTATTGCGCTGAGAGATTGCCTTAATTTTAATACCGCGATCGCGAAGAGACGACCCTCGCACCATTCCTCAAGCAAACCATCTGTCCGAGAGTAGCCTGCAACCAGCGAGTGAAACTGACGCAATTTTTTCGGCGATCGCCCGTGCCAATCGACCGCATTGGGGGATGATGGATGCTGGATGTTAATGGGGCGCGTCGGGTGGCGATCGCCGCTAACCTCATCGTCATTGACTCTGCTAGCCCCCGGTTGCCTGCATGGTTAAGCTCATCATTCAGATTCCCTGTTACAACGAAGAAGCGACCCTCGGCCTCACTCTGTCAGAATTGCCGACCAGCCTGCCCGGCATTGACCAGGTGGAATGGCTGATCATTGATGACGGCAGTTGGGATCGCACGGTGGCAGTGGCGCGATCGGCTGGCGTTCACCATGTGGTGCGGCTTCCCTACAATCAGGGACTGGCCAGAGCCTTTATGACGGGCATCGAAGCGTCGGTGCGGGCAGGGGCAGACATCATTGTGAATACCGACGCCGATAACCAATACAACGCCGCCGATATTCCCCACCTGATTGATCCGATTCTGCAAGGTGAGGCTGACATGGTGGTGGGCGCGCGCCCGATTCAAGACATTCCCCACTTTTCCCCGGTCAAAAAGCAGTTGCAAAAGCTGGGCAGTTGGGCGGTGCGGCTCGCCAGCAATACCCAAATCCCCGATGCGCCCAGCGGCTTTCGGGCTTTTAGTCGCGAGGCCGCGCTGAAATTCAACGTTTTCAACGAATACACTTACACCCTGGAAACCATCATTCAGACCGGGCAAAAGGGCATGAAGGTGGAGTCTGTCCCGGTTCACACCAACGCGGATCTGCGACCCTCGCGCCTGGTCAAAAGCATTCCGGTATATGTGCAGCGATCGCTCTTCACCATCCTGCGCATTTTCATGACCTATCGGCCCCTGCGGTTCTTTGCGCTGGCGGGGACGGTGCCGTTTACCGCCGGTTTTCTCATCGGGGTGCGGTGGCTGGTGCTGTACTTTGGCGGTACGCCGCGATCGCACGTCCCGAGTTTGATTTTGGCAGCGGTTCTCATGCTGATGGGCTTTCAACTCTGGATTTTGGGCTTCGTGGCCGACCTGCTCGCAGTGAATCGCAAAATTCTGGAAGAAAATCAACTGCACCTGCGTCGTTCCCATTGGACTCAGCCCCGTTCTCGCTCCCATGATGGCTGAGCCTGTGCTCTGTTTGATGCTGCTTTTGACGCTGTTTTCCCCTCAGATTTATGGCTCTTTCCCCTGCATTGGCCTTACTAACGCAACGCTCCCAGCGGAGTCGATATTTCTGGCTGGGGCTCAGCATGATGTTTGCCGTCATCTATGGCAGTCTGGCGCTGCAACAAGCCTTCGCCAGTGACTATGTGGTGCAGGATGATGCGCGGCAGCATATTTTTTGGATGCAGCGGTTTTTGGATCCGGCGCTGTTTCCCAACGATTTGATTGCCGATTACTTTCAGGCGGCAGCGCCGATTGGCTATGAGTGGCTGTATCGCAGCCTGGCGATGCTGGGCTTCACTCCCGACTTTGTGAGCAAGGTTTTGCCGTTCTTCCTCGGGGTGATCACGGTCGGCTATGGCTTCTTTTTAAGTCTGGAAATCTTTCCCCTGCCGTTCGCCGCGTTTATTTCTGCTGCCCTGCTCAATCAAGCCCTGTGGGGGTCAGATGAAATCTCTTCAGCAACGCCACGGGCCTTTCTCTATCCTTTACTGATTGCCTTTCTGCTGTATGTGCTGCGCCAAGCGCGATGGCGGGGTGCGCTGGTGTTGGTGTTACAGGCGATTTTTTATCCCCCGATTATTTTGATTTCCGTGGGGGTACTGGTGCTGCGGCTCGCCCAGTGGCAAAAGGGGCGGTTTCGGCTATCGACTGACTGGCACGATTACAGCGTAGTGGCAGCGGGGATGGCCCTCATTCTGGCGTTGGCCTTTTACACGGGCAACCTAGCGGAGTTTGGCAGTATTGTGAGTCGGGCCGAGGCCCAGACGATGCCGGAGTTTCAGCCCGGCGGGCGCAACGCCTTTTTTCGGCCAGATATGGCTTTTTGGTTAGATGGCTATCCGGGGCGCAGCGGCATTTTTCATCGGCGCACCTCGATTCCCGTGACTAGCTGGGTGGGGCTTTTGCTGCCCTGGTTTCTCTGGTCATCGGCCAAAACGCAAACGTCCTTGAGACAGCTGGTGCGCCCCCATGTGGACTTGCTGGGCCAGCTATTGGTGGTGTCGTTTGGGCTGTTTCTGCTGGCCCATCTATTGCTCTTTGAGTTGCATTTGCCGAGCCGCTATACCAGTCACACGATTCGGGTGGTGTTGGTGCTGGCGGCGGGCATGGTGTGGGTCTTTTTATTTGAGGCGCTGTTTCAGTGGGGCGATCGCTGGAGTCGATCAGCCACCACGAGCGGGCGATCGCCCCAGAACCATCAGCTAAAACGTTGGGTGGGCAAAGGTTTCCCGTTGCTATTCGTCGCCACGTTTTTCATCACGACGTTCTTCTACTATCCGCTCTTTCTGAATAACTACCCCAAAACGGCGTACTACGATTTGGCCGACTCGGGCGAGCTGTACGAGTTTTTTCAGAGTCAGCCCCAAGACAGCCTCATCGCCTCCCTGTCGAACGAAGCCAGTAACATTCCGTCCTTTGCGGGCCGCTCTGTGCTCGTCTCCCAAGAGCATGGCTTGGCCTACCACACCGAGTATTATCGGCAGTTTCGCCAGCGCGTCATCGACCTGCTCATCGCCCAGTACACGGATGAGCCGGCGGTGGTCGCGGCCTTTATTCAGCAATATGGCGTCGATTTTTGGCTGCTCGATCACCACGCTTTTGCGCCGACCTATGTGAGTGACAGTAAATGGATGCGGCAATTTCAACCAGTGGCGGATCAGGCCACGGAGCAGATTGCCCAAGGCCAGGTACCGATAGTCAGTCAGGCGGTGCAATCGTGTGCGGTGTTTGAGCGCGATCGCTGGACGGTGCTGGATGCCAATTGCGTGGCGAGATCGGCCCAGTCCGCTCCCTAGTCTCTGGCGCAATCGATTAGCCCGCAGATGGGATGATTCAGAATCTTGATAAAGTTGGATGCGGACGCTTGGATGGATCATGAACGATTGGGATCGGTTGCAACAACAGGTGATTCAGCCCGGAAACTGCACCCACTGCGGGGCTTGTGTGGGGCTCTGTCCCGATTTGCTGGATGTTCAGGAAACCGATCGCGGCCCCCTGCCTCATCTGCGCCGCCAGCCCCAAGCCGCTGATGCCGACGCGTTGGCCCTGACCTGGTCAGTCTGTTCTGGTCGCGGGACGCCCTATCCTGAGTTATTTCAATGGCTGCATGGCTCGTTGCCGGACGACTGGCTACTCGGCCCCTATCGTCAGGTGTTCACCGGTTACGCCGCCGAACCGGGGATTCGCCGCCGGGGCGCTTCTGGGGGCGTCATCAGCCGCGTGCTGATCCATTTGCTGGAAACGGGGCAGGTGGATGGAGCGATCGTGCTGCAACAGGGATACAAAACCCCAGAACGCGCCACCCCCCTGATTGCCCGCAATCGGGAAGAAGTGCTGGCGGCCGCCCAAAGTGTCTATGCGGTGACTCCCATGCTGACCCTGCTGCCGGAGATGGCGGCGTTTGACGGCAAGCTGGCCTTTGTGGGCCTGCCAGAACAGGTCGCCACGCTGCGCATGTTGCAGGCTGCCGGACATCCCGCCGCCCAAAAGGTGGTGTTTGTTGCTGGCCCCTACACGGGCACGAATATGTATTTGGGGGCGGTGCGGGCCTTTTTGCGATCGCAGGGCGTAGCCGATCGCCTCGCCATTACCTCGCTCCAGTGGCGGGCGGGAGAATGGCCCGGTTATTTGCAGGTCGAAGTCGAGGACGGGCGCGTGTTCCGGGCGCAAAAGTTCTATTACAACTATTTGATTCCGTTCTACATTTCGCGCAACTGCCAGATCATCCCTGACTTTACCAACGAGTTGACCGATCTGTCGGTGGGCGATGCCTGGTCGCCCCAGTTTGAATCGGCGGGGGGAGGCCATTCCGTCATCGTGGCGCGGACGCCCCTGGCCAGTGCCACCCTACAAGCCATGCAAGATCAGCAGGCCCTGGAACTGACCCCCATTGAAGTCAGTCAAGCCCTCGCCATGCATGGTCACATGCTGGATTTCAAAAAACGCGGCACCTACATTCGGCTGGATTGGCAACAGCGGCGGGGACAGCCCATTCCTGACTTTGGTTACCGCCCAGCGGCGATCGATCGCAGTCGTTATCGAGTCGAACGGGTGATCAGCGGTTCCTTCGCGATCGGTCGTTGGCCCTTGGCCCGTTGGGTGATTGCCCGTTTGCCCCTGGGCTTGGTTGGGCCAGCCTTCAACACCCTGCGCAAAACCTGGAAAGGCCTGTCGAAACCCACCAAACGTAAAGGGCTCGGCCAAACCCAGTTTGTGGTCGAGGGGGCTGGCGATCGCTGGGCCGAACTCACCCACCCTGCCGCCACCGGAGCCGGAGTGGGTCACTCAGACGACTAAATCGAGCGCCGCTCCCTTTCTACCCTACTCCCTAGCTCCCCTGCTCCTCAACGGCTTTTTCACCTCTCCTCCATCCCTGCTGCTTACCCATGCCCCTGTTGCCCATCTTCCAAAGCTACGTCGAACATCAGGTGCCCCGCGTCTTGACGCAGTGCGATCGCGATCCCGATTCCCCCACCTTTGGCTGCTTTGACCGCAACTACTGGCATTACAAAATCCGCGATTTTCCCTCCAGCATTTTGCAGCAGGGAGCGTTTACCCTAGAGGCCATCCGCACGGGACAGGTGCCCTCCTTGGAGCCGACACCGCAAGGCGATCGCTGGGCTGTCGCCGCCCTCAACGCCCTAGCTCGACAGGTTGATCGCCAGGGTCGAGTGGATGAATATTACCCCTTTGAAGCCGGCTATCCGCCAGCGGCGTTTGGCCTGTATGCCGCTGGTCGCCTGCTGCTGGATTGGGAAACCCACGCCCCGCACCTGGCCGCCCAAGTCCATCGGGAGCCGCTGCGTCGCCTGGCTCAGCACCTGGCCAATCGCGTAGAAGCGGGAGCCACCAATCAGCAGGCAGCGGGTTTAGCGGGCTTAGCTCTTGCCGCTAAAGCGGGACTGGTGCCCAATTTAGCCAGTCGAATTCAAGTGCTGGCAACGCAACTGTTTCAGGCCCAGCATCCCGAAGGCTGGTTTAACGAATATGGGGGGCCAGATTTTGGCTATTTAACCGTCACCCTGGATGCCCTGATCGACTATCACGACGCGACTGGGGATGAGCGGGCGATCGCCGCCATTGACCGGGCGATCGCCTTTTTGGCCCCACTGGTGGGGGGCGACGGGCGGTTGCCGAGTACCCTCAACAGCCGCAATACCGACTACGTGGTGCCCTACGGGCTGGTGCGGGCCGCATCCTGGAACCCCACCGCCACCTGGCTGGTCGAAACGCTATTTCGCGACCTCGACCAGCCCCATCATTTTGCCTGGAGCACCGACGATCGCTACCATTGCCACTACCTCTTTGCCAGCATTGTGCGCAGCCTGCCCTACCTCGCCGCCATGCAGCCCGCCCAGTTGCCCACCTGGTCAGAAGCCCTCTGGTTACCGGGCTGTGGGTACGCGGTTTATCGTCCCCACGCGCAACCCTGGACGGCTTATGTGGCGGCTCGCAAAGGCGGCTTAGTCCGCATTCATCGGCACCAGTCAGCAGGACAGCCGCCGATTGTGGAATACGGCTGGCGCATTCGGCAAGGGCAAAAAGGATGGACTTCTAACTGGTGGTCGGCAGATTGGGCGATCGCCTATGAAGACAATTCCCTACGCATTTCCGGTCACTGTCCGCGAACCAGCTTTCATGTGCCCACGCCGATCAAGCACAGCATCCTGCGGCTCTTGGCGTTTGTGCTCCGACAACGGCTGATTCCGCTACTCAAACGAGCCATGATCTTTCGTCCCGGCAGCGGTACTGGCCCCGGTTTCGAGCGCACGATTGCATGGGGGCCGGGGGGAGTGACTTTGCACGATCGCTTGGGGGCATGGCCGGGGGGGAGGGCGATCGCCAGTCCGCGTCAAAACTTGCGACACGTGGCCAGCGCCGATAGCTTCAGTCGCGAAGAGCTGCTGCCATCGCTGCTGCCGCCGGAGCCTGTGCCCCTGGAGCAAGCGCAGGTGATTAAAGTGCAGTGGGACGCTAACGCCATCGAGGCCGAGGGCGATCGCGGACATCACCAGGAAATCAGCCGATGAGTAATCGGGGAAAACGGCTGATTTCCATTGCCGTCAGTCTGGTTATCCTGGGGCTGATTTACTGGCGCATTCCGTTCCAAGATCTCTTGGCAGTTTTGCGGCACTCTCACTTCGGTTGGCTAATGGTCGGGCTCGGCATGGTGGTGCCCATCACCCTGATCACGGCTCTGCGGTTGCGCTGGCTCATGCCGCCCCATCAGCCCCTGCCGTTTTGGGAAGCCAATCGGCTCATTTTGGCGGCCTGCGTGTTGAACATGGTGTTGCCGTCGAAAGCGGGGGATATTGCCAAGGCCTATTTCATGCGCGATCGCGGCCATTTGAGTACGTCCCTCGCCCTGTCCCTCGTGGTGTTTGAAAAAGCCTGCGATTTGCTATCGCTGCTGCTGTGGTGTTTATTTGGCCTGTGGCTCTATCCCCAAAAAGATGCCTTCTTTTGGCTCATGACGGTGTGCATTCTGGCGGGCTTAACCGGGGGCTTATTGCTACTGGGCTCAACGCGATTTGCCAATCTCTTTTTTGCCCTGGGCCAGCAGCTCGCTCCTCAAAAAATCAAGGTCAAATTTAAGCAACTGCAAGTCGCTTGGGGCGAAATGCACGCCTATTTTTGGCGCGATCGCCGTCAGCTTTTGCGCGTCACCGGCATCTCCGTTTTCATCTGGCTCCTGCACCTGCTGCAAATCTGGCTGTTCATCCTGGCGCTGAATGCTTGGGTGCCATTCCTGACGAGCTTGGCGCTGTCGCCGTTAGCCATCCTGGCCGGGCTGTTGCCCCTCACCTTCGCCGGAGTGGGCACCCGCGACGCCGCGCTGGTCTTTCTCTACGCCCCTTACTTAGATGCCGCTACGGCAGCGGCGTTGGGGTTGCTTTGCACCTCGCGGTACTTTTTGCCCGCGATCGGCGGCTTGCCCTTTCTCGAAGGCTACCTACGAGCCGCCAAATGGAAGCCCAATCAGGAAATCTGAGCCGTGGGGATGACACATTGCGGCCTCAGTGGGGTCTTGAGGACGGCGATGGCGGCCATCAAAACACCTGATTCCAAGCGTAGAGTTCATAGTCCGTCCAGATGCCGTTCTGCCAATAGGGGTCGTTTTCAATCAGCTTATGCACGGTGGCTTGATCATCCGCTTCGTAAATGCCAAACACTTTGGTGTTATCCACCGTAGGGCCGAGGGAAAGAAGCACCCCACTATCCTTTTGCGATTGTAGCCCCGCCAGATGATCGGCCCGATAGGGCGTGCGCTTTTCCAGGGCGTCTTCGCAGTAGCTGCCCCACATGACAAATTTCGCCATCAATCGTCCTTTTTGCTCTACACGATTTCAAATTCTACGTGGAAGCGCGATCGCAGGTTGCAGGTTTGGTGATCCACCACATTGGTGTCGCTCAGTTCCAGATTGTAAAAATCCACCACGGGCGCGTCAAATAGCGGTCCGGCGTGCCAGGTGCCGACGTGGAGCTTGATGAAGCAATTGCCGGGAATGCGAAACGCTTTAATGTCTGCCGGGTCGGGCACGTCGGCGTCGCTGGGTGGGGCCACCGCCATCAGCCACTCGGCCCCAGCCAGCGCGCCCAAACACTGGGTACAGCGGCGATGGCGAGTAATCGCGTGGAACTGCCGCCCCTTGCCCTCTAGCCGCATGATGTAGAAGCGGGGAATCCCCTCGTCGAGCTTGAGTTGGGCGTCATCCGGCCCGTAGGGAGCCCCATCTTCCGAGGGGAAGATGACCTGGCCAAAGGGGGCAAAAGCGGCCTCAGAGATGGATTCAGCGGTTAGTGACTTGAGGGTTGTTGAGGGAGAAGTCATAGCCAATACACAGCGCAACTGCCCCTAATGTAGCGGCAAGGTTCCAACTTATTCTGGATTGGGGAGGACAGAACTGCTCGTTTCTTGCTCCCAATAGCGATAGGCGGTGCGCCAGTCTTCTAGCAGGTCGAGGCTCCAAATCCAGTTGAGTTGGTCTTCGGGGGCGGCGGTGACGATGCTCAGTTTTTGCGGATCCATCCAGCTCAGCTCGTCCATCTCTTGCAGGCGCAGGAAGTATTCGCGGGCGATCGCCCGATTCAACTCCGCTTCCGCATTCAAAATTGCCTGATCAGTGTCGCTGGCGGTGCTCAGGCCAGGGTCTTCTGCCAGTCCGGCGAGGTTCATGTTGCCCAGCCGGGTGTGAACCATGATCAGCCCGGCATAGGCGTGAAGCACGGCGGGATCAGCGGGCACATTGCCTGCCGGATTGGGCTGGCGCTCCCGTTGCGCATCGTGCAAGGTTAACGCGGCCTCCCAATTGGCGATCGCGCTATTCCAGTCGGCCTCGGCATAGGCGGCAAAACCCCGCGCAATGCGCCCCTCAATCAAGGTGTTGTCGGTTAATTCCCAAGCTTCGCGAGCCTGCTCGATATAGGTGCGCTGGTTAAAGCGGCTATCAAACTCACCCTGCTCATAGGTGATGAGTTTGGCCTCTTGCCAGGCCAGGCGGCCTTTGATGAAGAGTAAATCAGACTGGGTGGCATCTTTGACCCACGTCCAAATCGGATCGCTCACGTCGCTGTGGGGCACGTTGCCCATTAGCGCTTGATCCAGCGCCAGGTTGAAGTCTTCCCGGGCATCGGCATAGCGACCGTCGCGAATAGCTGCCTCGGCTCGACGGATCAACGTGTCCGGATCCTCGTTGGCGGGTTGGGGCTCAGCGGGGGCCACGGCGACATCTTCGCTCGTCACCACCGAGCTGGGCGTATCGTTGCCGGCAGGCGTCGCCACGTCGCGCCCGCCCCAGCGCAAGGCAAAGAGACTGAGGCCCACCACGCCGACAATGCCGACGAGACCGAGCGCAAACCAAACCAGGATGGGCTTTTCGGGCTGACGGGGCGATCGCGCTGTCACGGACGACGGAGCCGAGGGGTGAGCCTCCGACACCGAGAAGGTCGCTGCTGTTGATCCCGGCTGTTCTGCGGTCGGCGGTACCGCCTTGGCAGCTGGCGGCGGCATATCTGGCAGCGTGTCGTAAATCGCCATGCCCGCCCGCTGGGTCTGGTCATCGAGCAGCACCTCTTCAGCATCGGCGGCGATCGGGGGTTCCGCCCGGGCGGCAGCGTTTTGCGACAGCTGTTGCACATAGCTGGCGAGCAGCTCATCCTCCTCTGTATCGGGAGCATTGGGCGTCTCTAGTTGACTCAGTAGGGTCGCGGCGACTCCGGCGTCGGTCGGCAAATCGGGCAGTGGCGCGGAGTCATTGACCCCCGACTCCGGCGGCAGCACGGTTACCGAGGCATTCGCGACTGTCGCGGTCTGCCCCGTCGTTCCGGTTGATGTCGCGTTGGGGATTGCTTCAAAGTCGAGGGGCGAGGGGATGGTTTCAGGCGCAGAGAGCACATCGGGATTGAGTTGGGCGTCGGCCTCGCGATCGCGCCGGGTCAAATAGCCATCAAACTCAGGGTGCATGTACAAAATGGGCAAGGCCCAGTAATGCTGATCAGACCCAAAACTGGCAATCAACCCTTGGCGGGTGCGGCTCAGGCTCACGTCAATGGGCAAGCCCCGCCGCAGATTTTGATAGAACAGCTGGGTGAAGGCGATCGCCACCCCATCCGGAATCCGTTCCGCCATGGCAATCACGCCAGGCACCCCGCGCGTCACCAACGCCTGCACCAGATTTTGCTGCCGCCAGTCCATTTCGGCGTCATCGCCCGCCGTATGACCACTGCGACAAGAATTGAAAATGGTCAACGCCACCTGATTATTGACCAGCAAACCCGCCAGGTCATCCCCCGCCAGCCGCTCCGTTAGCCCCGTTTGTCGATTGACCAGAGACAAATCGCCCCCGCCTTGGCCAAAGTCGCTGTGGCCGGCGTAGTGCAGCACTTGATAGTGCCCCTGCTCCAGCTTTTGCGCCAGTTGACTGCGATCGGGCTGCTCCAAAATGTCAATCTGAATCGGGGTCGATCGCGCGGCGGGTAAGGCCAATAAGTCTTGAATCTGTCGCACTTCCTGCAAGAGCTGGAGATGGTCTTGGTCGTGCGGACTCGCCAGCACCATCAACACCCGAATCGTGTCATCCACCCCCGAAAGCGCCTGCATTTCTGCGGTTTGCGTCACCAGTAAATGCGCGGCATAGCGGGCAAAGGTTTGGTTACCCTGGGTGGTAATGGGCTGCTGGCCCTGGCGTAACAGTTCCCAGGGGAGGCGTTGCAGGCGGCTATCTTTGAGCCCCAACCGCAACCGCAAAATTTCGTTTCGGTTTTGGGCAATGCCCTGCGCCCGCAGCCAGCTCTCGCGAATCGCCTCGTCTTGAAACAAGGCCCGATACAGTTCTTGCCCCAGGGCTTGGAGATCTGAGGGGCGATCGCCCAAATCCGCTGTGCCTTGCAATAGCCCCAAGACTGGATCATCCAGCGCGGGCTGCGCCATTTGGAGCCAGTCTTCCACCGGCCATTCCACCTGCGATTCCGCCACGGGCACTCCCGCCGCTGTGTCCTCAGTGCGAATCAGATAGCGATCGCTACCCAGGGCAGTGATAGATAAATGAAATTCTTGAGTCACGGCAGATTGCAGCTGGGGGTAAACGGCATCAGTCCAGATCAGAGTCCCCACATTAGACAGGCACTCATCCACCTTTTCAGGTTAGTTCACAGATTTATTGATGATTGCCCCAGAGTGGACAGGTCACCGAGTGGATAATGCCCCTCATCTCCCCTTGCCCCCGCTCATCCACGTTCTCGCTCAAAACCTTCTCAAATCGGCAACTGCTCACAAAACAGCCGAATCTCCCGCAGCACCAATGGCGAAATCTCATGGCCCATATCGTATTCCTGATAGGTCAAATCAACCGCCTGCGACTTGAGGACATCGCGCGACTGGTGCGCTCGGGCGATCGGCACCACCGGATCTTGCCGTCCGTGCACCATCAGCACCGGCCCCAAATCTGCGTTGGGAACTGGCGCGCTGTGCAAATAGCCACTGAGAATCAACGCCCCCGCCAGCGGCAGTTGCAGCCCCACATCCAGCGTCATCGCCCCCCCTTGCGAAAACCCCGCGATCGCCGTCCGTTCCGTCGGAATTCCCGTTTCCTCCGCTACCTGACCCAGCCACTGCTGCAATAACGCCCGACTTTCTTGCAAATCGGCCTGCTGGGCAAAATCATGCTCGCTCTGAAAGTCGTAACCCATGGGAAAGCCATACCACATGCGGCCCCCCGGTGCATGGGGATGCGGAAACGGCGCATCGGGAAACAACATTTTGAAGCCCCGCAGCGGCAGATAGTCCGCCAACGTGGCTAAGTCTTCAGCATTTGCCCCCCAACCGTGCAGCCCAATCAGCAACTTATCCGCCGCCTCATCCGTCTCTTTCGCGATCGCCCTCAACACCATATTTCTCCCCAGTCCGACTCGTTCTATTCTCGGTCACGATTCTATCCTCACCCCCCATCTCCCCGGCTCCTAATCTCTCCCCCGCCTCTTCCACCCTCACACCCTGCCACCCTCACACCCTCACCCCCTGCCACACTCCACCCTCACACCCTTCACCCCCTACCCTCACCCCCCCGCCCCCCGGTATATTGAAGGATGCAAAGAAACGGGATGAGCGCCATGTCGCGGCTAGCATTGCTGAGTGTTTCCGACAAAACGGGATTGGTGGATTTGGCCAAGGCACTGGTCGAGTCGTTTGACTTTGAAATTGTCAGCAGCGGTGGCACCGCCAAAGCGATCGCCGATGCTGGACTCCCCGTCACCAAAGTGTCCGACTACACCGGCTCCCCCGAAATTCTCGGCGGTCGCGTCAAAACGCTGCACCCCCGCATTCATGGCGGCATCCTCGGTCGTCCGGGTCTGCCCAGCGATGCGGAAGAGATGGCCGCCAACAACATTCGCGCCTTCGATCTGGTGGTGGTGAACCTCTATCCCTTTGAGCAAACCATTGCGAAGCCCGATGTCACCCTGCCGGAAGCGATCGAACAAATTGACATTGGTGGCCCCACCATGGTGCGTGCGGCGGCTAAAAATCATGCTTTCGTCACTATCCTGTGTAACCCCGAACAGTATGCGCCCTATCTCGCGCAACTGACTGAGTACGAGGGCGAAGTCACCCCCGGTTTCCGGCAAGACTGTGCCCGCCAAGCTTTTTGGCACACCGCCACCTACGACCAGGCGATCGCCCATTACCTCTCCGCTGCGGACTCCGAAGCCAACATCGACATCGACGTCGCTACCGAACTGCCCCAACGGTGGACCCTGAGTGGTCTCCAGCGACAGCAGTTGCGCTATGGCGAAAACCCCCACCAGCCCGCCACCTGGTATCAAACGGGCAATGTCCCCTCCGGCTGGGCCGCAGCCAACTTGGTGCAGGGCAAGCCCCTCAGCTACAACAACCTGGTGGATCTCGAAGCCGCCCGCCGCATCATTGCCGAGTTTCCAGCGCAAGTGCCCGCCGCCGCCGTGCTCAAGCACACAAATCCCTGTGGTGCAGCCCAAGGCCCATCCCTAGCGGAAGCCTATCAAAAAGCCTTTGACGCCGACTCCGTGTCTGCCTTTGGCGGCATCGTCGCGCTCAATCGCCCCATTGATGGCGACACCGCCACCGCCATGACCAAAACCTTTTTGGAATGTATCGTTGCGCCGGGGTGTGATGATGACGCCGCAGAAATTTTGGCGAAGAAGGGCAACCTGCGGGTGTTGCTACTCGAAGATCTCTTGACGGGACCGACTCACGCCCCCAGAGCGATCGCGGGCGGCTTCCTGGTGCAAGAGACCGACAACATCGAAGACGATCCCTCCGCATGGGAAATCGTCACCGACCAAAAGCCCGACGCCGACACCCTGGAAGAGCTGCTATTTGCCTGGCGCTTGGTAAAACACATCAAATCCAACGCCATTCTGGTCACCAACAACCGTACCACCCTCGGCGTCGGGGCGGGACAGATGAACCGGGTCGGCGCAGCCAAAATCGCCCTTGACCAAGCGGGTGATCAAGCCCAAGGCGCAGTGCTCGCCAGCGATGGTTTCTTTCCCTTTGATGACTCAGTGCGCACAGCTGCAGCGGCGGGGATAAGAGCGATCGTGCAGCCCGGCGGCAGCAAACGCGACGCCGACTCCATCCAAGCCGCCAACGAACTCGGCCTGGTCATGGCCATGACCGGCATCCGCCACTTCTTGCACTAGGGCATCTGAGCGTTGGCTCACTGCTCAGCAGTCCCCTCCTCATTAGGGGAGATCTGCCGGAGAAAGAAGGTGCCATCCTCCTGCCAAACCACCTCGACCCCGAATTGAGTTCTCAAGCGCTCAATGGCCTTGTCTTGAGTCTGGGCATCAGGCGCGGTGCGAATCAGCTGAGCCCAGGCCGTGATTTGCACCGCAGCCGGATCGAAATCACCTTGGGCCAAAAAATCAGCTGTGTCTCTTAACGAATGTTGGTCCTCTTTCGCAGCGGGCAAGGAGGATTGTGCCGCCCAACTGGCAGCCATGTCATGAGATTTGGCCGATGCATCATAATCGTCCAGAAATAAGATTTCATCAATACCCTTATGCCGCCAGATGAAATAACTCTCAGGCGGAAAATCGGGTGCTAAATATTTCAATCCGTTCTCCTGCATGGCAACCGCTCGTTTGGGCTCACCTGCAAACAGCGAGACGCTGCTGGAAAGATATTCGTAGGGTAAATAAGCATAAGGGTCGCGATCGAGAATGATCTCAAAGTAATCGCCACTGAGACGGTAACTGGTCTCCTGGCGATATTCAAAGTTGCCAAAATACTGCAAAAAATTCAGAAAAGTCCAGTCTGCCCAGAGATTCCGAAAGCCGAAATCTGGCAGTGAATCTAGCAGCGCAACCTGGAGTTCCCGTTGCTGCTCGTCATTGGTAGCGTCAGTGGCCAGCGTCTCTGAGTCGGGGTTGTGGATGGCCTGCAATCGCTGCTGTTGCAGGCCGAGAATGGCTGCAATGAGAATGAGTAAACCAATGATTGGGCCCGCATAAGCAAACCAGCGATGTTGATACAAATTCATGGCTATCTGCCAGATACCGTATGTAGAGATCTTTATGTGTGCTCAGTTTATTAGCTAAAAAAGTCTCACGGGGAACGACTTAAGCTTTAAAGACAAGAATGGCTCTGTCACTGCTGACAGAGCCATCAAAGACTTTGCAGAGCCTAAGCCAGGCGCAAAGCTTAGTTTACAGGCTGCATACCACCACAAAAGTCTTCCGCGGTCGGATCAGCACCCCCAGGATATGCCGCCCCAGGTGCATTGGCGATGCCGGCAGCCTCTACGTCAGCACCCACTTCACGGCAAATGAGGCCTGAAGTGACGCTTTTAGTCGTTGCGTCTGCACCTGCACCTTGCACCACAGTCTCCACATAAGAGATGCCGGCAAAGCCGCGCAGGTTGGCTCTCGGTGTCGCATAAATGACGGCGATTTGATTATCATCGCCAGCAGCGTTCTGCCCTACCAAGAATGTACTATCCCCAACACCCGCATCAGTTTGCGCTACTGTTTGGCTACCGTAACCGTAGTTCTCAGTGTTTTCCACGGTACCGACATCCAAATCAGCAGCTGTGTCAGTATATTCTACGTTCTCTAGATAGAAGGCTTGCTGCCCCCGGTTCAAGGAACCGATCGCGTTAGTTGCTTCAGTTTCACGGGCGCGGTTAGCTTGGTTGAGGAAGGAAGGCAAAGCGATCGCAGCCAAGATACCGATAATGATGATGACCACCAGCAGTTCAATTAGGGTGAAACCACCTTCATCTTTCTTGCTACGCAGTTGCTTGAGCAGGTTATAGGCAAAGTTCATTTTCATGGTTTAGTTTTTCTCCTTGAGAAGCCGTTGGGCGAAATGTGTTGTGTCTAGCTCCATGTCGTTAGACTACCCCCGGGATTTTCGTTTCATATCACCCGGCTCAATCTTTTTTGGAAAAATCTGCGGTTTTCAGTAGTCTCTGGTACGGCACCAATGCCTTGCACACGTAAGCAGTCAAGATGTCAGTGGAACTGCCGAGTGCGATCGCTGGTTGACATGACGAATTGTCTCTTCTGTAACAACCGGTTACGCACCCTATGGGTTAGGGGACGGTTCCCTTGGACTCCGCTTGCCCCTGTTGGATCAACCGATAGGGAACCGTCCCCTGTCCGATGACCCCAAAACTGGGAGAAGGGGGGCCGGACCAGCCCCTCTCCCAGTTTTGGGCTACTAAGTACACATAAATCCCTCCTGGGCTAGTGACCATCCCTGAAAGATGGCCTCAA
>NZ_JACSWC010000204.1 GCF_016888165.1 Halomicronema sp. CCY15110 | reverse complement strand
GATTCTCCATCTCGATGACCCCATGTTTTCTGGCAGCATCCTACTACAACATGACTTGTGTGTACTTAGTAGCCCAGAACAGGAGAAGGGGAGCCGGAGCAAGTCCCTCTCCCAGTTTTGGGAGAGGGATTTAGGGTGAGGGCGGGTAAATGCAGCATGTTGAGGGAGCCATCGAGATGTGTGTACTTAGTAGGGGTTGTTAGGGGGGGTGATGCGATCGCCACGAATCAAAAATTGTCCGGCAAATCGTATGGGCACAGGATCACCGGAAAGTGGTGCCGCCGATGGGCCGGGGCGTTGAGCACTGATGTGTAAGTGCGGTTCGTTGCTGGCCCCCGAGTTACCCACCTCAGCCAGGCGATCTCCCACCTGCACCGTCATCCCGGCCTCCACCGCCAGACTTTGGGGACGAAAATGGGCGAGTAACACATCGACCTCACCACACCGCAGAATGACATGATTGCCCGCCCGATTTTCTGGATCAACCTGGGGAATCGGCATATCGGGAAAGCGGTCGATCGCCTGCACAATGGTGCCGGCACAGGGAGCCAAAACGGGTTCCCCATAAATCTGGTAAGCGGCCAGCTCGTCGGGCAGAATGCCATCAGCCCGGAGACCGAACCGATCGAGTTGAACCAGATCAACACCATAGCTCTGGCCGCGAT
Source organism: Halomicronema sp. CCY15110 (assembly GCF_016888165.1). GTDB lineage: Bacteria > Cyanobacteriota > Cyanobacteriia > Phormidesmidales > Phormidesmidaceae > Halomicronema. Next base: position 3,263 of record NZ_JACSWC010000204.1, on the reverse strand, counting down.
AGGCGCGAAAACGCGGCACTGACTCGTCCAGGGTTTTCATATGGGGATTGATCTGGAGGTTGCTACCGCCATGCACAATCAAATACTCTCCCCCCTGTAGCGGAAACGTCAGGTCAACCACGGGGATGGGGGGCGGCAGGCGACCTGCCCAACTTTGCCAAGCGGCGTTGCCGACCCATACGCCAAATGCCACGAATGCCACAGTGGTCATCCACCCCAACCAATGCGAGGGCAACGGTTGCAGCGGCTGGCGGCGGCGACATCCGATCACCACGGCCACGACCAAGAGCACCCCGTAGAGATAGGGAGTCCACCAGGGCGGAAACATCCAGACGCCGAGGCGGGCGATCGCAACCAAGGTCATGGCCGTGACGAGCGCCTGCAGCGCAAAACCTAACAGGTTACGGGGATGAGCGATCGCTAACCCGGCAATTAAGACCAGCGGCAAAACAATCTGTAGACCAATGAGTGAAATCATCATAGTTGCTACCGATAGATTACAAGGAGTGATCGCGGGTCAGGGCGGCCTGCCACAGCGCCTTCATGGAAACCCGTTTCGGTTGAACAACTGGGTCAGTCATGGTGACCTCGCGTGGATTGATGCGTCTATCGCCAGTCCAGACATTATGGCCAGCCCCGCCAGCCCCGCACCCCCTGGATTAGGACTGCCCAGAAAACCGAGATACTCTTTGCGCTTTGGGGCGATCGCGACCTTAACCTTGGACCGCCGCCTGGGCACAAAAAACAACAGCGACCCGAGGGAACATAAAGATAGCCCGGCCAGTGCCGCTAGATGTGAGTACTGGGGGCTGTCCTGGAAACTGAGAAAACCGAGAAACCCCAGAAATCCCAACAGACCGAGAAATCGTCCATCGTTGGCTTGATTCATGTTTCTCCTCCAATCTAGATTTGCGATATAGGTAGAGCCACGCTGATGGTGGGAGGAAAGGGGCGATCGCTCCCCGCGCGCACGATGACGCTCAACCGTTGTTAGGCGTCTCCCGCTGACAAACCTCATGCTCAATGGGGCTCTGGCCTCTTGTGCCGATGTCAGACGGCCCCCTGGTCTCGCTTCCGTAACGCTAGCGCCAACAGGAACGTGAATAGTGGCGCAGTGACTGCCCAGGGAAAGCCCAGTATTAATAGCTTGTACGAATATGTAGGAGAGAAATACACGATGCTAATCAAGGGCGTAACCAGACCATGGCCGATTAAGGAAACTCGTACCCACCGCTCCAGTCCCACCTTACTGAGGGCCGGGACGGCAAACAGCGCCGCTAGCCCCATCGCAATGTAACCGATCGCGTCGTAGTCCCAGAACAGGGAGTGGGGCGTTTGTTCTAACCATTGGACGGCGGCAGACGCCCCGGCCAGCTTAGCGGGGATCACAGTCGCTAGCTGGACGACGTAATTAGCAGACACGAAAACAGCGTAAATTACGGTGAAGATCAATGCCGCGTGAGTCCAGAATTGGGCTTCGCGCGCAGTCAGGTGATGTAACGAGAGGATTGCAAGCATGAATGGCACTACGATGCAGAGAGAAGTGCCATAGATCAGGATTTCGTCGAGCGGGAAAGCAATCACACCCAAGATCTGAAAAATTTGCATCAGATCGTAGGCCACCATAAATGCTGCAGCCGTAAGCCCCGCTCCATAGCCAATCTGACTTATATTTGCGGTCATCACCTCACCCTCGTCGCTGCGATCGCGGGTTAATCTAACGTTTTTTTCGGGTGGCATAAATAACCTCACTCACCTCATCAAAGGAGTTCGTTAGTTTGTCTGCGCAGGTTGGTTGGCGGGTATACGTCCTTTCAGCACCTGCTCAGCCAAACGCAATTCGAGATCTGGCACCACCGGGGTCGTGTCATCGACAATGCCGATATCAGTATTGATTTGAAACGCAATGGCGACTTGGTAGTCGGGGTAGTAGCGGAGGCTGGAGCTGTAGCCTGGTATCCAACCACCATGACCATAAACAGGGCCAAAGGGACCGCGGCGATAAATCCCCACGCCGCTGCCATACTGAACATTGTCGCTGTCGGGGCGAATGGAAACGGCCTGCAGCAAATCATCTAAATAGTCACCCGGCATCGCCTGCCCCCCAAACAGAGCGGCTCCCCAGACCGCTAAATCGCGAGCATTGCTGACCAAGCCGCCCCCAGTCCACTCAAAGCCGGGATGCCACACCATGACGCCATCCGCCGTGGTGGTTTTAGGCGGCAATCCCAACGGATTATCGGCGGCCATGTAGCCAGCGGCGAGTCCCGGCAGCCAGCGACGGTCGGCGGGGGACGTAAACGTTAACCCCAACGGCGTCAAAAACCGGGTTTGAATTTCATCGTAGTAGCGGCTGCCCGTCACAGCTTCAATCACCAGTCCGGCCAAAATATAGCCGGTATCGGAGTAAGCCCAGGCGGTTCCCGGCGCAAAGCGGGGTGGCTGATCCAAGACAAATTCCAGCAAGGATTCTGGCGGAAACGGATTGCCAGGTTGCTGCCACTGACGGGAAACGGCGTTGGCAAAGCTGGCTAAATGCACATGGTCAGGCAGCCCGGAACTGTGGGTCAGCAGATGGCGCAAGGTGATGTCCGCGTGATGGGGGAGGCGGGCAAACCAGGGGCGATCGCCTACATACCGCGATATTGGCGCATCCAGATCCAGCCTCCCTGCCTGGGCGAGGGCGATCGCCGTGGCTCCCACAAAGGTCTTGCCAATGCTGGCGGCTAGCATCCGCGATCGCACCGTCATCGGGGTTGCCGTTTCGCGATCGGCCAGCCCCGTCGCGACGACCCCCACCGTGCCATCGGGTAATACGTAAGCTGCCGTTGCGCCTGGAAAACCGTACTGGTGCTGCGCCTCATCCAGCACGGTTTGAACTGCCTGGGTGCGATCGGAGATCACCAGGGGACGGGGTTGGAAGGCCATGAGCAGCAGAGCCAAGCCTAAAGGCAACCACCAGCGGCGGAACCAGGCACGCTGTCTTGTTCCTGACATGAATGTCAAAAAGTGGGGATCAACCCACCGCGATCGCCAAAGTCGCACCCTCTCCCACCAAGCTGAACGGCTCACAGGTTGGTGTCTCCGGTGAGCTCTCCCGGTCGCTCTCGCGGCACTGCAGCGGGCATCACCTGAGTGACGGCTCCAGTTTTGCGGCACAGGGTTTGGCGATTCAGCCCCACCACGACCAGCGCCACCGCCACCACAAAAATCATGTCGTAGGGCTGGGCATCCGGCCAGATCGGGTTAATCAGCTGCAAGTG